>LARN01000137.1 GCA_000980495.1 Acinetobacter sp. N54.MGS-139 | reverse complement strand
CGGTCTAAAGTCTCCAGGAACTTTGTTCTTCTGGCACCGCCCAGCTGCGGTGAGGTTTCTGCAAATAAATCAGCGAATGTGGGGGCTTTAATCTTCATAGTCACACTTTTCGGTAGTGTGCTAATTATAGCATATCACCCACCTTTTGTGCAGAGGTTCCTTAAATCTTCAGGCCTTTTTTCAAACAAAACAAAACCGCCTCTAGAGCGGCTTTTAGAAAAATCAGAAGGCTAAGAATTACATTGGCGGAAAAACCACCACTAACATCATCTTGAAATCCTCTTCGCCATAAACAGCATGCGGATGATTAGCCGGCATGACAATGCTCTCGCCTTTCTCTAAAAAGTAAGGTTTTCCGTCAATCATGATCTTGCCTTTGCCGTCTAAGCAGGTAACAAAAGCATCTCCTGTGCTTTCATGCTCACTGATTCCCTCGCCTTTGGCAAAGGCAAATAACGTGATACCGACACCTTTGTTTTGAACCAAAGTTTTACTTACAACCTGTCCCAGTGCATATTGAACTTGATCAGCTAATTTCAGAACTTCAGAAGAAGCAATATTCTTTAAATAAGCCATTTTTAACACCTTATGTTTTAAAACCGTTTTAAGAAGTCTATGGCTCGTAGAGAACAAATCAATTTAATAGCGTCTTCTTTTGGGCAGTTGCCTTACCCGCAACTGCCCTTCGATCTCAATTATTTTTCCTCAGGTGTTACAGCCGATACTCCGAAACCTTCCCTTCACACGGATATCCGTCGGTCACCCAAAGTTTTCCAGCCGTCACGTCCATCACCATGGCATAAACAGAGCAATAGCGTTCTCCGCTGATTCGAGGATCTTCGTGATAACAAATCGACTCAGGATAGTTGTCGTGATTGCTTAGGAGTTTGAAAATCTCCTTCTCTCCGATCCTTCCGCCGTGTCTCTTTAACCATTTTTCCATGGTGTTGTAGCGTGTAAACGTCGAAGGAATAAAACTTTTGGCTTTATCCTGAGGTGCGATGAGGGGAGAAAGATAATGATTCGTATGGATTAAAGGTTCCCCCTGACTCATGATGACATCAAATTGATCAGGAGAGAATTCAATTACCATCTCAAATCCGCTGCGAGTCGCGATATTAAAAGCACCGGAACCGGCTCTCGGAAGCATAGAAACCGCTTTAATTGCTTCTGTTGCCAGACTGGAATCCAGAACTTTCCTCATCATTAGGTGAAGCGGAACGCCGATTTTCCCTTTTCCGACTGACGTTGCATTAAGGCAGATAGAAATACCTTCCGAA
>LARN01000134.1 GCA_000980495.1 Acinetobacter sp. N54.MGS-139 | reverse complement strand
CCGCATTAAGTCCATGAGCTTTATGCGCGGCCGCACGTTCCTGAATAAATTCGTCATCATCGACGAAGCTCAGAACTTAACGCCGAAACAGATGAAGACGCTGATTACGCGTGCCGGTCCCGGCACCAAGATCGTCTGCCTGGGCAACATCGCTCAGATCGATACGCCTTACCTGACGGAAGGCTCCTCCGGTCTGACTTATGTGGTTGACCGCTTCAAAGGCTGGCCGCACTCGGGTCACATCACTATGCAGCGCGGTGAAAGATCCCGCTTGGCGGATTTTGCGAGCGACGCGCTCTAACCCAAAGCTTTTCCAAGAAGCCTCTGCAAGTCAGGGGCTTTTTTGTGCCCGCTGAATTCAGAGCATTAAGCAAATACTGTCGTATTCATCTTTAAATGCAAATCTTTCAATTAAACTCAGAAGATTACTGATAACAAACAAGTGAAGGTTCAGATGAATAACGATTTTCCCCGCATTAAACGACTCCCGCCGTACGTCTTTAACATTACGAACGAACTGAAGATGGCGGCCCGTCATCGCGGAGAGGACATCATTGATTTGAGCATGGGCAATCCCGACGGCGACACACCGAAGCACATCGTCGACAAGATGATCGAAGTGGCGCAGCGTCCCGGCACACACGGCTATTCCGCTTCCCGCGGTATCCCTCGTCTTCGCAAGGCCATTAGCGATTGGTACAAGAGACGCTGGGATGTCGATATTGATCCGGACAAAGAAGCCATCGTTACGATCGGCTCCAAGGAAGGTATCGCTCACTTAATGCTCGCAACCTGCGACCGCGGCGACACGGTCCTCGTCCCGAATCCGAGCTACCCGATCCATATCTACGGCTCCATCATTGCCGGTGCCGATGTCCGCAGCGTCCGCATGGGTCCGGGCATCGATTTCTTCAGCGAGTTCGAAAGAGCTGTTACGGAAACGACTCCGAAACCCAAACTTATGATTTTGGGCTTCCCGAGCAACCCGACCGCCCAGTGCGTAGATCTCGACTTCTTTGAAAAACTCGTTGCGCTTGCCAAGAAGCACGGCGTCTACATTGTTCATGACTTGGCTTACGCCGACATCGTCTATGACGGCTTCAAGGCTCCTTCCATCATGCAGGTGCCAGGTGCTAAGGACGTCGCCGTTGAGTTCTTCACCATGAGCAAGAGCTACAACATGGCCGGTTGGCGTATCGGCTTCATGGTCGGAAACCGTGACCTCGTCGGCGCACTGACCCGCATTAAGAGCTACCACGACTATGGCACGTTCACGCCGATTCAGGTC
>LARN01000136.1 GCA_000980495.1 Acinetobacter sp. N54.MGS-139 | reverse complement strand
GGCTTAGACATGATCAGGAACCTTCTTCAAATATGCTTATAATTATAATACACACATCTTAAAAAGTCAAGAAAAAACCTATATTTTTCAATAGGTTTTTAAGAAATATTTAGCTGTCTCGCCTCAAGATGTATTTATCGTCCGACTCTTAGGTTAAACATAAGCCCAGATCCTCCCTAATAACCTTAGCCCATTCTGCCAATCGGCTGACGGTGCAGCTTCGTCTAAGCAACCATCCATAGTGATTCAGGCATAGGAAAACCTCCCAAACAGCTGAGGCCATTCGGGAGGTTTAAGTGCTCTTGCTAGGAGATTGTTTGTTGAAAAAGGAAGAGCGTACAGCGCCCCTTCTCTTTCAAAAATTAGAACTGATAGCGGTAGTTAGCCTGGAGAGTCTGATCAACTCTGCCGCGGTTTCCGCCGCCAATTCCGTAGTTCAAACCGAAGGAATGTTTACCCTTGGTTGTTTCAACACCGACTTTTCCTTTGTACATCGCGTTGTTGGTGATACGAGCGTCAAAGGAGTCAAGCGTTCCAGTAGTCACTAAACCGACTTTATTGGTAACTTTCTTGTCACCGAAGTTTGGAGCGATGGTTAAGTCAATAAACGGTTTAACCTTGGCACCGCACGGAGCTTCGAGGTTGGCGTTAAGGAACCTCTGCACAAAAGGTGGGTGATATGCTATAATTAGCACACTACCGGAAAGTGTGACTATGAAGATTAAAGCCCCCACATTCGCTGATTTATTTGCAGAAACCTCACCGCAGCTGGGCGGTGCCAGAAGAACAAAGTTCCTGGAGACTTTAGACCGCATCATTCCTTGGCAGGACTTGAAATCTTTGATAGGCCCTTATTACAGTGAAGGCAAACGCGGCGCTCAGCCTTATCCTCTGGAACTCATGATCCGCATTCATTTCCTTCAGCTGGTTTATAACCTTTCTGATCCCATGTGTGAGGAGACGCTTCACGACTCGTTCGCATGCCGCCGCTTTGTCGGTCTGACGATGGATTCAAAATGTCCCGATGAGACCACGATCCTACGTTTCCGTCATCTCCTTGAGAAAAACGTTCTGGACAAACAAGTCTTTGATTTGTTCAAGCAGCAGCTTACCGCCAGGGGGCTTCTGTTCAGCAAGGGCACGATTGTTGACGGCTCTTTTATTGAAGCACCGAGTTCGACGAAAAACGCTGACAAAAAGCGAGATCCTGAAATGCGTTCAGCGAAGAAAGGCAGCAACTGGCACTTCGGAATGAAGATGCACATTGGTGTGGATAAAGCCACCGGAATC
>LARN01000049.1 GCA_000980495.1 Acinetobacter sp. N54.MGS-139 | reverse complement strand
CATCCAATGTTTTCGATGCTTTGGCAATAGCGTTGCTCAGCTTGACGATTCCCTTGACGTTATTGGTAAATGAGCGGACCTGCCTCAATTCTTTCAAGTTGCTTTGTGCTTTGGCGTAAGCCTGTTCAGAAGTTTCTCCTGCTTTCATGGCTTCGTTTCCATGAGCGAAGAAACTTGCAATTTGCACAGAAGTGACACCAATAGTTTTTATGCCGTAGGAGATCATGTCATAGAGAACTTTCATCGCCTTTTTAGCTTCTTCGTCATCGGCGTAACTCAGGTACTCTTCCACTTGAGCGAGGTAGCTGCCGTTGACGTCTTTGAGGAGAAGCGCCAGCGATGTAACGCCGCGAGCGAACTTTATATTGGAGCGCTCGCGTTTCTCTGCCAAATCCTCAGCAGCTCGAAGCTGTTCTTCTTTTTGGGTAACCAGCTTAATCAGTTCTTCCTTGGAGAGTGAGTTGAGGTCGGTCATTTTCGTCACACCCGATTATTATCTATTGGGTAAATTATATCATATTTTACCTTTAAAAATAATTATTTATTTGAATATAAACAATAAATAAAGATTGCAGACATAAAAATATCGCCGTGAAAGCCCCTAGAAGAGCCTACACGGCGTTATTGGAGCCTCGGGCTACCAAAAAGTATCGCTTTTGGTATAAAGCCGCTCTCCGTTAAGAAATCGCTCTAAATCGGATAAAGTCAAGGAGCACTTGGCTTGCTGACCGACTCGAACCATGAGTTCTTCAAAGCGTCCGTTGTGCAAGGTGCGTGTCAAGAGCATCGTTCCTTTCTCGTCTGTGGTGACGATCTTGCAGATCTTCCTCGTCTTTGAGAGAAAGACGACGGCCTCCTTACCGCTGCTCAAGTTGATGCCGAGCTGATCTTGGGCGAGGGAACAGAGCCGATGAAAGCCTCCTCTTAAATCAGTAGGAGAAATTACCAGCGTCACGTGCACGCCGCTGAAGCGGATATTCATATGACGTCTCCTCTCATGCGAGACAGAATGAAGATGACAGATTCTTCCGGACGCTGCGTCTTGAATTCGAAGGTCATCCCCTTGGCCGAAATGCTCAGCGTCGACTCCTCATCTGCTTCACCTTCGCAAAGATTAATAACGTCCAAAGAATTAGGCTGTCGAATTTGAGCTGCCGCTGACTCCGAAACGGACAGGCGCCGCTTAACTTCGGAGATGTTGACTTTGCGACGGGTCTCGGTTCGAATCAATCTCGCTACCTCGGCGCTGCCCAAGTCTTGTGCTCGAGCGATCTCAATGTATCTTGACCAGTTAATATCCATAATCTGTCTCCTTCTTATTCCTTGGAGACAGTATTGATCATGCAGCTAAATTAAGATACGAACCTATAAGACATCTACGAAAAAAATACTCAAACCTTCCACCTCATGATAAAACTCAAGTCCTTGTATTCACAGCCGGTTTCTTGGCTCTTTACTTTGTCTATGCTTTACGGAAGTGGCTACAGGTAAAGAAAAGGCCTACATTTCTTCGCGCCCGGGATAGAGTGGACGCAAATACTCAAGAAGGCCGGATCACCAAGTAAACTTGGGACTTTCATCATCTCATAACTTAGAGATCATCGGGATCGGAAATTTCCGAATTCAAAAGGTTGATCTGAAAACCGATCAATCAATTTCCAACCTTTGGAGGCAAGAAGTAGAAATGGGCTATAACCGCTATATTTACTCTGACGCAACTTTGAAAGCCAAAACGGCCAATAACAAGGCCGGTCTGCTCAAAAACAAGAAACGCTCAGATATCGTCGCATACGGAACCGAGCTCGTACTCAGTCAAATTAAATACGAACCGAAGAGTTATCTGGAATATGGTCCATACTGGTGGGCGATGAAAAAGGTCATAAACGCTCGGGGCGGGAACCTTGGAGACACAATGGATGAGGAAATCGCGACCGTCTACAAAGGCTCCAGTGACGAAGAAACTTTTACCGCAGCATTCATGTTCATGGAATATTACTTAGATTTCTTATTCAATGGATGTCGAAGTTTTCAGCTTGAAGACGGCGCAGAAGAATGGATTCTTCGTGACCCGGACATCGAAAACAGATGGCCGGAACCTTTACCTTCCATCTTCGACTAACATTTAGTCTTGCTGTTCCATTGAAATAAGGCGGGCCAAATGATTCAAGATTATTTTTCCCTTGATAAAAAGGGCAATAACTATCTTCTTCTTCGCATCATCAACAAAGTTGACTTCGAAGAGGAGGTTGTCTGGGCTCGCGATTTTTCTTTATCCGATCGAACTGGAATTTCTAAACCCATCGAACAATTAATGAGCTATCTAAAAAACGGCTTAGATTCTCTTTCCGATTGGAACGGAGATATGGAAGGGTTCCATTCATCAATTCAGCATTTCGGATTTGAAAATCTTCTCCGAACCGACAATCTCATTCCCGCATTCATTTTGAGAGAAGACGCAAAAACGCCGGAAATTAATCTGTTGATTTTCAATGAATTGGAGAAAGAAAGAGAAACGTTGGGATGTAAGGAGCTTGAGACGAAGGTCGGCCTCCTTCATGAGGCACTTTCTTCCATCGGCGCAAAGTCATACCAACCCAAAGACCCGGAAGCCACCGTTCCGGTTCCTTTAAAGCTGATTTTTAATAAAGATTGGAACGCTGTCGGTGCGCTCCTGGAAAACTATTCTTAACCGACAGCGCATTCAGAGGATTAGATAGGTTCTGGAATAGCACGCTGCAGCTTCAGCAGCGTCTTTCTGATCATGGTCGAAGGAGCCCAGTCTTCTTTGGCTTTTCTTAAACCCGGAATACCTAAGTCTTCTTCACGGTTAATCTGAGTAAAACGTTCCGGAAGCGTCTTGCACAAAGCGCTGGCCAAGGCAGGGTAGGCACCGGTAACCGTGCGATCTGCCTTTTCAATGTGAACTGAGAAAATGTTTTCACCGACGTCAGAGCCATAGGTAAAGCCGTACATATTGTCTCCGTCCATTAAAGCGCCGCCGATCAAGCGGAACTCGTCAAAATGATCGAAGGCAAGCTCGATAGCGTCCCGCTCAGCTTCTAGACTCTTTGTCATTTCGCCGTAGTTGGCATACCAGTTCTTCAGAAATACTCTTGCTTTTTCAATGAGTTCCGGCGTGAAGGATACGAACTGAGCGTTCGGATAGGCCTTATAAAATCTCTTATTGAAATTTCGCTTGCCGTGTAATTCTCTGCCTTCCAAGTTTTCGATCTTGTCACGTTCATAGACATAATCCCACCAGGAATTAGAAGACACCGTAATGAAGTTACGGTATCTCATCAGCTCGGAAATTCTTTCCGTCATGAACGTAAACCGTCCGAACAAAATCACAGGTTCCTTGCAGCACTGGCACTCAGATGCGATGTCCTCAATAATGGCCAGGGCGTTTTCACTGCGAAGCGGAATGACGTAGGCAGGAGGAATATCCGGATAGGGGGCCCAATTCAATACTAACTCACCCTGGGAAATTCCCCATTTGATGTTGTATTCCTTTGCTCGTCCGATGACGGAGGCGATAGAAAGATTGCAGTCTCCGTTTTGAAGTTTTGGCAGTTGTTCTTGTAGAAGCGGTAATTCGTTAAGCGTGACGGGTTTTAGTTCGATCGGCATATCGTGGTTCGAGTGTTTGAATTCAGTGGAGAATATACTATTCGGATCTGAAGCGATTATAGTTTTTCGATCCGTAACGAGCACCGGACAACTCAAAACAAAGGCAGTCTCATGGACTTTACAAGCGTCGACGGCGTCTTACACATTCATTTGGATAATTTTTTTATCTTAGGAATTGCCTGTCTTTGTTACTTTCTTGGCCGCTGGATTAAATCTGAAATCAAGCTTCTGCAGGACCTATCCATTCCTGTTCCCTTTATCGGCGGTTTGCCGGCAGCAATTGTTTTTGCATGCCTAAAAATTTCCAAGACCGCGGTCGTGGTCCTAAATCCGGACCTTAATGCACTGATTTTCCAGTTCTTTCTCACCATGATGGCTCTGATGGGGAGCTGGAAGCTCATTAAAACCGGATTTGTCATCTCCATCATGTTTTGGTCTTTGGCAATGGTCTTAGGCGTGCTTCAGGCACTCATCGGACTCACTGCGGCACAAGCCTTAGGCATGCACCAGCATCTCGGACTGCTCATGGGCACAATATCCATGATGGGCGGAACGGAAACGCTTTCAAGTTTCATTCCCGCAGTTGAGCAGCTAGATAAATTCTCCGGCGCCGCCGAAGCCGCCTTGGGAGTTGCAACATTGGGCATGGTTTGCTCCATGATGGTCAGCGCTCCGATGGGCGAATACCTCATTAAAAGATACGACCTCAAAAATCCCAGCCGCACCGAATTCGACAATGCGAGGCTTATTCGTTCCATTCAGCGAAGCACTAAACCTTTTTACCAAACCCATACGGTTGAATGCATCAAGATCATTGCTATTTGCTTCGTATGTATGGCCCTCGGGCATCTAATCAATCAGAAACTGTTTACGAGCGTTTTGATTCCTGACTACACCGTCTGCATGGTTTGCGCACTGATCGCCAGAAACTTTGCAGATTCCACAGGCTGGTTCAGCGTTGACGGTCTCGCACTAAGGACTATGACGAAGATCTTTCTGATTCTTTTCATTTTGGTTTCAACATGCGCGCTTCAGCTGGATTTGATCTTTGATCTCTCAGCGCCGATCATCGCTGTATTCTTCCTCGAGCTCATCGTTAATGTTTTATTTGCCCGCTTTGTCTATTTCAATCTTTTAGGCAAGGACTTCCGAGGGATGCTCATTGCGGTCGGAGGTTTGGCATTCTCCATGGGGATGGCCGCCAACGGACTCAGCAACATGCAGAGCCTTTGCGAAAAATACGGCCCGAATACCGACGGCTTCCTGGTCGTCTGCGTAGTAGGCTTGATTCTCTTGGCGATCTCCAATACGCTTTTAATTAAATTTTTACTCACGATTTTCTAGATAGAAGAGGTAATGAATGGCTGATGAAATCGTTCTCCACGTCACAGAAGCAAATTACGAAGACACCGTCGTGAAAAGCGCCAAACCGGTTCTTTTAGCAATCGGCGCTTCTTGGTGCATTGACTGCAAGCGAATCCAACCGATGTTCATGGAATATGCTCAGAAGTACCATGACAAGATTCAGTTTGCCCACTGTGATTTCGATACCGAAGCAGGTCTCAACGCTAAATTCCGTGTCCGCCACATCCCGACGCTTCTTTTGATTAACAAAGGCGAAATTCTCGACACCTTGGTCGAACCGAAAAAAGTTGAAGCCTTCGACGAGTTCGTCCAAAAGGCTTTGAAAGAAATCTAATTTCTAAAATTACGACTCAACCGCGGCTGACGTCCGCGGTTTTTTCTTAATTGCTGTTAGCCGAAGCTTCCGCTCACGTACTGACGAGTTTTTTCTTCAGTGGCATTCGAAAAGATCTTTTTCGTCGGACCGTGTTCGACCAACTCACCCATGTAGAAGAAAGCTGTATTGTCCGAAATTCGCATGGCCTGCTGCATGTTATGGGTGACGATGATGATGCAAAGATCCTTCTTGAGTTCCTCCATGCCATGTTCGAGTTTTTCTGTCGCAATCGGATCTAACGCACTCGCCGGTTCATCCATCAGCAGCACTTCGGGTTCTACGGCCAAGGCCCGAGCAATACATAATCTTTGCTGCTGACCGCCGGAAAGAGAAAGGGCAGAGTCCTTGAGGCGATCCTTGACTTCGTCCCATAGAGCGGCTCTTCGAAGACTTTCTTCCGCCTTTTCCATCAAAAGCGATTTGTTTGTAACGCCGGAAACTTTCAGACCATAGACCACATTTTCGAAAATGCTTTTAGCAAACGGCGTCGGTCTCTGAAAAACCATTCCGATTCTTCGTCTCAGTTCAACCACATCGCAATGCGGATGGTTGATTTCTTCATCACCGAATTTGATAGATCCTTCAAGACGCGCACCTTCAATTAAATCATTCATTCGATTCAAGGTGCGCAGAAAAGTACTTTTCCCGCAGCCTGACGGTCCGATTAAGGCGGTGATTTCTTTTTTGTTGAAAGAGAGAGAAATATTTTTTAATACCTGTTTTGAGCCGTAAAAGAAATTCAAATTAGAAGCGCTCAATTTTGTAAATTCATTATTTACTTGCATATTTACTTTTTCAACATTCCTGATTCATTTTCAAATTCGCGAAAATTGTATTTTGCTTTTATGACAACTAAATGTCAGGAATATGTCAATTTAATGACAACTTACTCTTTGATTTATTGTCATAAAAATTTCACAGAACTGTAATTTTCTTGTCATTTTTTACTTCTAGTATTCGCCGTGTTCCTTGAGGAAAAACAATTTCTTTCTTGGAACAAAAAAACTTGTTAATAAAACATAGGAGAATTTATGAGAAAAAATTATTTAATTTCCTTACTTGCTTTGTCTGCCATGGCTGTTTCCGCTTCTTCCATGGCAAAAGAAAACGTGACGGTTTCCGGTTCAACAACCGTCTTGCCGGTCATGCAAAAAATCTCTGAGCACCTCATGCAAAAAGATCCTTCGGTTGTCATCGAACTCTCCGGAGGCGGCTCCGGCAACGGAATCAAGGCTCTGAATGAGCAGCTGACACAAATCGCCATGAGCTCCAGAAAAATTAAAGATAAAGAAATGAAGGCGGCTGAAGAAAAGGGCGTAAAACCCTTTGAAATTCCGGTAGCGGTTGACGCAATTGTTCCGATCGTCAATCCTAAAAACTCCCTCAAGAATCTCTCTTTGGACGACTTGAGAAAAATCTACAAGGGTGAAATCAAGAACTGGAAAGAGGTCGGCGGACCGGATGCTCCGATTGTCTTGGTATCCAGAGATACATCTTCGGGAACTTTTGAAACCTGGGAATCTCTGGTCATGAAAAATCAGCGCGTCAGCCCGAGAGCACTTCTGCAAAGCTCCAACGGGACCGTAGTTCAAACCGTCTCTAGGAATCCAAACGCGATCGGATATGTCGGCCTCGGTTACGTAGTCCCGATCATCAAGGCGGTTGAAATCAACGGGATTAAGGCAACACCCGAGACCGCAAAAAACGGCAAATGGCCGCTCTCACGCGATCTTTATCTCTACACAAATCATCAGCCGCAAGGGGCCGTAAAAAAAGTAACGGACTTCTGCCTGTCTGAAGAAGGCCGAAGCCTGATCAAAGAAGTCGGTTTTATTCCGCCTGCCAAACGTTAATTTCAGATCTCTCTGACAGAAAGCTTGAAGATCGAAGTAAGCTTTCCAACCGTTTCCGTCATTTTCGCTGTGACCGGCACTGAATAGCCGGAGCCGCAAAGGTGATTGAAATCTCGGAGTCTTCTAGTGAAGCGAACCATCAAGGATTTCATTTTTGAAAAATCTCTTTTATTTTTAGCTCTTCTTACTCTTGCCGGCCTCGCCGGAATCGTCTGGTTCTTGTTTAAAGAGGGGATGCCGGTCCTCGAGACAATATCGCTCAAACATTTTCTGACCGGTCACGACTGGTACCCGACGGAAGATCCTCCGTCTTTCGGAATATTTCCTTTAATCATCGGATCTGTCTCGGTCACGCTGCTCGCCGCCGTAATGGCCATACCTCTCGGGATCCTCTGCGCTGTCTACTTATCTGAAATTGCTTCGTCAAGATTACGGTCCATTTTTAAACCGTTCATCGAACTTTTGGCTGCAATGCCTTCCGTTGTGATCGGCTTTGTCGGCATGACTGTTTTGGCACCTTTCCTGCAGGATTATTTCGGAGCTCCGACCGGACTGAATGTATTGAATGCCGCCATTTTGCTGGCGCTCATGGCCGTTCCGACGATCTGTACCATTTCCGAAGACGCTCTTCGCTCAGTTCCCAGAAGCCTAAAAGAGTCGTCTCTGGCACTCGGCGCCACGCATTGGGAAACACTGACCACCGTCACGGTCCCGGCTGCTTTTTCCGGAATTGCGACCGGAGTAATGCTGGGATTGAGCCGCGTGATCGGAGAAACCATGGTTGTTTTGATGGTAGCAGGCGGTGCGGCACTCATTCCCGAAAGTTTGTTTGATCCGGTCAGACCGATGCCGGCATCCATTGTTGCTGAAATGGCTGAGTCGCCATTCGGAAGCTCTCACTACCATGCTTTGTTTGCCATCGGCATCGTACTGTTTTTCTTTACCTTTCTGTGCAATCTGGCGGCGTTCCTGGTTTCTCAGAAATACAAATTAAAAGCCTCGAACTAACACAGGAACTTCAATGAATCTATCCATAACCTTACGAGATCGAAGAACATTTAAAGAGTATGCTGGTCTTTTTATGATTAAGACCGGTGCTTGGATCGTGGTCGCCTTATTTCTCGCTTCGCTTGGCTACATTTGTTACCACGGAGCCGGAACGCTTTCTCCTTCATTTCTTTCTTCCTTTCCGGAAAAAATGATGGAAGAGGGCGGGATTCTGCCTTGCATCATCGGCACTGCGATTCTGTCCATCGGGGCTATGGCTGTTGCACTGCCTCTCGGAATTGTCTGCGCCGTCTGGCTCAATGAATACGCAAAAGAAGGTCCGCTTAAAAAGCTCATCACTTTGGCCGTCGCCAATCTTGCCGGCGTTCCGTCCATTGTTTTCGGTTTGTTCGGATTAGCTTTCTTTGTCACCGTTTGCGGTTTAGGCGTCAGTGCGATTGCCGGGATCCTGACTTTAGCAGTTCTCACGCTTCCGATCGTCATCAATACCGTCCGAGAAACACTTTCTCAAATACCGAACAGCTGGAGAGAATCCTCTCTTGCATTGGGCGCCAGCAAAACTCAGACTGTTCTTCGTACAGTTCTTCCGGCCGCACTTCCGGGAATTTTGACCGGCGCCATCTTGGGATTGGCCAGAGCAGCCGGAGAAACGAGCGCCATCATGTTTACAGCAGCCGTAGTATCGACGACCAACTTGCCGAATTCTCCGTTCGCCGCGGTAATGTCGTTGCCGTATCACATCTATGTGTTGGCCACGACCGGCATGAATCCGGATAAAGCGGTGCCGATTCAGTGTGCAACAGCTCTGGTTCTTCTGATGACAGTATTCGCTTTGAATCTGATGGCTTTCTATATCCGCCAAAAATCCTCGAAGCGACCGGCGTAACAAATTCTTAGAGTCGGTTACAACGGCTTTTTCCAACCGAAGCGGGCGTCCGTCAAAAGACGACCCGCTTCAATTTCTTCAATGGCAGCCAAAAAGTCTTCTTCTGTTTTGCTTTTAAAGATATTTTTAAAAGCCTTCGGATTTTCTTCAAAGAGATTAGCTTGGAAAAACCAAAACTCTTTCATGCGCATCATGGCATTTCGACGGTTCTGGAAGGCTTCCGTATAAGCATCGAAAAGAGCGGTCGTGAAATTTTTAATTTCTTCGAGGCTGGCAGCCGGACCGCCTTTATATTTACGGAAGAGAGCCGGATCGGCCATCAGTGCACGGCCGACCATGAGCATCTTAGGCTCGCGGAATGTTTTAGAGAAATCCGTCATGTCGGCCGTTGTGATCATGTCTCCGTTTACGCCCAGAGGGAACGGGATTTCGTCGAGATGCTCAAGAAGCGCTTCCTTCCTAACTTCTCCTTTGTATTGATCCGTCTTCAAACGCATGTGAACAATCAAAAAAGAAAGCGGATATTTTTTATATAAATTGAGGATGTCTCCGAACTCTTCCGTGTTCGCCCATCCGAGCCTT
Source organism: Acinetobacter sp. N54.MGS-139 (assembly GCA_000980495.1). Lineage (GTDB taxonomy): Bacteria > Pseudomonadota > Gammaproteobacteria > Burkholderiales > Burkholderiaceae_F > Parasutterella > Parasutterella gallistercoris. The sequence goes on along the minus strand of LARN01000049.1, from coordinate 20,753 downwards.
GTCTTGATAGAAATCGGTACAGTAATCCCGGCACTGAAAATTTCATCCAGGAAACGTTCCAATGCGTAGAGATCTCTTAAAAAACCTGAACCTTTTCCTTTGGCTACAACGGTGCCGGAAGGGCAGCCGAGGTTAAGGTTGACTTCTTTATAGCCCAAATCCTGAAGAGCTTTAGCGGCCCAGATGAAATCAGCAGAACGGTTGCTCAAAAGCTGAGGAACCACCGGAATACCGGCATTTACTTCAGGAGAAAGCTCCTTGAGATGTCGGTCCGTGAATTTAGGTTCAACGGTTGGCGTAATGAAAGGAATGTAGTAAAGGTCAGTTCCTCCGAAATACTGATGGTGCAAACGACGAAATACCGCTGTCGTAAGACCTTCCATCGGAGCCGCTGCTAATAACTGACCATTCATTTCTTGCCATCCTTATTCGAAGGTGTCATTCTAGTCGAGCCTGAGAAAAAATCCTTCTAAAACAAAGCGTATTGCGTGTGAAAGTTTTTCTAAACTTCATAAAAACCGGACATCAAAAGTCCGAATTTCTTTTCACAAAGAAAAAATAAGGATGGATTTACAATTAGTTTCATTTATTAAGTGCGTATCTATTTTATTTTTATATGGACAATATTATTATATGCATATCGAAATTCAATTGCTTGTCAGGTGAAACGAAATGACGATTACATTAAAGAAGAACAGTGTTGATGTCCGTGTCGAACTTCGCCGCAATGACACCGACTTCATCGGTGATGACCGCGCTTACTACGCTTACTTTTTCAGCAAAGCCGGCTGCTTCGGCTCTGCCAAAGTGACTGAAAAAGAAATTTTCCCGATCGACTGCGAATCCTTCACTACAAAGGAAAGAGAAAACTTCAAAGATGCTTTGGCTTCTCTTCAGCCCGACATTCTCAAACTTGCCTCTTTCCTGAACAAAGAAAATGAGAATAAAGGCGACTTGGAAAGCACTTTGGATCTCCAGTGGGCTCTGGCTAAAAGAGGTCGTCCGAGCTTAGACGACAAGCCGTTAATTCGCACAACGATTCTGCTGACGGAAGAAGACAAAGAAAAACTTAAAGTTTTAGGCGGCTCTTCCTGGATTCGCAACCAGATCAGAATGGCTCGGCTCAGTGAAATCCAATAAAAAAGCGACCCGAAGATCGCTTGTAGGCATGGGGCCGGCAGCAATGCCGGCCTCAATTTTTTATTTCGTAGCCTTGGCCGCTTGTGCAGCCTGTTCACCTGCAATACGGCCGAAGACCATAATGTCGGTGTAGGCATTGCCGCCTAAACGGTTCGTACCATGAGTGCAGCCCGTAACTTCGCCGGCAGCATAAAGACCGGGAACGGGTTTACCGTTCTTATCGAGTGCTTCAGCCTTCGGATTGATGCGGACGCCGCCCATCGTATGGTGAATCGAAGGAACAGCCTTGATGATGTAGTACTTGCCGGTCGACAAATCTTTCAGACCGCCGCGGTTGTGGAAGTCTAAGTCTTTGCCGCCGTCTTTAGCCATCTGGCTGACACGATCCACAGTGGCTTTGAGATTGTCATACGGAATCTTGAAGAAGTCAGCAACTTCTTTCAGGTTGTCAGCGGTGTGCATAACGCCCTGTTTTGTGAAGGTTTCGTATTCTTCCGGATGAGCCTTAACGGTATTGGAGATCTTGCCGATATTGTCGTTCCAAAGGACATAGCAGTAAGAACCCGGCTGATTAAGAATAGCGTGAGAAATCACGTCACGGCGCTGAAGTTCTTCGACGAAGCGTTTGCCTTCCTGATTAATAAGGATGGCTCCGTCAAATCTTGCGTCGGCAATCAGCTCGATCACGCCGGAAATCGGGTCACAAATCGGATAGGTCTGGATGTACTGCATGTTGACCAATTCAGCGCCGGCTTTCTGAGCCATGTAAAGTGCTTCACCGGTAGTTCCCGGAGCGTCCGTCGTCTTGAAGCGTTCGTCGAGGCTCGGGTTGTATTTCTTAACCATGGCTGCATTGGCACCGAATCCGCCTGTTGCCAAGATAATGCCGCCCTTAGCGTAGAAATCATACTTCTTGCCGTTCGATTCGCAGCTCACACCGACTACGCGGCCGTCTTTGTTCTTAATCAAAGCAACAGCTTTCATGCCGGTGACGACAGGAATCTTTTCTTTCTGAGCCAAAGCAGAAAGTTTTGTAATGTATTCGGTTCCGGTCTGACCGACAGGAATCAGAGCGCGTTTAACGGAGTTTCCGCCGAACTGGAAGAGGTTATGCGGTTCATATCTGATACCGACAGTGTTCTTCAGCCATTCAGCTGCGGGCAATGCACCGTGCGTCATGGTTTCGACAACAGCGGGGTCGCCCTTGTAATCGCCGCCCTTGAGGGTATCTTGAGCGTGCAGTTCCGGAGAATCTTTAATGCCGAGTTCTTTTTGAATCCAGCTTTGTGCCACATTCATTTCTGCGCCGGAAATCAAAGAGTTACCGCCGACCTGAGGCATTTTTTCCAGGAGAATAACGGATACGCCCAGGGCTTTAGCTGTTAAAGCGGCGGCAAAGCCTGCACCGCCGGCACCGACCACGACGACGTCATAATTACGTTCGGCAGGAATTGCGACTTGGGCCTTAACTGCTTTTTTCTCTACTTTCTTCAAAGTAATTCCGGCTTTTTGTGCAGCGTCTTTTACTGCAGCAAGCAAACCAAGGGAAGAGTATGTCGCTCCGGCAATGACATCAAGGTCAGCGGAATCCGTCTTAACAATTTCATCTTTAAGGTCCGTAAAAACCTTCTGAGACAAAACAGGATTTTCCTGTTGTTTAAGAATGTCGACGTTCTTGATTTTGCCGTCTTCAAATACAACTTTGACTTTGATTTCACCGTCTTTACCGATACCGGAACCTTCCTGAGTAACGGTAGCGGCTGTAGCTGTAGCGGAGAGGAATAACGCAGTAAGAATAGCTGCGCTGAGCTTAACGATTCTCATAGATTCTCCTAGAGAAAATAAATGAAATCAACAGGTTGCCTAAACAAATTTAGTCATACGCCTGCTGAAGGATGGTTTCATTTTAGACGCAAATTCTTGGTACTTGTACTTAAGTGTTTCAACGGAGTAAGACTAATAACCCATTCAGAGCGCTTTGCTAACTAACTGCTTGAATTACCGTCAAAAAAGAATCTTCCGCCAGAATAACCACGAAAGCGTTTCCAGGATTGGTTTTGATTTTTCCTCTAATCCGGATGAAAAAAAAACTCCTTCCAATTTAAATGAAAAAGGACTTGAAAATTTACGTCCATACCGTTACAACGGAAGTAGGGTTTTCTAGTCGAGTTGGACTCTTGCTTCACCAGCTACGCCGCATCTCTTACAGGCATAGCCTTTGACACCGACTTCAAATTTCCACGGACTGGTAATTGAAGACCACTGAGATAAGCCGGATTGTTCACAGTTTCTTTTGCTGCTGAAGGAGCTTCTGCTTGGTGCGCAGTTTTATATTGTTTCCTTTCTGTATAATATTTGTTATCTAAAAATTATCTTTAGGAGAAAGATATGGCTTCTCTGACATTAAGAAGAGTCGGGGGTTCTGTTGTTGCCACGATTCCTAAAACTTTGCTTGAACTTTTGAATGCAAAAGAAGGCGATACTGTTGAATACACATTTGACGACGGCAAGCTGATTATTGAGTCCAGACAAAAGAAGCGCAGAACACTTCCAAAATATGATCTGAACCAACTGCTTGAAGAGCAGAAGCTCATTCAAGCTGAGCTGGATAAAGACAGAAGTTGGCTTCACGCAAAGCCTGCCGGGGGTGAGTTGCTATGAGAACTTTTGATCGAGGCGATATCGTCTGGATTGACTTCGAGCCATCTGTCGGTACCGAACAGAAGGGAACGCGCCCGGCCTTGGTTCTTTCTCCTAAAGAAGTGAACCGGATGGTTGGACATTTCATTTGTGTCCCGATTTCTCAAGGTGCAAACTTAAACCGCACTTTGGGTTTTACAGTTTCTTTGATAGGAACCGGCCTTAAGACACAGGGCGTCGTCATCAGCGATCAAATAAAAGCTGTCGATCCTGTGGAGCGAAACGCAAGATTCATAGAAACAGCTCCTCAATATATTATTGAGGAAGTTCTTGGGAAACTTGCTGTAATTCTTGGCATTGACGAGTAAAGTCTTTATTTTCCTCGGTGCTCCTGTTCCTGAAGCAGAGCCCGGGAAAGGTAGACGATTACGGAGACGAAGAAGAAACCGAGAAAGAGGCCGTTATAGTTCAGAGACCGGCCTCTGCTAGATGCTCTTAAGACTGCAATATTTCAGAAAGACGACTGTTGTTATTGAATCTAGCTAGTTGGCTTAGCCTCTCCAGCGAAGCATTCTTAACCCGTTCGCCACAACAATGAGGCAAGTTCCGGTATCCGCAAATACTGCCATCCACATCGTTCCGATACCGGCGAGTGTCAGAACAAAGAAGATAAGCTTGATCGAAAGAGCAATCACAATGTTTTCAACCAACAGCTGGAAAGTCTTCTTTGAGAGCTTGATGAATTCGGGCAGCTTGCGAAGGTCATCGTCCATCAGGGCAACGTCAGCGGTTTCAATCGCCGTATCCGTTCCTGCTGCGCCCATGGCAAAACCGATATCTGCACGGGCAAGAGCAGGAGCATCATTAATGCCGTCACCGACCATACCGATCACTTCACGTTTGGCAATGCTGTCGACCAAGGACTGTTTATCTTCAGGAAGAAGATTTCCTTTAGCTCTGTCCACACCGACTTTTTCAGCAATCTGACGAGCCGCCTTTTCGTTATCACCGGTGAGCATAATGGTCTTAACGCCCAGGTCTTTTAGCTGACCGATCACATCCGGAGCATTCTCCTTGATGTTGTCGGCAACGCCGAAATAAGCCAGAACTTTCTTAGAGGAAGCAAAGATCAAAGGCGTGTAGCCGTGATCAGCCAGTTCAGACACTTTGGCACGTACTGCAGGGCCGTTAAGGTAGAACTTGTCGAGGCCCTTGATGTTGCCGAGATAGTATTCCGTTCCGTCGATTTCACCGATCACGCCTTGTCCGGGAGCGGCATAAAAGCCATGAACATCTTTTTGTCCTGCCGGCTTCTGCTGAGCGGAATACTCGGACACGGCTTTACTGACCGGATGATCATTGCGAACGGCGAGAGCAGTCGCCAAGTCCAAAATTTCTTCGTCCGTCAAACCGGCACCGGCGTTTTCAAAAGTGATGACAGCGGGTTTGCCTTTGGTCAAAGTGCCTGTCTTATCAAAGGCGATGCTCTGCAGTGTTCTGCCTTTTTCAAGGTATACACCGCCTTTAATCAAAATTCCCCGACGAGCTGCGGTTGCTAATCCGGAAACGATCGTCACCGGCGTAGAAATAACCAGGGCGCAAGGGCAGGCAATAACAAGAATCGTCAAGCCTTTATAAATCCAGTCGAGCCATTCACCGCCCATAAAGAGAGGAGGAATAAGGGCAGTTAAAACAGCAATCACAAACACGGTCGGCGTATAGACTTTGGCGAAGCTGTCAACAAAACGCTGTGTGGGAGCACGAGAGCTCTGGGCCGATTCAATGGCAGAAATAATTCGCGCAGGCATCGAGTTGTCGACGTCGGATTCTGCACGATAAGTAATCGTGCCGTTCTTATTAATAGTGCCAGCAAAGACTTTGTCTTCCGGTTTTTTCTCTACCGGCATCGATTCGCCGGTAATCGGGGACTGGTCGATCGAGGTCTGTCCGGACAGAACAACGCCGTCAACGGGAAGACGCTCACCGGGAACAACACGGACGACGTCGCCAATCTTGATTTCCTTGGCGGGGACTTCGATAAAGTTTCCGTCTTTTTCCACTCTTGCGGTTTGCGGAGCAAGAGAGAGGAGGCTGCGAATCGCACCGCGTGCACGATCCAGCGAAATCTGTTCAATGGCTTCTGACAATTCGAAGAGAACCATCACCATTGCGGCTTCCGGCCAGGAGCCGATCAAAACCGCGCCGGTGACCGCAACCGCCATCAGGGCATTCATGTTGAAATTCAGGTTGCGGATAGCAATGAAGCCTTTTTTGTAAGTACCGAGTCCGACCAAAGCGATGGCGGCAACAGCAAGGACAATGGAGAGCCAATCAGGAAGGCTGAGGTACTCGCAGGCTTCCGAGCCAAGTGCGATAACAATGCCGAGAACGTACTTCCACCAGGCAATCTTGGTCGGTTTGAATTCGGAGAGCTTCGGTCTCTCGTTTGCTTCCAGAACTTCAGGGGTGTAATCGAGAGATTTGATCGCAGCAACAATCTCAGGAAGCATCCCTTTGGGATAAGAGACAGTAAGAACACGATTCATTAAATTGAATTGCAGACCACTCACGCCTTTCATGTCGTTAAGTTTTTTGCGAATCAGGCCTTCCTCAGTGGGGCAGTCCATCTGCTGGATTCGAATCTGTGTAGTTTCTTTCCCCTCATTGGTCCGCATCTTAAGTTTGAGATTGTTCGCTTCGAAGGCTTGTTTAATGACAGGCAAAGCTTCAGGTGTATGAATAATCCTTAATCCGTCGGGATTTAAACCGACATCTTTAACTCCGGCAATGGCGCCCAGGGTAGAAAAGAGCAAGCGATACTGAGAAGGATGAACTCCTGAAACATCCCAATCGGTGTCCATGCTGTTTTCGACATGCTCGTGATCATGACCGCAGCAGCAGTGATCGTGGTCATGATGATGTCCTTCTTCATGAGTGTGACCATGTTCACAGCAGTGTTCGTGGCCTTCCTCACCGTGGTCATGACAGCACTTTTCATGCTTTTCTTCATGATGGTGACAGCAGCAGTGGTGTTCTTCATCGTGACCCTCATGCTTGCAGCCGCAATGTTCTGCACCATGATGATGACCACAGCCGCAGGATTTTTCAACGTGGTCGGCTTCATGATGATGGCAGCCGCATCCGTGTTCATGTTCATGAGGAGTTGTCTCTTCACTCGCTTGAGAAACAGCTGTTTTTCCTTCATCAGAAGGGGAAGCCGTTTTGTTGTCAGAGTTTGTTAACGACATGATTTTTCATACTCGTTTTGTTAATATACCGACATTAAAAACCCTGCAGTAACTTCAAGGTCAAGCGATTTTTTATAGGTATTTATGCGGATAAGTGAATTAGCAAAGAAAGCAGGCTGTACCGTGGAATCTATTCGTTTTTACGAAAACCACGATCTCATTCCCCGTCCTCCCAGAACGGATTCCAATTACCGTATCTACGGACCGGCTCACCTCGCTCGCCTGCTTTTTATCCGTCACTGCCGCTCTCTTGATCTTTCGCTGAGTGAGATCAAGACCCTTGCAGATGTTGTGGAGAGCACTCAGAAGGACGAACTCATTCGTGCCCACCATATCGTTGAAGAACACCTGAAAGCCATTGATCAAAAAATTCAGGATCTCTACAACTTGCGCGATCAGCTTAACCGCCTCCACAGCAGGTGTCATGGAGAAGACCATGATCACGGCCGCTGCGGACTAATTGAAGAACTAACTAAAGAATAAAAATCAAAAATTACAAATGATGGAAGAATACAAAGAGGGCCAATTCCGAATGGATTTTGAAAACACCGGAAGGGCTAACCGCAAAAGAAGGATTTTCCTGGACACTGAAACCACAGGCATGTGCCGATCAACAGACAGAATTGTCGAAGTCTGCGCGATCGAAGTCGATGATGCTTTCAATGAGATTGATAGCTTTCATGCATTCATTAACCCGCAGCGAAAAGTCCCTTGGTTTGTCACGCGCATTCATGGTTTAAACAATAAATTTCTCGACGACAAACCGATTTTTTTCGACATCGGAAGAGACCTTCTGCTTTTCTTAGAAGGGAGCGAACTTTGGGCTCATAACATGACCTTTGATGCCGGAATGCTGAATGCAGAATTCACACGCAACCGACTGCCGACATTGGAAAAAGTAGATTGTCGTTTGAACTGCACACTTCAGCTCGCGAGAAGCACTTTCCCCGGGCAAAAGAATTCATTGGATGCGCTGCTGGACAGGTTTTCTATTGACCGCTCGGACAGAAAGCTGCACGGCGCAATGATCGATACTCGTTTATTAGTAAAGGTATACCAAAATTTAGTAAGCTACAAAACCCAAAAGTAGTCTGTTTTACAAATTAAATTAGCATTTGTTCGAATAATTGTCTAATATGTAGAAAGCCTGATTTGAAAACAGGACTACATATTATGAAAGAATCTCCTACCACAGTGACAAAAAAACAGGGTTGGGGCGGCAAACGAGCAGGTTCGGGCAGAAAACCCGGTCCGTATGCGGGCACCTCTAAGGTAACCACGATCCTTTTGACGACGGCTCTGATAGAAAAATTGCATAAGCTCGGAGGTTCTTCCTGGGTTAGGGAACAGATCATTAAGAGCAAGGATGATCTGTTGCCGGAAGAAAAGCCCGAATCTCTTGCATCTCTTACCTCTATCGGTTCTTATTTCAATTCCACAGAAGAGGACCCGCTGTCCGCTTGTTTAGTCCGAAATCCTGAAGAAACCGTCTTCTGCATTGCCGAGGACGATACAATGAAGGATTCCGGTATCGACTTCGGCGATCTTTTGATCGTGGATCGTTCTGCGGATCCGCAAAACGGCTCAATGGTCGTCGTGCATACGGCTGACGGTTATTCCATCAGAAAATTTTTACCCGCGTCCGAAGTTCCTCAGGGTGAACCGAATCTTTTCGTGAGCCCTGACAGCGACTGGCGGTTGCTGGGAGTCATCGTTTTTGTGGTTAAAAATATTCAAGGCGCGGTCGACGCTTTGCTATCAAGGAAGCGGCTGCCGTCTGATTTTTGAAGTTATGGCAACAGAAGAAGATCTGCCCGTTGTTTTGCCTCCGACTTATACGAGGCAGAAAGTTTATCGCTGGCCTTCAGGTAAAACCGTCGATGATGCGGTTGCCGACGAAGTTCCGATTTCCATTACTTATAACGGCATCTCTCATGTCGTCATGATGGCTTCTCCCGAATTGCTGGAAGAATTTGCCGTCGGCTTTTCATTATCGGAAAGAATCATTCCGGATATTTCTCATATTTACGACATCCAAGTCAAAGAAGGCTGCGGCAACGGTCTGGTTGTCGAAATGGAAATTTCTCCTCGATGCTTCTTCAAGCTCAAAGAACACAGACGGTCCATGGTAGGGCGCACCGGCTGCGGTATCTGCGGGGTAGAGAGCCTGAAAGATGTTGAATTGAAGCCTGAGCCTCTGAAACGCACTTATCAATTTGACATGAACTTCTACCAACCTGCGATGAAATACTTTGAGCAGGTCCAGAAAGTCGGTCAGGTAACCGGAAGCACTCATGCCATGCTGGCCTTCACTCCTGAAGGTAAATTTTTAGGCGGAACGGAAGACGTCGGACGTCACGTTGCACTGGATAAACTCATCGGAATGAGAGCAATGAAAAAATGGGGACCGGTTGTTGTATTCCTGAGTTCCCGAGCCTCTTACGAAATGGTTCAAAAGGCGGCCGTGACCGGAATTGAAATTCTATTTGCTATTTCTGCGCCAACCAATCGAGCGCTCCGTTTGGCAAAAGAGTGCGATTTAACCTTAAGCGCTTTCTGCCGAGACAATCGAGCAAATATTTACAACGCTCCTGAAAGACTGCTGAATCTCTAATTATTAAAGCCGCGCACCGCGCGACTTTTTCAATCGTTACTCTTCTTTAGACAGATCCCGAAGAAGTGTCGGATCATCGTGATGTACCAAGAGCATAGGCAGTTTTGTCTGAGAAGCAACCGACATCGTAACCGAACCTAACATCATGATTCTTAAAGAATTTCCTCCGTGCGTACCCATCACCATTAAACTTAAGTTATGTTCCTTGGCGTACTTGGAAATTTGTGCCGCCGGATCGCCGGTAAGAAGCGCTTCAACGACTTCATGACCTTTTTCCTGCATATATTTTTCAAAAGGCTCGGCGATCTTAAAGAAAGGTTCTCTTTGTTCTTTTTCAAATTCTTCAGAAGAAAGAGCCGGGGCTCCGAAAGCACTAACTTCAGGAATTAATAATCCGTTTTGAGGTGAAGCAACATTAATTAAATGGAAGCGAGCATCCTTAGCGAACAAAGGAAGACGTCTCTTAATAAAAGTTAAAACAGCTGGGGAGTATTCGGAACCGTCTAAGCAAACACCGACTTCGGTTCTTCCCGGTTTCTGATAGAACTTGTGCCGAATCACCAGAAGGGGAATCGGCGTGCTGGCCAAGACTGAAGAAGTTTTTGAGCCAAGCAAAATTCCCTTGACCGGTGTATGGCCGTGTGAACCCATAACAATCAGGGTTGCCGGAATTTCCTGAGCATATTCGACAATGCGATTTGTCGCCTTTCCATAAGCGACTTTCATTTTGACTTTATAACCCGCGGCTTCCAAAGCTTTCTTTGCCGGTTTCAAAATTTTTTTTGCAGCTTCATCCAGAATCTCTTCTGAGTTGGGAATCTTGGAAGCGAATCCGGAGGGAAGTTTCTTCTGAACGTTCAAAAGATAAACGGTATCGGTTTTCGCTCTAAGCGAAGAATGTTCGCAAATATATTCAATCGCTCTGTCACTATAAACACTACCGTCAATCGGTAAAAGAACCTTCATAAAATCCCTCTGTGGGTTATTTTGTTAGTTTCGATTTTAATTCTGTTTTGTGACCGTCATATGACGGTCACTATTATCTTAAGAAGCAGCGCGATTCAGCGCAATAGTCAAAAGACAAGCGGCTCCGGTCGCAATCGCCTTGTCATTAAAATCAAATTCAGGATTGTGAACAGAAGTATTGTGCGTTTCATCCTGAACTCCGAGTCTGAACAAGCATCCGGGTTTGGCCTGGAGCATAAATGAAAAATCTTCTCCTCCGGCGCGGCGAATCATCAATTTAACTTTATCCGGACCCAGCGCTTCTTCAAGAAGGGCTTTAGCCTTTTCAACATGTTCGGGAGAATTGAACATGGCCGGATAAAGTTTGGTGTATTCCAATTTTCCTTGCATGTCATTCGAAAGCGCAGTGCCGTCGACAATCTGCTGCATTCTTTGAATGATGATGTCCTGAACTTCCTTTTCAAAAGAACGGGTCGTTCCGACAATCGTTGCTGTCTTTTGTACAACGCTGGATCCTTTTTCATTTCCGCAGCTGATGCACCCTGCAGAAACGACTGCCGTCTGGTTAGGATCAACACTGCGGGAAACAATAGTTTGGAGGGAAAGCACACATTCACATGCCGCAACCAGAGGATCCTTTGTTAAGTGAGGACGAGAACCGTGACCACCGACCCCTGTAAATGTAATTTTGAAAATATCCGCATTTGCCGTAGCAAAACCCGGAATAAATCCTACGAAGCCGACGGGAAGCATAGGTTCGGCATGCAAAGCGTAAAACTCATCGATTCCGAATTTTTGAACCAAACCGTCTTCAATCATGTAACGGCCGCCGGCGAAACCTTCTTCTCCCCGCTGGAAGATGGCAACTAATCTTCTGGCAAAATCTCTATGCTGATTAATATAGTGAACGGCTGCGAGCAGGGTACCGACATGACCGTCATGTCCACAAGCATGCATCGTCATCGGAACTTTACTGCACCACTGGACACCGGTTTTTTCTTCCAAGGAAGTGCATCGGAATCTGCTCGGAGTCCAATCGTTTTTCCCGGACGGCTGCCTTCGATGACAGCCACGACACCTGTGACATTTGCGCCGCCGACAAAAGTTGAAATTCCCTTAATTCCGAAAGACTTTAAAGCTTCGACGATCTTTTCCTGAGTTTTCGGAAGATAAAGACCGATTTCAGGTTCTTCGTGAATGCAGTGGCGGAACTGAGCACCGAGTTTGGCACTTTCTTCGAGTTGGGATGGTTTGATAATGAGGGCCATGAAAACTTCTCCTTGATTTTGATTTGTAACTATTTTAATCGGGAAATTTCCATGTCTTCCAAGAAAAGTACAAGAAATTTTGCAGACAAATTAAATTTTTCTTTATTTTTCAGTAAGTTCTTTTTCGAAATCTTTCTATCCAAAACGGGGTACAGGGTTTTCATTTAGACAACAAACTGTTACCTTTCTTACATGTGTTTATCAGCGCTCATCACTTTATTATTATGGAAAGAAATCGAGACACACTCGATTCAAAAATTAAAGAACAAAACATCCCATAAAACAAAAATTTCTAGGGTTTTTACCCTTTTTTGGAGGAGAGAAATGGATACCAAAGCCTACCTGTATCGACAAGAGGCCATGAAAAGATGGATTCTTCTTTTCATTGTTTCCCTGTTTTCCCTGTTTGTGCTCGGCATATTTGCCATTGCCGCGGAAAGATATTACGACGAAAGCGGAAGATACATGGGACGTATGGATGACTCCGGAAGAATGTACGATAAAAGCGGAAGATATCAAGGTCGGGTTTCTGAAGACGGACGATTTTATGACAACAGCGGTCGTTACCAAGGAAGACAAAGTTCCGATGGCCGCTACTACGACAAAAGCGGCAGATATCAAGGTCGTATGACGGAAGACGGCAGAGGCTACAACAAACAAGGCCAATATCAGGGAAGAATTTCTGAAGACGGCCGGATGTATGACAAGAGCGGCAGATACCAAGGCAGCATTCAAAATAACAACTAAAAATTCAGCAAAAAATGAGGTCCTTCGGGGCCTTATTTTTTTTTACCTTCAAATCCCATAATCGCACGAATAATTTTAATTTAATGGTTTAATTCGCGTTGTTTTGCAAGCAAACATATTGCCTGTAACATTTGCTTGTCACTATTTGATTTTTAATGGTTTTTCCTGAGTGCAGACTTCTTTTTTTTAATCTAATGTCGCAAAATATTTTTTTTAGAAGATTCCTGTCATGGAAATGGACGTCAGAGCGCTCAATGCGCTCATTCCCGTATTTGACTTTGTCGGCATTGTCGCTTTCGCACTCTCCGGTGTGTTCGAAGGCATCAAAAGAAGAATCGACCCGGTCGGTGTTTTTATCGTCGCTTTTTCGACGGCTTTCGGCGGAGGTATGCTCCGTGACATTTTGATTGACCGTCGTCCTTTTTACTGGATCGATCACGAAGCTTACGTTGTTGCCACTTTCGTCATCTGCATGGCTGCTCCGTTCATTTATAAATTTTTCCAGAGAACCAAACACGCGCACGATTGGTACATCTTTGCCGACGCAATCGGTCTTGGAATTTTCTGTATTTCAGGAACTTCGCTTTCGCTCGCAGCCGGAGTGCCCTGGCTGTCTTCCGTCATCATCGGATGCATCACCGGTGTTTTCGGCGGTTTGATGAGGGACTGTTTCTTAAATCAAATGCCGGCCGTAGTTGCCGACCGTCAGCCGTATGCGGTTGTCGGTTTTATCGGATGCTGGTTCTACATCATGCTTTTGGAACTCAAAGTTCCGGTCGATGCCGCACTTTGGGCCGGCTTCATTTTCATTACGGCACTTCGTATGGCTTGCGTCTCTTTTAAATGGAAAATTTCTTACTTCCTCAAAGAAGAGCAAGAAAAGAAAGCTCAAGAAAAATAATCTTTCCGGCCTGCATCAGCAGGCCGTTTTTTTTGAGATCAAAAAAATCCTCCGGTGTTTTTCGCATCGGAGGATTCTTGTTAATCAGGAAGAAAAATTACTCTTCAATGAAGTGAGCGTGTTTCGGATCCCACATAGCATCCTTAACAGCTTTCTTCAGATCGGCAGGTTTTTCAATTCCGGCCAGATTGTTGTCGAAGATGTAACCGGCAACTGCCGCACCGATTGCCGCAGAAATTTCGCGAACTTCGGAGAGTGCAGGGTATAAGCTGCCGCGTTCCAGATCTTCCGGTTTGACCATGTCGGCAAGAACCTTGGCACCAACCAAGAAAACTTCGTTCGGGATCAATTTGGCACGAGAGAAAATAGCACCGAGGCCGATACCGGGGAAGACGTAGTGGTTGTTGCCCTGACGAGGAACAAAAGTTTTTCCTTTGTATTCAACAGGTTTGAACGGGGAACCGCAAGCGAACAAGCAGCGGGCGTCTGTGTATGTGTAAGCTTCTTCTGCCGTGCATTCTGCCTTGGATGTCGGGTTGGAAAGGGCAAAGATGATCGGACGTTCGTTGATCTTGGCCATTTCTTCCAAGCATTCTTTCGTAAATGCGCCGCCCTGAGCAGAAACACCGATAATGGCAGTCGGCTGAATTTCGCGGATGGCTTCCAGGAAAGTTTCAGCCGGAGCGTCTTCAGCGGCAAACGGCATCTTGGCAGAAGTCAGCGGAGCGGAACGTTTCTTGGTAACCAGTCCTTTGGAGTCAAAAAGCTTGATACGAGCAAGAGCTTCTTCTCTGGTCAGACCTTCTTCAACCATTGCATCAGCGATCAGATGAGCAATACCGGTTGCGGCAGAGCCGGCACCTAAGAAGAGAACCTTCTGATCTTTCAGCTGCTGTTTCAGAATACGCATCGAAGAGAACATACCGGTCAGAACAACAGAAGCAGTACCCTGAATATCATCATTGAAGCAGGGGACTTTGTCTTTGTACTGATCCAGCAGGTCATAGGCGTGGCTGTTGTGGAAGTCTTCGAACTGAATCACAACATTGGGCCAGCGTTCTCTGACAGCATCAACAAATTCAGCAATCAAGGCATCGTATTCCCGTCCGGTGACGCGTTTCTGACGAAGACCCATGTAAAGCGGGTCGTTCAAAAGTTCTTCATTATTCGTACCGACGTCGATGCAGACAGGCAGAGTCTTCTGGGGGTTAACACCGGCGCAAGCAGTGTAGAGAGCAAGTTTTCCGACAGGGATGCCCATGCCGTTGACACCCAAGTCGCCTAAGCCGAGGATGCGCTGGCCGTCCGTGACAACGATGATATCGACATCTTTATGCGGAACGTTGGCAACCAACTGACGAACACGACCTTTGTCTTCGGTAGAGACATAAAGACCGCGGGCATAGCGGAAGATGTGACTGTACTGCAGACATGCCTGTCCGACTGTCGGTGTGTAAACAATCGGAAGGAACTGGTCGATGTAACGAACCAGCAGTTCGAAATACAAGGATTCGTCGGAGTTGTGGGCTCCTTCGAGAACGATGTATTTGTTGATGGGTTTTTCGTACGTGTCGATGATGCCTTTAAGGCGTGTTACTTGTTCGTCGAAAGTAGACACTCTCGGAGGGAGAAGACCTCTCAAACCCAGTTCATCGCGTTCTTCCTCTGTGAAAGCACTGCTCTTATTGAACCAGGGATTTCTCAAAAGGTTAACACCCCTCAATGTTGTGTCTTTAATATCCGTCATTTGTCATCCTTTATTCTGCACTTCATTGTGCGCTTGTGAATAACCGCATTATCCATGAACACCTTCGTGCATGCACGAAGTTTCAATAAAAAGAAGTCAGACTTCCTTTCCAACATTCGACAAGATTGCCTTACATGCAGAGTTATCGAATACCGAGCAAACCAACCGCTCGGACGGGAAGAAAAAACAAAACTATTCTTTATTCCCGCGTTCTCTTAGGTCACTGTTTTTAAAACGCCTCTTAACGTACTTATTTCTACCGGGCTCGGTCCTTAGAGACACCAAAGAATTTTAACACGCAGACTCGGGCCTCTATACGTTCTAAGGTTCAGAGTCGTTTTCCGCAAAACACAATATTTCGTATTATTTGGAAAACCAACTACTTGAATTTCGGTTCTGCGCCGCAGCACAGAACCGAATGTAAAAGCCTAGATCGTAACGCCGTAGAGGCTCTTGAAGATTTCTCTCAAAGTTTTGTCCAAAATCTTTGTGTACTCACCGCGAAGCTGATCGGCATCCGCCGCTTTTTCTTTCAAAGCTTTGAAATCAATGTTCTGAGCTTTAATGGTATCTTCGGCCAGTTTCTTCCAGAAAGCCGGAGATTCACTGTCTTCCCATTGACCTCTGCCGCGGCCGAAGTGCGCGACGGCCAAGTAGAGAAGTACAGTATCCAGCAGGAATCCTTCCATCGAAGCAGGAGACCAAGTGATGATGTTTTCTTTGTGACCTTTCTGGACGTTATAAGCAGCAGCCGCACCGGCACCACCCAACGCGCCGACAATAGCGCCGCCTAAAGCGCCGAGTCCTAAAGTCGCACCGCCCGTCGCAATATCTGCGGCAATTCCGCTGACTGCTCCGCCGGCAACGGCACCGAGCAGGGAAGCTGCTTTCGGATCGATGGTTGCCTGAGTTTCCCAGTCACTGCGCATGCGGCGGAGAATTTCTGCTTTGGTTCCGCTGCCTTCAAGGCCATTAATATTAATGAGACGCTGAGTCAGCGTGCAGAGCCAATCTGCCGCTCTGGTAGACAAGGCGACCTGAGCATCTTCCATCGCGCCGTGCAGGTCTTTTTTAATGAAGCCCAAAGAACGGCCGATCGAACGAAGGCGGTCAATCAAAGACTGGCTGGCTAAAACTTCTTTGTCGTTGGAAACTTTAACCATGTAAGCAGCCATGGCTTCCAATGAAGAAGAGTAGAGCGCCTGCTTCTGACGAATCCATGTTGCATGCAAAGAAGCGAAGGTCGGTTTGTCCGCGTCGGACAAGCAGGACTCAATTTCTTTCCAAAGCTCATACTCCTGAACCCAGCAACGTGCGAATGCATCCATCGGCATTACTGCTTTCACGAAAGAATAGGGCTTCAGATAATCGCGCCAAAGTTCGACTTCCGCCTTTTCTTCTTCTGGCGGACGAGCCTCGCCCATCTGGTTCAGGAGCACAATGACCGGTTTATTGACCCATGCCAAAATGTCCATTTCTGCCTTGACGTACGGCACGGCTTCCGGCGATTCACTGGCGTTCACTAAATAAAGAATCACCAGAGATTTATCTCGGACATGCTTAATCGCCTGCTGATTCAGCCAGAGAGACTTATCCGTAAGACGATCCCAGATTTCGCTCGTGAACCAGCCGATCGGATTGCTGCGGGCTTTAAGACGTTCTGCCAAACGGACACTGTCGCCGAATCCCGGGGTATCCCAAAGAATAAGTTCGGAATCGTCCGGCGCTCTCAATAAAACATAATCTTCCGGTTCGGTCGTGACGTGAGAGCGGTCACCGACTTCTCCGATATCTCTGCCCAACAAAGTACGGGCCAAAGTAGTCTTGCCGACGTTCGTGTGGCTGACTAGTGAAAGGTTAATCTTTTGAGGATCTTTATTCATCTCAATGAAATATCCTTATTTTGCTTGTTCAAACTGTGCCGCTGCATCTTTCACATCGGCATCCGTTAGATTCACAAAAGCGAAACTGACGCCGTAGGGAGCAAGGAAATTAGACCAATTCTTTTTACGTTCCGTGATTCTCTGCGGTGTGTTCGCAAAACGTGCCAAGAAACCCGAAGTGTCCACAACAATGCGCAATAGGGCTTTCGAGTCTTGTACCTTTTGCTTCAATTCGTTGATGAAATTACCTTGAACTTCGGTTTCCGGCGTAGATGTCATTGCAAAGACAGCAACGACTTCAGTCTGTTCGCCTCCGGGAATTTCGGGCAGTTTCGTATTTTCATGCTGAGCGGCAGAAAAAACACAGCGAGAGTTTTCTGGATGCAGCTCGGAAGCAAATTTCTGAATTTCGTCTTTTACCTTTTCGGTTAAAGGATAAGAGAACGGAATAATTTGAATCAACATAGTTTGTCCTCTCCATTGACGGAGAATATTCGAGTAGTAAACCGACTCAAGATCAATCGGGAAGTGATTCTCAATATATCGGGCTTTTGCATAAGCATAAAGCCCCAAAAGGACTCGAGGAACCACGACGATCAAGGAAATAATGTAAAAAAGCTGAACCAGCCAGGGAGCGGCATTTTGTCCGTGGCCGGCACCGAACTTCATCGTTTCAATGACTTGCGGTGTCAATTGATTAAACAAATCCGCATTGGTCGGGATCATCCCATAAAACAGGTTGATGAAAGTCAGCACCGCGGCTGGTTTTTCGGAAAGCCATGTACTTTCCCATCCGACGGTATATTCGGTGCCCCAGCCGTGAATACCTATAGACGCGATCAGTCCAAGTCCGAAAAGAGCGGCAGAAAAATGAAGAATTTCTGCAATGCGTCGGCGCAGCAGCGGCATCTCATCTTCTGTCCACTTAGAGTAAAAACTAACCAGTGCCTCTTGGCCGTGGCTTCCTCGAGTCTGAAGTTTTAAAAGCAATCCGGCAAAGAAACGGCGAATGAAGCCGACCGGAGACTTCCCGCGGTTGAACAAAACTGCTGCCGCAATCCAGCAGTAGACAAGGATGTTCCAAGCAATAACGCCTAAAAGAGGAGGTGAAAGCAGGTTGATCCGGTTTCCGGTAACAGAAAATTCGTTTGTCAGAACGCCGCCGATAAAGGCCAAGACCCCAAGAGCAGAGCCGATAACTAAATAGGGAATACCTTGTGGTCTTTTAGAAGGAACAGCACTTTTTGATCTGAGTAATTCCAGAACACCTTCTGCACGTGTCAAAAGCAGCTTTTTAAAGTCAGCTTGCTCTCCGACTTCTCGAGCGCAGCGGGCCGTGACTTCCTTAAGTTCGGAAATAGTGATCTTTTGGCGCTTTAATGCTTCCTCTTCCAGAACCTTCGTCCAAGTCAACAGGCGAGCCTGTTCCTCCGTAAACGGCGAGGAAAGATCGGATCGACTGCCAAAATTAAAAAATGCCATTACTTTCTTGTATTCATTAACAAACCACATTATCCAACAGGACGGCACTTGAGTGCGAATATGAGCACGATTTTAGGTCTTAGCAGTCAGAACGCTTAAAATTTCATAAACAAAGAATAAGGACAAATAATGCAGGAAATATTAATTAACAATGCTGTCCACGAGACACGAGTCGCAGTCTTAGAGGACGGCGTTCTTGAAGAATTGCGCATTGAAAGAAATGCGGACGTCTCTTTGATCGGCAATATATATTTAGGCGTCGTGGGGAAAGTGCTCCCGGGAATGCAGTCAGCCTTTGTTGAAATCGGCCTTCCGAGAGCCGCTTTTCTGCATGTCAGCGATATGCGCCAGGCTCATCAGGAAAACGGCGGAACCCTTCCGATCGAGCGACTGCTTCACGACGGACAAGTGGTTCTCGTCCAAGTTGCCAAAGATCCGATTGGAACAAAAGGCGCTCGACTTACAACAGAAATCAGCTTAGCAGGGCGCCTGTTAGTCTATCTTCCGTACACCTCTCACATCGGCGTGAGCCAAAAAATCGAAGATGAAGCCGAACGCGAACGTTTAAAAGAGGCCGTTGCCAAGCTGACCGAAGAACAAGGCATTCCGAAAGGCGGTTTTATCGTCCGCACCAGCGGTGAGGATGCCAAACCGGAAGACTTCGTCAACGACATGAAGTATCTGGAAAAACTTTGGCTCGACATTGAAGCCAAAACTCATATCGCCGGCGCGCCTTGTCTGCTTTACTCGGACGTCTCTATCTCGCAAAGAGTATTGAGAGACATCGTGACGGAGCAGACCGGAAAAATCATCGTTGACAACCCGGAAGTCTTCGAAGAACTACAAAGATTCGGCAAGAAGTTCGTCCCTGAAGCAGTTGAACTGCTTGAGTTATATAACAGTGATCGTCCGCTTTTTGATCAATACAATCTGGAAAAAGAAATCGAAGCCTCCCTCAGCCGCCGCGTGGATTTGAAGTCCGGCGGTTATCTGATTATTGATCAGACAGAAGCCATGACGACCATCGATGTCAACACCGGCGCTTTTGTAGGGAGACGAGATTTCTCGGACACAATTTACAAAACGAACTTAGAGGCTTCTCAGGCCATTGCTCGTCAGCTTCGCCTGCGCAACTTAGGCGGAATCATCATTGTCGACTTTATCGATATGGATTCCAAAGAGCATGAACAGGGCGTTCTGACGGAATTAAGAAAAGCCGTCGCTAAAGACCGCAATCGCATTTCGATTTCG
This sequence comes from Acinetobacter sp. N54.MGS-139, assembly GCA_000980495.1. Taxonomy (GTDB): domain Bacteria; phylum Pseudomonadota; class Gammaproteobacteria; order Burkholderiales; family Burkholderiaceae_F; genus Parasutterella; species Parasutterella gallistercoris. The sequence continues at coordinate 866 of LARN01000049.1, read as the reverse complement.
GAATTCACTTCTTTAGGCCTGGTTCAGATCACACGCAAACGCACACGTGAATCCTTGGCGCACACGCTTTGCGAAACCTGCCCGACCTGCGGCGGCAGAGGAGAAATCAAGACTGCGCGAACGGTCTGCTACGAAATTCTCCGTGAAGTCGTGCGCGAATACCATCAATTTAAAGACGCCAAAGAATTCCGAATTCTGGCTTCTCAATCCGTCATCGACCTCTTCTTAGATGAAGAGAGCGAAGCGCTTGCTCTCGTCGGCGATTCGATTCAAAAACCGATTACTTTATCGGTTGAGACGGAATACAACCAAGAACAATATGACGTGCTGGTGCTCTAATGGCTAAACCTTTCGAAATGTATGTCTTTGATTGGGACGGGACTTTAATGGACACGACTCGTCTCATCATGCAGGGATATCAGCATGCTTCAAAGGCACTCGGATTCCCGGTGCCTTCGGACGAACTGGTACTTTCGACTATCGGGCTCAATCGTTCTGATTCAATCGCTTTATGCTGCTGCGACTGTCCGAAAGGCCGCTATGCTGAATTTATCCAAGCTTATATGGATTGGTATGCCAAAAAAGAAGCCCAGCTGGAGCTCGTCCCGGGCTTCAGAAAGCTTTTGGAAAACATGCACAAAGACGGCAAACGACTTGCGATCGCGACCGGCAAAAGCAGAGAAGGGATGAAACGCGTTTTTAACGCCACCGGCATTGAGCATCTGTTTGAATGCGTGCAGACGGCGGACACAAATTTTTCAAAGCCGAATCCCGGAATGCTTCTGGCGATTGCCGACGAATCCGGTCTTGAGACCAAAGACATGGTAATGGTGGGCGACGCAGTGCTCGATATGCAGATGGCAGCG
>LARN01000135.1 GCA_000980495.1 Acinetobacter sp. N54.MGS-139 | reverse complement strand
GCAGCTTCCATCGTTTTCAAGTCTTGTTAGGAAAAAATAATAAAAAATCTCAGGAGGCTCCGCCTGCTGAGAAAAATAAAAATGGCGGAGAAGGAGGGAATTTAAACCTATTTAAAATCAACATGATGGAAAGTTTAGTATGAATTTAGTGACCTCTTTAGTGACCGCCAACTGATCAGCATGAGAGACGATAACACTAATATTTCTACTTTAGAAAAGAAACCTACAACATAGTGCAGCCGACACTTCAAGCGGATCATCTGCGTTAAGTTCAAACACGATATCTTAGAATGCAGAAACGAATAATAGTAAGTGTGAGGAAAACAGATGCCTCTTTTAAACTGGGTAAATGACACAAGGGCACGTTCAGCCGCCTCAGAAGTACCCTTTCATCTTCTGAAAAAAATAAGTTCTTACGGTGATAAGAGTGAGGCAAAGAAAAACCTCTTAATCCAAGGAGACAATCTTTTAGCCCTAAAAGCCTTACTCCCTTTCTACAGAGGAAAAGTTAAGTGCATCTACATTGATCCTCCTTATAACACCGGAAGTGCTTTTGAGCAGTATGACGACAATCTTGAGCATTCTCAATGGTTGTCTATGATTGCGCCCCGTCTTTCTTTGCTAAGAGGGTTTCTCTCTGATGATGGTTCTATATGGGTTTCTATTGATGAAGATGAAGAGATTACAGACGGCTAGCATCCTAGTTCTTCAACAGACCGTAGAGATACGCACCGTCTTTTAATCTTAGAGGCTGTTACTTACTAAGATTTGATTTTTGATTGTTTCTTTCATTTTCTTTTTCCATTCAGGGGCCGTAAGACTATCTTTACCTTGCAGACAACTTTCTAAGAGGATTCGCAACTTTTGTGCCTTATTTTCTATCTTGTTTTCAAATAACCAATCAAACAGATTTTTAAACTCTTCTAACGAAAAAGGTACTATTTTCAAATCCACTGGAGAGTCGTCATCGTAGTACCAAAGCCCGTGTCTGAATGTTTCAGCAGTATTCGTATGAACTTTTCTTGCTAAAAATAATCCAAATGTTGGGATGTCACGTTTTTGGCATAAATCTGCAACATGTCTTCTGACAGGCTCTCCTTCCATTGCCTCCTGCCTACTACTTTCAGACAAAGTTACCTCTACAGCTAACCGGTAATCTTTAAATTCAGCAACCAAATCGGCCGTACCACCCGGAGCTGTAAAAATAGGAAGAAAGTCTGCATCAATTTTGAATTTTCTTACTTGCTCTGGTGAATTGACTAGACTGTCTATAGCAAGAATTGAACGCCAGATAATCCATTCAAAGTATGCTGGTTTC
>LARN01000133.1 GCA_000980495.1 Acinetobacter sp. N54.MGS-139 | reverse complement strand
CCCAATCAACTCCTCCTGAATGGAAAATTTCGGCCAGATCCTTTGAAAATTAAGTCTCTAAAGGCCATTGGGAAGAATCAAGCATTTTACAGAGCTTCCTTAAATTAGCCTCTTCTGTATGTTTGGCGGTGGCCTCTTTTAACCCGGACAACTTAAGTATAAAAATCTAATTAGCATGAGTCTTGCTGCGCAAGACTAAGGATATTTTTATTTCAAGGTACTTGACAGCTATCGGGGTTCCAGAGATATACGGCTTCTATCCTGCGTAGGAGGTTCCATCGGCAGCAGCCATGATGAGTAACCAACCTCAGATCCTATTTTAGCCATCAGCATCTTTAGTGCTTTCATTCTTTTCAAGTCTTTCTGAGGCCGGCGTAACCGGTTTTACATCTGTCTATTGACTTAACTCATGTTCTGTTCTTATTCGTTCTGCTCTAGGCCGTTAGGATTGTCATTTGCTTAAAGCTTTCGCCTTTGTTTGCCATTGCCCAAACTTGTCGAGCAAGCTTGTTCGCAATTGCTATCACAGCGACTTTCTTAGGCTTTCTTCTCAAAATACCATCTACCCAGGGTGACTTATTTTTATATCGAGCTAACGCCTGAGCACACTCAACAAATACGGCTCTGGATTCGCTGTCGCAATTGAATTTCGAGGGTATGCCGATAATAAAGTTTTTGCCGCCTGAGCCTCGGCTTCTTGGCGCTAGTCCGATATAGGCTGCAAATTGGCGGCCATTTGCAAAAATGGCCGGGTCACAAAGTAATACGCAGAGCATTGCCGCCGTGAATGGACCGACTCCGGGAGTTTTGAGAAAATTCTCATAGTTTTTACAGCCTCGAGCCAATTGTTCAATTTCTCGATCTAATCTTTTTTGTCTTTCTATCTTTGTCTTAATAGATTCAACTGTTGTCTGAAGTTCCTCTGCAACTAAAGGAGAAACATCTCCTCTTTCTTTCAAGCTTTCTAAGGCAGAGGAAATGCCTTTGTTGAACGCAGTTATAGACTTCCCCATCACAATGCCATATTCGGCCAGAAGACCTCGGACATGATTGATTTCCTTGACCTTATCTTTCGTTACTTGAGAGCGGATTCTTCTGAGGGTTTGCAGGTCGCGAATCTCTGTAGATTTCACCGGGACACGTCTGACTCCGTTGAACATTGCTTTATAAATTCCGATTGCATCGTTGTAGTCATTCTTTTGAACCGAGACAAATGGCTTGACGGCCTTCGGCGACATCAAATGCACTTCATGCCCCATGGCCTCAAGCTTTCTAGTATAAATTTCTAAAATTACGTTATCTAATTAGAATAAGAAGTATAATACGGCCATGAATGGAGGAATTTCATGGCCGGTCGTACCCGCAAATTTAATCCCGTCTTA
>LARN01000022.1 GCA_000980495.1 Acinetobacter sp. N54.MGS-139 | reverse complement strand
ACGATCTCACGGATAGGATGATTGACTCCGGGTTTCCGAACGGAGCACTCAATGTAGACGCTGGAGTTTTCCAGTTTTGAACTAAATCCAAGTCTGTAGTGCATAGCTCCTCCTAGGCTAATCACAGACTTATTATACTACAAATAATACATAAGTTAAGAAAATATTTTTTGGCAAAAAAGAGAGCCCACGGGGGCTCGCGAGGTTTTTTAAACTAGCTCAGGTATTGAAAACGGGAGCGCCTTAATCTACTTGTATATGATGACAGAGCTTAGCAATGAAGCTTTCTATACTGGTGTTATTTGGTGCCTTCTTGGTATTGCAATCTACTGGTGCTGCTCCAAGTATTACGGTTCCGGAACGTCTTTCAAGTTAGATGAGAAAGAGTCAGGTGTTGATGAAACACCGAGCCCGGAAGAAAAGAGAGCGATGGATCGGGAGTACCACGTTTGGTGGTTCATCGTCGGCGCCTTGAGCATTATTGCAACGCTGCTGTACTTAGTTCCATACCTGGCACGTTAGTTAAACCTAAAACATTCCAAGCCTCGTCTATGCGACGAGGCTTTTTTTCGGAAGAAATAATGATACGTCCGGGGCTGTAGCCAAAGAAAAGGCGCTGACTAGATGAAGTAAGGCAGAAAAAACAAAAGCTCTTCTGAAGTTAATAGAAGAAATTGAGCAAAAAGAAGAAGAGTAAAAATTGGTATTAGAAGTTGGATGCAGTCCTGTCTTTGAAGTTCGAATGATATTTCTCATTTAAATCTTGCGGTTCATAACCAGATCATTTCTATATTGAGGAAATAAAGATTTGAAGTCACATAACAGAAGAAAATCGACAAATCTTTGATGAATATGAATTACGAAAGATTAGGAAAGTCCTTAACAAAACATAAAAAATTGATTCAGGCAGGATCAGGGGCGAGGAAGAGGGTAGAGGACAGGGAAGTTAAATACTGCATAACGATTTCATAGTCAGGAAATTGGACAAATTAATTTATGTGATACTTGATGAAATTTAATAAATAAATATTTGATAGTGACAATCTAAAACTTATTATCCCCATAAAATTAGATATTAATTTTCCCTGTTCTAAATATTAAATTTAATCCAAAAATACCTCTACATATAACATGTCGAAAAAGTTAATTAGATATGATCTAATTTGAAACGAAACCTCAGTTTAGCCATCGAATTATAGAAGTTCCATTTGTTGAAGAAAGTTAAATTTAGGGGAATTTCACTCCTAAATTGTCAATACCTTATTTATACAGCAACTAGAGCAATCTGGAGTGTGAACCGATGTCTCCGAATGGAATGCCGGAATAGTTGTTCACATGGAACTGTGAATAGTCAGGATCCGATAGATTTCCCCTTTAATCATAAGGTTAGAACAGTTTATAAACACTTCTTAAGAATGATAATAAATCGAAACAGACTGTTTTATTAAACGTAAAATCAAAGCGATACAGAAATTTCCTACAAGTTTATTTAGATTAGTCGGCCATTTGAAAAATCTCTTGTTGACAAAATTTTATATGAATAAACAGTTGGTTAAGTAGTTTCTTAAAGGTTGATTTATTCATACAGCATGCTGTGCTGTTAATATTACTGTAAAAATGATTCGTACAGTTGAATTCTATCATTCGAGGAATGTATCTTTAACCTCACCCCGTTCCAGTAAAATGCTTATACCCTGTGATATAAAGTAGCATTTATACTAACTATCAACAAAGTCATGACAAATATCGCAATCTGAAATTACATTGAAATGAAAATACAATTATTATCTGATGTGGATTTTTAGAATTTGATCTCTAACAATTCTTAATAATGATGTATTGTAAAAATAAATTTAATTATTAAAATATTTTCTTAGATTATTTTCGCTAACCAATGATAATGAATAAGATTCCTGAAAACATCTTTGTACAGTTTTTATAATATATTTTATAAAGTTGCAATAAATGCAATCTAAATATAAATATAATTTTTAATTAACTCGTCAGTTTGTCAGGCCTGTGTCTCCTTTACGAACGATATAGAGAACACTTATTAACTTGCAAAATGATTCTTAACTACTTTTATCTATTGAAATTTTTATAAATATTTAAAATTTGCTTCTTGGGGGTGAAAAATCGTGAGAAAAAGAAAAACCAAAAAAATTGTCTATAAATCGGGTTGTTCTGCCTTTTTTAGATAAGATTTCTGTGTTGTAATTTTCGAAACGACTATTTTTCTGATCCTTAGGAGACTATTTATGCAACGCCGTCAATTAATTAAATGCTTAACCGCCGGGGCACTTTTTTCATCTTTGCTCCCTGCATTTGCAACTGAACCTGTTACCCTCAAAGTCGGAGCTTCTCCCCTTGTAACAGGTGACATCCTTGAGTTCGTAAAACCTGCCCTTGCCAAAAAAGGCATCAATCTCAAGATCATCGAATTTACCGACTATATCCAGCCGAATTTAGCTTTGGCCGATAAAGAAATTGATGCAAATCTTTTCCAGCACAAGCCTTTCATGGATAAGTTCTGCCAGGATAGAGGCCTTAAACTGACGGCTTTGCCCGGAATTTTTATTGCTCCGATCGCTCTTTACTCGAAAAAGATTAAAGATGTGAAAGAGCTTAAGAAGGGCGACACCATCACGATTCCTAACGATCCGACCAACGGCGGCAGAGCGCTGCAGCTTCTTGCCGGAGCAGACCTCTTAAAGCTTAAAGAAGGTGTAGGACATGCTGCAACGGTCGAAGACATCATTGATAATCCGCTTAGATTAAGAATCATGGAAGTTGAAGCAGCTACTCTGCCGAGAACGCTCGATGATGCCCGCGCTGCCGTGATTAACCAAACTTATGCACTGCCGGCCGGTCTTAATCCTGTCAAAGACTCGCTCCTCATTGAAAGCAAAGATTCTCCCTATGCAAACATGGTTGCCATCCGTACCGGTGACAATCGTCCGGAACTTGTTGAATTAAACAACGCACTTCACACGCCCGAAGTAAAAGAATTCATACTTGAACACTACAAAGGATCTTTGATTCCATCCTTCTAACATTAGGACGTCTAGGAAATGAATAAACGCAATTTCTTGATTACCGCCGCGCTCAGCGCCGCTTTCTGCTTTTTCGGAACGGCAAACGCAGCAGAAACTTTAAAGATCGGGGCTTCCCCGGTGCCGCACGCAGATATTCTTAAGGTCGTGCAGCCCGAACTTGCTAAAAAGGGCATTGACCTCAAGATCATTGAGTTCTCTGATTATGTTCAGCCGAACTTGGCCCTTTCTGACAAAGATTTGGATGCCAACTTCTTCCAGCATCTTCCTTATTTAGACGCTTTCTCGAAAGATCATCGCTTGAATCTGGTGTCTGCCGGAGCAGTCCATATCGAGCCGATGGGCGTTTACTCTAAGAAAGTAAAGAATTTGGCTGATCTGAAAAAAGGCGCCTCCGTCGCCATTCCGAATGACCCGACGAACGGCGGAAGAGCACTTCAGGTTCTGGCTGCTGCCGGTTTGATCAAAATGAAAGACGGTGTCGGTGTGAACGGAACTCCTCTGGATATCATCGATAATCCTAAGAGAATCCGTATCGTCGAAGTGGAAGCTGCAACACTGCCAAGAGCTTTGGACGATTTAGATGCTGCCGTCATCAATTCTAATTATGCCCTCGGCGCTAATTTGAACCCCACAAAAGACGCGATTGCCATTGAAGCCAAAGATTCTCCTTACGCAAACGTTGTGGCTGTGAGAGCAGGGAACGAAAACAAACCTGCCATTAAGGAATTGATGAGCTCTCTTCATTCGCCCGAAGTTAAGAAGTTTATTGAGGAAAAATATAACGGAGCCGTAGTACCGGCTTTCTAATTTTGATTAATTGGCCGCTAATCGGAGGGATCCGTCAGAGCTGAAGAATCTTGAAAATTACTTCTGACGGTTTATCCATTAGCGGACAAAAGAAAATCTTTCCATTTTGAGACAACAAAAAACGGCCCTGCGGCCGCTTTTTGTTGTTAAAGACTATTGAAACGAAGGCATCATACCAAAACGATTGAATTCTCTTTCCTGTTCTTCGATAAGGTCTTCACCGTCCAATTCAAAATTCTTCTCGATGTCGATGTCTTCAATGAGAAGACGATTTTCGCCTTTAGATGTCAGCCTGGCCCAGAAAATTGATCCGGCGGCATCTTTCATTCTGACTTCCGTTTTGCCGATACGATTTAATTGTGCTTCTTTAACCTGAAAGACTGCTTTGTCTACGATCAAGTCACGAAGAAGATAACCGGCTGCAATGCCTAGCGTCGCCGCGACGCCCTCACCAATCTTGGAAATGATTCCGCTCTTTTCAACCGTGACCCAGCCGCTTTCTCTGCGGGTTGAACAAATAACACATTCACTCGTCTCTTCGGTATACGTAAAAGTCTGATTAATGTCCGTATCGGCTGCTTCTAAAACTTGTAACGCGCCGTTTGTGTATTTAGACATTTTTCATTTCCCTTAATTAAATTTCATTGAACTTTCGTATTGGTCGCTATATTGAAACAAAGCAAAGAAAGGGACAATAGCGTAAACCCCCAGCTAAACTCACTTTGAGCTAAATTATGGAAAAACCCTTAAGCGATTGGCGAAGCAAATTAGGAGGTTTCCCTAAGAAATGCCCAATTTGATAGATAAATTACTTCGCAGGGCAATAAAAAATATGTAGAAAACAAAACCAAAATGGGGCGGAAAATAGGGGAGGGTGAATAATATTAGTGTGTTACCGTTTTCACAAAATTAAGTTGTGACGATTTAAGATGATAAGAAATTTCAGCAAGCTCTTAAGGTTGTTGTAAGAAAGAGACAGCACTCGCATGCTTCAATATTTAGTGAAAACACCTATACAACTTTGAATATTCCTTGTGAATCGGACAAATTGAAAGAAACAGTAAATTATTAAAAGGGTATTTTGTTCTGTAAAAGCAACAAATTAAGCAAAAAAGACTACAGATTCGAAGGGTGAGAAAAAGACAAAATTCATCCTTTTTTTCAATTTTTCATTAAGTGAAACTACTTACTTTTGTTTTTGATCATTTTAAATCCATTGTCTTTTGTCCGAAGTTGTTCTAAATTTCAGCTCAACAGTTTTAGGTGCAATTGTTTTTCATGGTCAACCCTAATATATCTAGCGGATTTGACAGAGAAATTATTCGCACCTGAATTTGTTGGTTTTTTACCCCATGCTGCCGAAAGGTGCCACCCGTCTTTTCGGTTAACTTGGATCAAGGAGATCTACTAAATGAAAGTTATTTATACGGATGTACTGGTCATCGGCGCAGGTCTTGCCGGTCTGCGTATGGCCGTCGGTGCCAAACGCCGCGGACATGATTCCATCATCCTCTCTCTAGTTCCCCCTAAACGTTCCCACTCCAAAGCCGCTCAGGGCGGTATGCAGGCTTCTCTGGCCAATGTGATTAAGGGCGTCGGCGACAATGAGGATGTCCACTTCGGCGACACCGTTCGCGGTTCCGACTGGGGTGCAGACCAGGAAGTCGTTCGTATGTTCGTCAATACTGCTCCTAAAGCTGTCCGTGAACTGGCTGCTTGGGGCGTGCCCTGGAGCCGTATCACTCCGGGTGACCGTCAGGTTATTATCAACGGCGAAAAAGTTACTATTACCGAACGTAAAGAAGCTGCCGGCCTGATCGGTCAGCGTGACTTCGGCGGTACAAAGAAATGGAGAACTTGCTTCGTTTCCGACGGTACCGGCCACGCTATGCTGAACGCTGTTTCCGACCGTGCTATCGCTCTCGGTATTCCTATTCACGAACGTGTTGAAGCCATCGCTTTGATCCACGACGGTTCCCGCTGCTACGGCGCTGTCGTTCGTGACCTTATCACCGGTGAACTCATCGGTTACGTTGCCCGAGCTACTGCTATCGCAACCGGCGGTGCAGGTAAGATCTTCCGCGTTTCTACAAACGCTCAAATCTGTGAAGGTACCGGCCACGCTATCGCTCTGGAAACAGGCGTTGCTATGTGCGGTAACTTGGAGGCTGTTCAGTTCCATCCGACAGGTATTTTCCCGGCCGGTATTCTGGTTACTGAAGGCTGCCGCGGTGACGGCGGTCTGCTTCGCGACGTCGACGGCCATCGCTTCATGCCGGACGTTGAACCTGAAAAGAAAGAACTTGCCTCTCGTGATGTTGTTTCCCGTCGTATGGAAGAACGTATTGCTCAGGGCAAGGGCGTTAAGAGCCGCTTCGGTGAACACCTCTGGCTCGACATCACGCTGCTCGGTGAAAACCACATTAAACACAACCTTCGTGAAGTTTACGAAATCTGCCATTACTTCCTCGGCGTTGACCCGACGAAGGATTGGATCCCGGTTCGCCCGGCTCAGCACTACACCATGGGCGGTGTCCGCACCAACCCGAACGGCGAATCTCAGACTCTGAAGGGCCTGTTCGCTGCCGGTGAAGCTGCTTGCTGGGATATGCACGGCTTTAACCGTCTCGGCGGTAACTCCGTTGCTGAAACCGTTGTTGCCGGTATGATCATCGGCGAAACAATCGCTGACTTCTGCGACAAGCCTGAAAACACCATCGACATTCCGACCCGCGTTGTTTACGACTTCATCAAGCGCGAACAGTCCAAACTGGACGCCTTCGTTAAGAACAATGGCAAAGAAAACATGGCTGAGATCCGCACTCGCATGCAGGAAATCATGACGACTAAGGTCGGTATTTTCCGCGAAGGCGAAAAACTCAAGGAAGCTGTCGAAGAACTCGAAGACCTCTACAAGAAGAGCTTCAACGTTGCTGTTAAGAACCAGCCGGGTGCCAACCCTGAGCTTGTTTATGCTTACAGAACACAGAAGATGCTCCGCGTCGCCCTCGGTATGGCTCTCGGTGCTTCTCTTCGTACAGAATCCCGCGGTGCTCACTTCCGTGTTGACTACCCTGTTCGTAACGACGCTGAATGGTGCAAACGTACACTCAGCACATGGAAGAACGAATCCGATACTCTTCCGACAATTACTTACCAAGACCTCGACATCTCCAAGATGGAACTTCCTCCGGGCTGGCGTGGTTACGGTGCTAAGAACTACATTGACAACCCCGAAACACCTGTTCGTCAGAAACAAGTCGACGAAATCCGTGCCAAACTGGAATCCGAAGGCGCAGACCGCTTCGCTGTCCAGAATGCACTGATGCCGTACCTGCAGCTTCTGCCCGAAAATCTCCGCGGCAAGAACGAACGTATTGACGAACCCCTGTCTTAATCTTTGGAGTTGAAATTAAATGGCTGATACAACACAACAGATGGCTGCTGCTGAAGAGAAAAAAGAAGATGCAGTTCCCCAGCAGGCGAAAGCTCATCGCATGCTCCAGGTAAGCATTCTTCGTTACAACCCGGCTGATCCGGATAGCGTTCCTCACCTGCAGACTTACTCCGTTTCCGAAACGGACTCTATGACTCTCTACATTCTCTTGAATGAATTGAGAGACACACAGGATCCTTCCCTCCAGTTCGACTTCGTTTGCCGTGCCGGTATTTGCGGTTCCTGCGCAATGCTCGTTAACGGTAAACCGACTCTGGCCTGCCGCTGCCTGACAAGAGATCTTCCGGATCACTTCACTTTGGCTCCGCTTCCCGGCTTCGAACTTATCGGTGACTTGTCTGTCAACACAGGTAAGTGGATGCGCGGTATGTCCGAACGTATCCAGTCCTGGTGCCACCTTAACGATGACAATGTCAATCTGTCTAAGATTGAAACCCCGATGGATCCGCATCTGGCCGAAGAAATCTACCTGCTTGACCGCTGCGTTGAATGCGGCTGTTGCGTAGCTTCCTGCGGTAACTTCCGTATGCGTCCTGACTTCGTCGGTGCTGTCGCTATCAACAAGATCTCTCGTTTCCGTCTGGATCCGCGCGATCACCGTAATGATGCCGACTACTACGAAATCCTCGGTACTGAAAGCGGAGTTTTCGGCTGTATGTCCCTTCTGGCTTGCCACGACTTCTGCCCGAAAGATCTGCCTCTGAAGACTCAGATTGCTTTCATGCGTCGTAAGATGGCCGAGCAGGGCATCATGGGCAAAGAAGAGCCCAGCCTCAAGAGAGTCATTCCTCTTCGTGAGCTCAAGCTCGACTAATCCTACTTTGTAACAAAACGTCCTAGCAAGACCTAAACCCCTACCTTAATCGGTAGGGGTTTTTGTTTATTGCGGCAATGAAACAACACATGCCGTGAAGTGATGATACTTAAAACGAAAGTTCTAGGTAAAAACCCTTGATTTATCGACAATTCAGAAAATTTTTAGAGAATTTTCATGAACTGTGCTACTTTAGTCCCCGTTTGAGCAGTACCGATTCCCATGCAAATAAACAATTTGTTACGATACTGCCTGCAGCCACTCAATCGTATGACCACGGTCTTCGGACTGACGAAAGAGGGCGGTTTTTCCCGAGTTTGGTAGTGGATTCTGGCTTTATCCATTGAGAAGCTAGAATCCATCGGGCTTCTCAGAATTTTAAAATTTACGTCGGTGTAGCTACAACCTTTGTCAGTGGTAAATGCAGTTTCCTCCTTAAGCTTGACGGGACCTCAACTCGGTTAAGGACTTCCAAACTAAACAGTGCCGACATCCGATCAAATAAACCGGCCTCATAAAGCCTCATATAGAACGGTACCTGAGGGTTGATATCGTCATAGACAACCTCAGCTGTCCTCAAGGCTTCCAGCATCTTCTCGTGTGTTATCTCTTCTTTGCCCAGTTCGTTCTTAAAGGTATAAAGCATGTACTTTTCAATGACCAGGCTGATAAAGCAGCTCAGAAAGTGACCGTAGATGTGAGGATCGGTCCATACAAAGCAGGGACGAGCCTCGAGGTATGTCTTGCTTACTCTGAAGCAGTCTTCTATTTGCCATAACTTTCGATAGATCGCAGTAGCATCATGCGGAGATATGTTTAAATTAGTACAGATTACGTAATAACCGTCCCATTTCGCCTGTTCGTTGATCTTCTCCCAATTAATCGTGGGCGAGCCTTTGCCTTTCGGCACTTTGACGAGAGACTTGTAACCCCTGTTTTTAAGTCGGCTTGGATCCGCGACCGCCTGCTTGGCTTTTTCTATGGCCCTGTCTCGATCTGCTTTATCTTTTGCGGCTCTTGAGGGACTATGTGAGACAACCCATTTGAGATTCATAGTGCCAAGGACATTTGACGTCTTGTAATTACGATGCGTCGTCGGGCTTTTTCTCATCTCGTATAGCTCTTGCGTTACGTCTAACGTCTTGTATCGGCAGACCTCTGCGCCTTCTTCGTTGTAAACGAAGTCCTGCCAGTTTTCTTGGTCCAGAATTTGCTTTTTCAAGTGCTCGGAGGTTGTTCTGAATTTTTGAGCAATAACAAAATCACAGCCGATGTCTTTAAGATCAAACAGATTCTGACAGCTGTTAAGACCGCGGTCGGCTACGACGATGAGCTGCTTGAGGTGATAAGTTTTCTTTATTTTCTCTATGAGCGGAACCATTGTTCCGAACTCGTTGGTATTGCCGTTAAAAAGCTCGTAGTCGATAGGTATGCCGTTTTCGTCCATCATCAACCCAAGAACAACTTGAACTTCATTGACCTTATGATCTTTGCTGATGCCGAAGTCTTTGTAGTCAGATACGCAGCGACTCTCGAAGGAATAGGTGGTTACGTCGTAAAAGGCTGCCGTTACCTTTCTCTTGGTTTTCTTCTGGATTTCTCGGTTCAGATGCCTCACGATGGTGGCCTTATCTTCTTGGAGAAGATCCAGAACTTTATATAAATCTTCCAGGTGATCGACTTTTGCGTGATCAATAATGCTTCCGGATCGATTGGCGAAGCTTCTCAACTTGCTCGCCGGCTGCAGCAGTCTTTGCTCTGTCAGCAAATAAGCCGTCTGATCATACGAATACCCAATTTTTCTGCTTCGCTGTAAATGCCTGAACATCTCAGGAAGCTTCAAGTCAGACCAGACTTTTCTGATAAGTGCCGCGCCGACGTTGTAAGTCTTAAAACATCCGGGTTTGTCGTTGAGTCCTTGGGCTGCTTGGGAGAGCTTATCCATTCTCTCTTTGGCTTGTTTTTCTACTTCTTGAGCCTTAGTGCTCGCCTCAAGCTGATTTTCTTTGGCAATACGTTCCTTTAATTTCTCAACGTATTGAGGATCCTTCGAGAGAGCGGTATCCAGCCGGCCGTGATTTTCAATAAGTCTGGAGCGGGGCTGTCCCTTTTCATTTCGATAGCTTGAATAAACACGGATGTACTTGTAATTCTTAACCGAAACAATTGAAACGTGCAGAGGCATCGCCGCCCTCCATGACCAAGATAGCTCAATTATACCATATAGTACTACATTTATGCTACGTTGACGGTAAAATTTTTTGGGCTTAAACCCAGAGCGGGCGTGGTTAAGCCCAAAATCAAGTATCAAACTCGGGAGCTCAAGCTCGACTAATCCTACTTTGTAACAAAACGTCCTAGCAAGACCTAAACCCCTACCTTAATCGGTAGGGGTTTTTGTTTGTTGCGGTAATGAAACAACACATGCCGTGAAGTGATGATACTTAAAACGAAAGTTCTAGGTAAAAACCCTTGATTTATCGACAATTCAGAAAATTTTTCTAGAGAATTTTCATGAACTGTGCTACTTTAGTCCCCGTTTGAGCAGTACCGATTCCCATGCAAATAAACAATTTGTTACGATACTGCCTGCAGCCACTCAATCGTATGACCACGCTCTTCGGACTGACGAAAGAGGGCGCTTTTTGAGACTTCTCATTATTCAAGACAGGAGCAACAATGACTCGTATTGAGCACGATTTTATTGGCGACTTAGAAGTTCCGGCTAATGCCTACTACGGCGTTCAGTCTCTTCGCGGTAAAGAAAACTTCTTCATCACTGAAGAAAAGAACAACCAGGAAATCTACTTCATCATCGCTTTTGCTTATGTCAAAAAAGCAGCTGCTATGGCGAACAAAGAACTCGGCGTTGTTAAACCCGAAGTTGCCGACGCAATGATCTGGGCATGCGACCAGCTCATCAACAACACCGAAAAATATCGCGACCAGTTCATCACTGACTGGCTGCAGGGCGGTGCCGGTACCTCTACCAACATGAATGCCAACGAAGTCATCTCCAACCTTGCTATCGAACATCTCGGCGGCAAGCTTGGCGATTACTCCATCGTTAACCCGAACAACGATGCTAACTTCGGTCAGTCCACAAACGACACCTATCCGACCGCTATCCATCTGAGCTGCATCCTCCGCTCCAACGTCCTTATCAAGGCCGCTGAAGAACTCCGCGACGCACTCTATGCCAAAGCTAAAGAATTCGATCAGACTCTGAAGATGGGCCGTACCCACCTCCAGGACGCTGTCCCGATGACTCTGGGTCAGGAATTCCACGGCTGGGGCTTCACCATCAATGACGAAATTGAAAACCTGCGCGCTGCCCAGGAACACCTCAAGATCGTCAACCTCGGCGCTACCGCTATCGGTACCACTGTTACGGCTGCTCCGGGATATCCTGAACTTGCTGTTAAGAACCTTGCCGAACTGACCGGCATCGACTTCAAGAACAGTGAAGACCTGATCGCTGCTACCAGCGACTGCGGCGCTTACATGACTCTGTCCTCCGCTATCAAGGGCTTGGCTGTCAAGATGACTAAGGTTTGCAACGACATTCGTCTGCTTGCCTCCGGTCCTCGCTGCGGCCTGAAGGAAATCAACCTTCCTCAGCTCCAGCCGGGTTCTTCCATCATGCCGGGTAAAGTCAATCCGGTTGCTGCTGAAGTTGCCAACCAGGCCAGCTTCCTTGCTATCGGTCTCGACACAACAGTGATGCTTGCCGCTTCTGCCGGCCAGCTCGAACTGAACGTTATGGAACCGGTGATCACTTTCGCTCTGTACACACAGATGAAAGTTATGACCAACGCATGCGACACACTGCGTACAAAACTGGTTGAAGGCGTTACCGCCAACACCGAACGCTGCAAAGACTATGTCATGAACTCCATCGGTATCGTTACACTCCTGAAGCCGCATTTCGGCTACCAGAAGTGCGCCGCTATCGCTAAGGAAGGCTACACAACCGGTAAGTCTCTGCATCAGATCGTTGTTGATGAACAGCACCTGATGACTCAGGCTGAATGGGATGCCACATTCAATACTCAGAACTTGATTCATCCGAAATTCGTCAAGTAATTGAGTTCAAGATTTCGGCAGCGGAATCCGCTGCCGAATTTTCAGCGCTCGGAGCAGGTTAAAAAAACATGTTCTTGCTCCAATTCAAGGGTCTTTGGCGACCCGTCAATAATTAACTAAGCCAACATCTCGGGGAGTACGGTTAACCGCGTACTTTCTTTCGGAGGATTTATGGATATCATGGTTATTCTTCAGATTATCGTTCTGCTCGGCGCGATCTTTGTCGGTGTGCGTCTCGGCGGTATCGGTATCGGCTACGCCGGCGGTGCCGGTGTTCTCATTCTCGGTCTGTGTTTAGGCATGAAGCCGGGTAACATTCCTTGGGACGTGATCCTGATCATTGCATCCGTGATCTCGGCCATTTCCGCTATGCAACTCGCAGGCGGCTTGGACTACCTCGTTTACATCGCTGAAAAGATTCTCTACAAGAATCCTAAATACATCAACTATCTGGCTCCGCTGGTTACCTATGTTCTGACGATTTTCGCTGGTACAGGTCACACCGCTTTCTCGATGATCCCGGTTATCGTTGAAGTTGCTAAAGGCCAGAACATCCGTCCGAGCGTTCCGCTCTCTATCGCTGTGGTCTCTTCTCAGATCGCTATTACTGCTTCTCCGGTTTCCGCTGCCGTTATTTACATGACCGGCGTTCTCGAACCGTTCGGCTGGAGCTATCCGACTCTGATCGCTGTTTGGCTTGTTACCACTTTCCTCGGCTGCATGGTCACCGCTTTCATCATGACGATGTTCTGCAAGATGGACCTCAGCACCTCTCAGGTTTATCAGGAACGTCTTAAAGAAGGTCTCGTTAAGCCTCCTGTCGGCATGCAGGAAATCAAGATCACTTCCTCTGCCAAGCTTTCCGTTTGGATCTTCCTCATCGGCGTTATCGCAGTCGTCTGCTACGCATCCGCTATTTCTCCGGCTATCGGCCTGATCAAACCGGTTATCGTTGCACGTGACGCAGCCATCATGAGCTTGATGCTTACTGTCGGTGCTTTCATCACGATCTTCTGCAAGATCAAACTCGGCGACATCGCTTCCACATCCGTTTTCAAATCCGGTATGGTTGCCTGTATCTGCGTTCTCGGTGTTGCATGGCTCGGTGATACATTCGTTTCCGGTCACACCGCTCAGATCAAGGCTTTTGCTTCTGAAACCATCAGCCAGTATCCGGCTCTCCTCGCTGTTGTCTTCTTCTTAGCCGCTATGCTCCTGTACTCTCAGGCCGCTACTGCCAAGGCGATTACTCCGACAGTGGTTGCCGCCCTCGGCATCACAGCCGCTCACCCGGATAACGCTTACATGCTGGTTGCCTGCTTCGCCGCTGTTTCCGCTCTCTTCGTTCTTCCGACATACCCGACTCTCCTCGGCGCTGTTCAGATGGACGACACCGGTACAACACGCATCGGCAAGTGGGTCTTCAACCACTCCTTCTTCATCCCCGGCGTTCTGGCGATTGTCTTCTCCGTCGCTTTCGGTTTCGTTGCCTGCGGTTTCATCTAATCCGCTGATCTAACGTACCCCTAAAGGGATATGAGAATAGGGCCTCGCAGTGCGAGGCCTTTTTCTATGCTCAAATTCACCTGTTTGTTACGAAGAATTACATAATAAATCAAACTATATTTGCTCGATCAAAAAATCTTCTTAATAAAAATCAATGAATTCATAGAGATACAAAAATCTGTTAATGATTTTTCCGTCGCATATGGTTTACCCCATATGTTTGGGGTAAACCATATATTTTTTTGTGCAAACGATTATAATACTTTGCAGCAAACGAGAGCTGGTTCGCAGCGTGTTGAGTAGCGTTCGACTCTGTCTGCATCGGATGACTGTGTGGACCAACGGTTTTTAAACCGACACGGTTATTTTTCAAATCCTACTTCGCAACGGAGCGGGATATATATTTTTGAGGAGACCTGAATGGCTCGTATTGAACATGATTTTATCGGTGACTTAGAAGTTCCTGCCAACGCTTACTATGGCGTTCAATCCCTTCGCGGCAAAGAAAACTTCTTCATCACTGAAGAAAAGAACAACCAAGAAATCTACTTCATCATCGCCTTTGCTTATGTTAAGAAAGCAGCTGCGATGGCTAATAAGGAACTCGGCGTTGTTAAACCTGAAGTTGCCGACGCAATGATCTGGGCTTGCGACCAGCTCATCAACAACACTGAAAAATATCGTGACCAGTTCATCACTGACTGGCTGCAGGGCGGTGCCGGTACTTCTACCAACATGAACGCTAACGAAGTTATCTCCAACCTCGCTATCGAACATCTCGGCGGTAAGCTCGGTGACTACTCCATCGTCAACCCGAACAACGACGCAAACTTCGGTCAGTCCACGAACGACACATACCCGACCGCTATCCATCTGAGCTGCATCCTCCGCTCCAACGTCCTTATCAAGGCTGCTGAAGAACTCCGCGACGCACTCTATGCCAAAGCTAAAGAATTCGATCAGACTCTGAAGATGGGCCGTACCCACCTCCAGGACGCTGTCCCGATGACTCTGGGTCAGGAATTCCACGGCTGGGGCTTCACCATCAATGACGAAATTGAAAACCTGCGCGCTGCCCAGGAACACCTCAAGATCGTCAACCTCGGCGCTACCGCTATCGGTACCACTGTTACGGCTGCTCCGGGATATCCTGAACTTGCTGTTAAGAACCTTGCCGAACTGACCGGCATCGACTTCAAGAACAGTGAAGACCTGATCGCTGCTACCAGCGACTGCGGCGCTTACATGACTCTGTCCTCCGCTATCAAGGGCTTGGCTGTCAAGATGACTAAGGTTTGCAACGACATTCGTCTGCTTGCCTCCGGTCCTCGCTGCGGCCTGAAGGAAATCAACCTTCCTCAGCTCCAGCCGGGTTCTTCCATCATGCCGGGTAAAGTCAATCCGGTTGCTGCTGAAGTTGCCAACCAGGCCAGCTTCCTTGCTATCGGTCTCGACACAACAGTGATGCTTGCTGCTTCTGCCGGCCAGCTCGAACTGAACGTCATGGAACCGGTCATTACATACGCTCTGTACACACAGATGAAGGTAATGACAAACGCCTGCGACACATTGCGTAAGAAGTTGGTTGAAGGCGTTACCGCCAACACCGAACGCTGCAAAGACTATGTCATGAACTCCATCGGTATCGTTACACTCCTGAAGCCGCATTTCGGCTATCAGAAGTGCGCAGCCATCGCTAAGGAAGGCTACACAACCGGTAAGTCTCTGCACCAGATCGTTGTTGACGAACAGCACCTGATGACTCAGGCTGAATGGGATGCCACATTCAATACCCAGAACCTGATCCATCCGAAGTTCGTTAAGTAATTTCGAATAGGTTCCAGTGAACTAAAAACCGCCCGTTCGGGCGGCTTTGCCATATTCGGGAGCAGAGAAGGCGAAGTTCAGGCTTTCTCTGCAATCCTCAATTTTCGGTTTTCTCTTTCGGAAGGCTCAGCAATCCTTCGCGAAGCTTTTCTTCTAAAGAGTTGTTGCCGAGCCAGATAGAAAGAACCGCGTCATACAAGGCTTTGCCGCGAACCGGATTTCCCATGAGCTGACCGTTGTAAAAAACAAACGTTCCGCGTGAGGGCAGCCAGTCGACATCGACGACATCACCGGTCTCTAAATTGGTCAAGTCTTTCATAAACTCTTCAATTTGAAGAAGTTCGTTCTCAATAAAATTCTGATACGTCTCGTCGTTATTTTCGGCAATCGCCTCGCGCATAGAAGAAATAAAATCTTCAGCGTTTAAGGGCTTCAATATGACAATCTGCACTCGGCGAGCGCCCAATAAAGCTCTGGAAGTGTCCTGTCGGTGCGTTTTAGCAGGCAAATACAAAGCCACGGCATAAATCGGCTGATCGCTTTGGGTACGAACGCCGGTACCGTTTAAAACTAAGGCGTTCTGACCGACTTTGATATTTTCAGCGAAACGATGGCCGCCGATCTCTACGTAATTCGTCTTTTTTCCGGTGAGAAATTTTTTGATGTCTTCCATCAGCTTTGAGCTGTTTTGGTTCATTATTGTTCTTCCTGAGCTGCTTTATCTTTTTCAGACTTGATAACTTCTAAAAAGGCTTGTGCAAGTTTAATCATTTGCGGCTGCGTCAATCCGCATATTTCCTGCCGAAATTCAATAGATATTCCCGGGTCTACAGGAATCTCTATCACCGTTAGAGGCTCGCCGATCTCCCGACGATTCAGCACTTCCTGATGCGTCTGGCGCTTGAGCTCAACGATGCGGGCTAAGGTGTAACCCTGTTCCTGCAGAGCCTTAACGTTTCTTATCTGTTCTAAGTGGCTTGCGTCATAACGGGCATTTTTTGTTTCGCCGGTCGGCCGGTCTAAAAGCCCGCTGTTAACGTAGTATCGAATCGTTCGTTTACTAAGTCCCGAGACCTGCGAAAGCTCATCAATGGTGAGAAGGTTTTTAGAGCTCACGGTTTGTACAAAAATACAAATAAGTTAAAATAATCTGCACATTATAAGGTGGAGAACCAATGCATATCATTGTTGTCGGAGCAGGGGTCACGGGTATTGCGTGTGCTCATAATTTTTTAAAGCGCGGTCATAACGTTACATTGATCGAGAAAGCCTCGACGCCGAATCAGGAATGCAGTTTCGGAATGGCCGGATTTATGGGTCCTATTTCCGTACAGATGCTTTGTGCTCCCTTTAAAGGCAAAGCCGGTTTGGCCTCCATTTTCGCAAAAACTCGTCGTTTGGGTTGGGATGTTTCCATCGGACAGATGAAATTCCTTCGCGCTTTAGCTAACGCCAGAAGTGCGGATGTCTGGGCCGCAAATCACGACTCTTTAATGACTTTGGCACGCTACAGTGTCGGTTTAACCGAATTCCATGCTCGTTTGGAAGATCTGTCTTTTGAGCAAGTCTACGGTCTGCTTCGTGTCTTTACAAATGCCCAGGCATGGGAAGAAGCTCATAAAGAAGAAAGCGAAAAACCCGGTGAATGGCTGACTAGAGAAGAATCTTCAAGAATCGATCCCTCTCTGGAAAACGTTCCTGATCCTTTCTTGGGATGTTCTTATCTCCCCCAGGAACTCTCCGGCAACGGCTGTTATTACTCTAAACAGATTCAGGCCATCAATGTCAGCCAAAAGAATCTGACCATGATGTATCACACCGAAGTTACGGGCCTAATGTTTGACGAAAACAATAAGGCCGTCGGTGTGAAGACGGACAAAGGCGAAATCGCCAGTGATGCCGTCGTTCTCTGCAGTAATTTAGGTACAAAGCCGCTGCTTGAAGGCAAGCTTGACCTCCCGACGATGCAGCTGACAGGCTGGGCCGTGACGGCAACCATCGATCCGATGAATGTTCCGCCGCTGCACACGCTTATTTTTGACAATAAAGATCTTCTTGTTACCCGTTTAGGCAATCGCGTCAGAGTCTGCGGTCGTTATTGGCTCGGAGAATCTTCTCACGATATGACAGACAAAGTGATCGAAGAAATCTATGAGGCCAGTTGTAAGCTTCTGCCCACAGCGGCTCAATGGACCGAATCCACCAACTGGATCGGCAAATGTATTGTCCATCCGGACAGCCTCCCGTCCTGTGGGGAAACACCTTTCGAAGGCTTGTACCTCAATGTTTGTCACGGATTGAACGGCTGGGCTTTGTCTGAGGGTTGCGCAGAACTTCTTTCGGATATTATTGAGAAAAAGACGCCGGCAATCGATCCGACGCCCTATAGTCCGATGCGATTTGTTAAACGAAAATAGTTTCACGAATATTCTTTGAGACTGTCCGAGCCGGCAGTCTCCTTTCTTTTTAAAGGTAATAATCAATGTCGGTTTCCTTACTTCAGATTCCTCAGTTAAGAGAACTCGAGGAAAAATACGCCCGTATCTTAGGACCCGGAGTTCTTATGGAGAGGGCAGGCAAAGCCGCTGCTGAGTTCATCTCCGATCTTTATCCTGCTCCGGCCCGAGTGACAGTGGTGTGCGGTCCGGGCAACAACGGCGGCGACGGGTACCGAACAGCGATCGAACTTTTAAATAAAGAATACGACGTCAACGTCGTCCAGGTCGCCGGCAAAGCACCTAAGAGCGAAGAGGCAAAGGCTGCTTTGGCGGAGTGGGAAAAGCTAGGCAGAACCGTTTACACCGATCCTTACGACACACCGAAGGCCGATATTGTCGTAGATGCGATTTTCGGCATCGGTTTGGAGCGCCCCCTTAAAGATGAATTCCTCGATGCAGCAATGTGGTTTAACGAAAGACGCGCATTGCACGTTTCTTTGGATATACCTTCCGGCTTGAACTCAGAAACCGGCACTTGGGTCGGTGACAGAGCAGGCTGCAAGGCCGATGCAACGATTTCTTTCTTAAGCGGCAAGGTAGGGCTCTTTACCGGCCTTGGGCCGGATGCCTGCGGCCGCGTCAAAATGGATAACCTCGGTATTTCCATTCCGCTTACCAAAATCAGCCTCCTCGAAGTCAAGGACTTTAAGCATGTCTGCGCGCCTCGCTTAAAGAATACTTCCAAAGCCGATTACGGTCGATTAGGCATTATCGGCGGAGGAAAGGGAACCGTCGGAGCAGCTTTAATTGCTGCCCGTTCAGGTTTGTATATGGGTGCCGGCCGCGTTTATGTCGAACTCTTAGAAGAGGACATGAAACTTGACCCGTTCTGCCCAGAATTAATGTTCCCCGTCAAAATCAATATTGATGAAATGGATGCCATCGTCATCGGTCCAGGCTTGGGCTTTACCGATCAGGCAAAACAGCGGTTCATTGAATGCCTGAAATCCAAAGCTGCTTTGGTCATCGACGGAGACGCTTTGACGATGATTGCTCAGGACGAAGAGATTTTGTCCTTAGTAACACACCGATTTGCTCATACGGTTCTGACGCCCCATGCCGCCGAAGCCGCACGGATCCTCAGGCTGCCCGTAGAAGAAATCAATAAAGACCGTCTTTCTCGCGCCCTTGACTTAGGTATTCTCACCGGAGCCGTAAATGTTCTGAAAGGAGCAGGAACGATTGTGACTCAGCGCAGCTCCGTCAGCTGGATCAATCCGACAGGTTCTCCGGCATTGGCAACTGCCGGATCCGGCGACGCCCTTTCCGGAATGATCGGCGCCATGTTTGCTCAGCACTTTGAATTGATGGACTGCGTTTTATCCGCCGTTTATCTCCACGGTGCAGTTGTCGACGGTTTGAATTCCAGCATTCTGGCCGGAGACATTGCGCCGTTGGCTTCCACTTGTCTTGAAGAATTGAGAGATTCTTACCAGAGGCACTTTCATCCGCTCAAGGCAGAAGAAAGAGCGATTGAGTGGGAAGACAGCTAACAAATCCTGCTGCTGCGTTGTTTAGCATGTTAAGCGCCGTGATTGCGGCGCTTAATTGTTTCTTGTACAACGAGCTGCGAACTCGGGAAGGCTGCGATGCCCGCAGCTTCCATCAGTTGTTCTCTTTGCGCCAAGGTGCGAAGTTCGGAGAGTTTTTGCGCTGCTTTCCAGCTGCCGAAAGTAGAGGCAAGGTGGCAATAGACAATGGCCGCCACGATGTCAGTAGGCGCAAATCTGCCGCTAGACCAGAAAAATCCCAGTTCGAGAAGACAATCGGGATCTTCGGTTAACGCGCCTTCCTCTAAAAAGCCCAGTCCCCTGGAGGGATTTTTAGGCGTCGTCTCGAGCCAATAGCGCCCTACGGCAAGAAGGCAGACAGGAATTTTTACCGCTGCTCCCTTAAACAGCCAGTGAAGACAAAGTTTAGGATTGAGATGAGGCCCTTCGGAAGTCAGGCGGACCATTCGCATAATGGCGCGCCTTTCTCCTTTTAAAGCGGCTTGGCTAAAGAAGGTCTCAGCAATCTCGGCGTTTTTTTCAACGCCCAAACCCTGGTCATAGGCCTCGGCCAGAGCAAACATCGCTTCGGGAGACTTTTCTTTTGCGGCAACACGAAGCCATGCAAAAGATTCTTCTAGGTTTCGGCGAACCCCGAACCCTTCGCGCAATGCCATAGCCAAATGGAATTTGGCGCTCGTTTCCCCAAGAACGGCTGCTTTTCTAAATAAGTCGGCCGCTCGTTTGGGATCTTTCTCTAAAAGCTGGCCGGTGGCATAAAGCATACCGAGAAGATCTAAAGAAGCAGCGTGTTCTTCTTCGGCTGCGGCTTTGAGATATTGGATGGCCGTGTTGGATTCTGCAGAAAGCAGTTCTTTGGCTTCTTTGAAACGATCCTCCGCCGTTTGTGGTTCCGGCCTTAAATTCAGAAACGCATACGGATCAAAAACGGTTTTTTCCGCTGGAGCCTGTTTTTTAGGCGAGATTTCGGGAAGCTTATCAAAGAAGCCGGACATAGATTAAGGGCTCGGAGGAAGCTGAGGCGGCAGAACGTCAGGGAATAAAGTGATGACGGCAATCACGTAAGTTAAAGACATCATCATCCACAGAACCAGCCCGCCGGCACCGAGCATAATCGGTTTGCCCCAGAGGCGGTGATGATAGTTATCGCCATATCGGTCACGAACGAAAGGCACCTGAGCCCAGCCGTCAAAAATAACCCAAGCGGCGTAAAACAAAGTGTAAGAACCTAAGAAGTAGAAATCTTCAAAATTGGATTCGGGAAGCCATGGTTCCA
Organism: Acinetobacter sp. N54.MGS-139; assembly: GCA_000980495.1. Lineage (GTDB taxonomy): Bacteria > Pseudomonadota > Gammaproteobacteria > Burkholderiales > Burkholderiaceae_F > Parasutterella > Parasutterella gallistercoris. The sequence goes on along the minus strand of LARN01000022.1, from coordinate 11,060 downwards.
GCAGAAGATAGCCGAACATGAAGACTAATCCGAGGATCATCCACATATGGCTGTTGGCCGTGCGATCCTGCTCTCCCATTTCGCTCCAGTTGGTTCTTTGAAGAAATGCTCCGAAAACCGGAGTAAAGATATAGGACCAAATAACTGTCCAAACAGGATTCCAAAGAGCGATAGCAGGAGATTTAGGGTAAGCCATTTGCGTAATATTTAAAGGATGCAACTCGAGAAAAGGCAAAGAAGTCAAAAATTATTTGAACCTCACGACTGCCCGGCCTCTAAAAAAGAAAAAATAATAGCACAGCGCTATTTTCCTAAAACCTGTAACTTGCGATTTGAAAAGGATTTTTTCGGAAAAGAAATCAGATTAGGAGCTGCGCTGGGTAAAAAGGTTGAATTTTTTGAATCGGATTGGCTAGAATCAGACCATAAGATATCATTCGATAGCAAAGAAAATGAAGGCAATCCCGCTCCTAACGATCTGCAGCGCCTGTGTTTTAGTTACAGGCTGTGCTTCGGATTCAACCGACTACTACTTAAGAGACTCTTTCGGTTTTAAGGAAGTGTGTTTGGTCGACAATAAAAACGTGCCTCCTTCATTTTTTATTGCTTTACGCCAAGCGATTCAAGATAAGGGCTTAACAGTCAGAACCGTTTCAAAAACAGAACAGAGCTGCCCTGTCACGGTTTATTACGAAGCCAATTACAACTTGGCTTACTTGAAAGATGCTCGCCTGTTATTAACAACAGAAGGGCATCCGACTGACATCGTCAATCTTAGAAAAAACGTAGAGCCGGCAACCTTAGCGGATCCGGCTTCTGATTCAGAACCTAAAATCCGCGATATGGTCAACCGGCTCCTGCCGAGAGGAACGCCCTGGTAGGCATTCCCCAGTAAGAAGTCTTAGTCGAGAACGACAGTCGCTTCCACTTCGATCAAGCCGCCTTTCGGAAGGGCGGAAATCTGAACGCAGCTTCTTGCGGGATAAGGAGCAGAGAAGATTTCAGACATCACTTTGTTCACAACGCCGAAATTGTCCAGATCGGTGAGATAGACAGTCTGACGAACGATGTCGGCAGGTGTACCGCCGGCTGCTTTAACAATCGCAAAAACGTTGCGGAAAGCCTGACGGCACTGAGCTTCGAAGGAAGCAGGCAGTTCACCGGAAACGGGATCTAAACCCAGCTGGCCGGAAAGGAAGACCATGTTGCCGCATTTGTAGGCGGTAGAGTAAGTGCCGACAGCGGCAGGGGCGTTTTCTGTAGTGATAATTTCTTTCATTTCAATATCCTCAAAAAAACCGCCGTTCCAGCCAACTCCTACAAGGCTTCGAGGATCGGCAGTTGTCCGTTCAAAACCGAAGTGCGTTCAATGCTAACAGAGAATTTTTGCAGTGACTACACTTTGCTTCAGCTTATTTCTTTACTAGGTAGCCTTCCGGCTTATAGGCTTGAGAACCCCAAAGAGGCACGGAAGATATGGAGTGTTTAAAGCTTCCGTTTGCAATCTTGGTGGAGTAGCTCAAATAAACCAGCGTTTGGTTTTTTGCGTCAAAGATTCTGCGGATTCTCAAAGTTTTAAAGAAGACGCTTTGAGACTTCTTAAAAACCACTTCTCCGTCGGCGCTCTTATCAATTCCGTCGATCATGGCCTGAGTAATCTCACCGGTCTTTACGCAGGAAACCGAGCTATTAGAAGGATCGCTCAGCTGAAGCGGAGAATTGATGTAAGCCACATGGCAAGTGACGCCCGGAACCTGAGGATCCGTAAAGGCATCCAATTTGATGTCTTTGAACGTAAACACGCCTAAGGAGACACTGGCCACTTCCTTATCGGAGCAGCCTGCGAGAAGCAGGGCCGAAAGGAAAGCAGCGACGATGAGAAGCTTTTTCAATTTAATTCCTTCTGTTGCGGTTCAACTTTTTCAATAATGCCTGATGCTCGAGGCTTTTGTTCTCCGCTTTTCATTACTTTGAGTATCTGATTTGCCTGCCAGTCGAAATAAGGGTTGTAGGTCAGACGAGCAAAGCTGTGCTCACCGTCGTGCGTACCCCAGGCCCCATACCAGACATCCGGAACATTTCGGCAGTCCTGAACATCTTTAGCGGAAGCACTGTTGCGGCAATAGCGGAACTTGCCGTCCTTTCCGTACCAGACATTGTCGGGAGAGAAAGGAATGGACATATGAGCAAACGACTTGATTCTCAGCTCAGGCAGATAATCCGGCTTAGCAACGACTTTCTTGGAATATTTGCCATCGGGCAGTTTTCCGTACCAAATAATCTTAGAGGCCGGATTCGTCAAAGCGTTATCAAAAACCTTAACCAAAGACTGAGTATTGATGATGCTGTCATGCTGACTCATCATGACGATCACAGGCTTCGTGATCTTGTTTTTGATCAGATAGTCGTTGGATGTATCCATGGTGTGCTTAAACGCCACAATGGCATCCATCGGTACCGTGTTGTATTTGAATGGTGTGTCTCCGGCAGTTTTCTTATCCGGCGCTTTGAGCCAAGTCACAAACAAATCAACAATCGGCGCCAGCTTGATTAAGGAGGTTCTGACCTGCATTGCCGGAGAAAACAGAATCAAGCCTTCAACATCATTGGGATGTTCTTCTAAATAATCTAAAGCCAGATTGCAGCCTGTAGAAAAACCTGCCAGCCAAATCTTTGGGTATTGCTTTTTCAAAAGAGCGACTTGCTCGTTAACGGCTTTTGTCCATTCTTCTGAGGTCACGCCGATCATGTCCGCAGGACGCGTACCGTGTCCGGGAAGAAGCATCGCTCGAACTAAGTATCCCTGATCGGCCAAAGATTTTCCGATATCGGTAAACGTCCAAGGGGAATCTCCGAGGCCGTGAATCATTAATACGGCTTGGCCGTTCGGATTTTTAGGCTGGATTTCAAAAGGCGAGTTGCCTTCGATTTCAGGCACATGATCATCCGTCACAAAATGGCGTCTTTCAGCAACGTAAGCTTTCGCCTGAATGGCGTAACTATCAAAAGTAGGCTGGCCGCCCGGCAGCATATCGGGCGTCGGTTCGGAAGCGCATCCGATCAGGAAGGCAACCGGTAAAGCAATCATTAACGGCTTGAAGTTCATCGTGTATGTAATTCGAGTTTCTAATAGACAAACAACTCACTTCTATCGGTAAATTTTCATTATCGAATAAAAGAAGGCCTCTAACCCAAGCTTTGCCGCCGGAAAGTCGAAAAAGTTTGTGAAAAAAGCTCCTGCGGCAATTTACCGAGGAGCACAAAAAAGAATAGGCCCGACAACTGAAGGGCCTAAAACGATCTAGGAGGAAAAGCTGAGTAGTGTTTGCGCACTCTCATTGACAATGACTTTACCGCCATATCTATTTGAATGCTGAAGCAATTTATTTCTGTTGCAAGAGAATGTTAAGAAGCTACATATTTTCCAATTATTGGTAACAACTGAGGAAAATTTGTTACTTTAGCGAGACGAAAAGATCGATTCTCTCTTCTATTTGAAAAACTGCATTTTGCTTGTTTCTCGAACCAGACCTAAAAAAAGAAAAATTTTTCTATTAATTAAAAGGATGTTGCACAAAGCCTAAAATGTTCAGGACTAAATGGCAAAAGAAAAAATGTCTCAAACTCAAACCTCGACAAAATATGCCGAACCTCCGATAAAAATTAATCGGGCGCTTTACGGCGTTTTACTTGCCTCACTGGCATCCGTCTTTTGGGGATCAATGGGTGTATGTGTTCAATACATCTTTGAAAACACCAAAACCGAGCCTCAGGCGTTGTCCTCTCTCAGGCTGTTATTGTCCGGAATTGTTCTGGTCATTTTGAATTTGTACTTATCGCGCCGGCCTTTGTTGGCTGCTTTTTCGTCTCTGAAGGGATCGCTCGGTATTGCACTCAGCGGCATTGAGCTTCTTTGTGCGCATCTGACGTTCTTTATTGCTATTTACTATTCAAATGCGGGAACCGCAGCGATTTTCATAGCAACGACGCCGCTGCTTGCCGGAATCTACCTCTTTTTAAGAGGAAAGAAACGCTTTACCGCAAAAGAGGGCCTTAGCCTTCTTCGGTGTTCTTTTAATCGTTTCAAAAGGCGACTTTTCTGCCTTCCAGTTTAATTGGCACGCCGTTTTCTGGGGCATGATGTGTGCTTTTTTCTCGGCGATTTATTCCATTCAGCCCAAGCCTCTGATTGACCTCTGGGGCGTGGTTCCAGTAGCGAGCTGGGGCATGATGGCTTCAGGCATTGCCGGGCTTTTTCTCGCCAATCCGATTGTTACCGCTGAAGGGTTAGATGCGAAGGCCTGGCTGGCCCTGACTTATATCGTTTTAGCAGGAACGGTCTCGGCATTCTGGTTATATTTGGCTTGTTTGAAGTACATTTCTCCGGTCACTGCCGGTCTCGTTGTGTGCCTCGAGCCCACCTCTGCCTATGTTTTCGGCATCATGTTTATGAACCTGAAACTCGGATGGATCGAGTGCCTCGGCATTGCGATGGTGATTTCTCAGGTATTCATACTTTCTATTCGTTCTAAGAAGAGGTCATGAGAAGGAAAAACATCCTTGCGTTAGAATCCTCAAAACAGTCAAACTAAACGGCTTGCATCCGGAAGGACGCATTGCGGTTCAACAGCGCGAGGATTTTTGCTATGAGTCGTTCAGACCAATACGAAACTTTTATGAAAGACGTCTTTGAACACGGCGTCGAAAAATCCGATCGTACGGGTGTCGGCACTCGTTCTATGTTCGGATACCAAATGCGTTTTAATCTTCAGGAAGGTTTTCCGCTTGTCACGACGAAGAAACTGCATCTTCGCTCTATTATTCATGAGCTCTTGTGGTTCTTACACGGTGACTCCAACGTTAAGTACCTTCACGATAACAAGGTGACGATTTGGGATGAATGGGCCGATGCCAACGGGGATTTAGGTCCGATCTACGGTGTTCAGTGGCGCCACTGGAAAACCTCTGAGGGCGGTTATGTTGATCAGATTTCCAATCTGATTCATCAAATTAAAACGAATCCGGACTCCCGTCGACTGGTCGTCTCTGCCTGGAATGTCGGAGAGATTGACAAGATGGCACTCCCGCCTTGCCATATGTTCTTCCAATTCTATGTGGCTCAGGGAAAGCTGTCCTGCCAGCTCTATCAGAGAAGCTGCGATATCTTCCTCGGAGTTCCGTTTAATATTGCGAGCTATTCGCTGCTCACGCACATGATTGCGCAGCAGTGTGATTTGGATGTCGGTGACTTTATCTGGACCGGCGGCGACTGCCATATTTATAACAATCACTTCGAACAGGTGAAGCTGCAGCTGAGCCGTGAGCCTCGCCCTTATCCGAAGTTAATCATTAAGCGTCGTCCTGACTCTATTTTTGATTACAAGTTCGAGGATTTTGAAATCGTTGACTATGATCCGTGGCCTGCGATCAAGGCTCCGATTGCGGTTTAATTATTTTGGGTTTTGACTATGAAACCTCATATCAGTCTTATTGTGGCGCGAAGCCGAAACGGAATTATCGGCAAAGAGGGCAAACTGCCATGGCGTCTGTCAGAAGACTTAAAGTTCTTTAAACAGACAACGATGGGACGTCCCGTCATCATGGGGCGCCGTACCTGGGAATCGATCGGAAGACCGCTTCCGGGGCGCCAGAACATCGTATTAACGCGAGACCCATCCTATAAAGCCGAAGGGGCGACGGTTGTCTCTTCTTTGGAAGAGGCACTGAAGCATTTCGGTCCGGACGATATTGTTTTCGTTATCGGCGGTGCCGATCTTTACCGCCGAGCTCTCCCGTTAGTAGATACGGCCTGGGTAACGGAAATTGAGGCCGATGTAGAAGGGGATGCATCTTTCGATCCGCTTAATAAAGACGAGTGGATGCTTGTTTGGAGTGAGGACCATCCCAAAACCGAAGCTCAGCCGTTAGGTTTTAAATTCCAGCGGTTTGAACGCGTAAAACATACGGTTTATTAAGCTTAGGGGTTTTTGGGCCAAAAGACTAAATGAATAATTCTTATGATTATTACTACTATTGCTTTTAGTCTAAAAAGCTAAAATAACCACAACCAATCAAAAGCGAAAGAAAATGACGAAAGAATTAATGCAGCTTGAGGTCGACAGTGACCTTAAAAAAGCTTTTTTAGCTTGTGTTTCCAGAGCCTATAACGGCAAGGTCGAAGAGGGAATTCTTGACTTAATGAGAATTTATGTCGAACGCGCAAAAGGCACGCCCGGACAGAAGATGATCAAAGAAAAGGTCAAGGAATATGTCTACGGCGGTGAAGTTCAGGCCGGTCTGTCTCCTCGCGAAATGGAAAAAATCTTCCTCAATAAGACAGAAGAGGACATCGAAGCTGCACGCCTCGATAAGTAAGATTTTGAAGAAAAAATAAACGAGAGTCAGTTTTCCAACGGCTCTCGTTTTTGTTTAGCTTTGACTTGAAGGATATCTGCTTCAAGTTAATCCAAGCTGCTTGCAGCCTGATTAATCATTGAAACATCAACGCCGTGTTTCGTAAGTTCTTCTACGACGTTGTCCATCGTCTTATCAAACTTAGGATTGGAATCCGCACGCTGCCATAAGTCAGCGACTTCCTGGTTGCAGAGTCTGCGGTCGGCATCCGTGAAAATAATCTCATCTTCCACGGTTCGGCGGCAAACCGAGTCCCTTGGAAGCAGCCTTGCAGAAACCACTGCCATATATGCCATCATTGCATAAGTCGGAAGGTTAGGATCTAAGACTTTCTCTCCGGCCAAATAACGATGAATTAAGGCCTCGATTTGTTTGCTTTTTAAAGAGGCAAACTGCCTCAGCGGAAGGCAATCTGACAGAACCGCCGAGGATTTCTCGACCGAAGTAATCTGGCAGTAAAAGCCGTGACGCTCGCCCGGACTGACTTCATGCGTCAAATCAGGATCGGCATTTTTGGCAAGCTGCAGATCTAACGTGTATTCCGGTCTGGGGATATCAAACTGAACCCTTGTTTTCTCCTTGTTTGTCCTGGAAATAAAAGATTTAACGATTCCGTAATTACCGAGATATTTCTTTTGAGCGCCCGATAGATCCGTCTTCGCCTGTTTGGCAAAGGCTCTCGGGTTGAGATAGAAAATCTTCGGGCTTTCAAAGAGCGTGGTTGCCCCTGAATTGATAAAGCCGTCAATTTGTTCTTGAGCAAAGCTTTCAATGATGTACGTTTCCAGGGGCGAGAGGTTATAACCTTTTGCGACACCGACACTTGCAAAAGTTACTCCGGCCCCGGCGAGCAGGGCGGCTGCAACGAAAGTCTTTGTGTTCAGTTTGCTTAGGCAGTTCATTTTTTTTATTGTGTTACCAGCGGCGATCCGCGATCTTCATCTGCTGTTCGTCGACGAAGAACCAGAAATCGCGTTCATTCAAAGTAATGCGGTGAACAACCAGACCGGTATCGGCATCTTTGTATTCAAAGACAACATTAATCGGCTGATTAGAGAGGAATTGGTTTTCTGCTTCGGCGCACAAATTCTCAAAGTTAATACTCGGCATATCCCAAGGATCTTCATCATCCATATCAAGAAGGTTGCCCTGGAAGCGCGGATGGCACATTAAGAATTTAAGCACATCAGCAAGCTGTTCTGTCGGGATGACCCAAAGATGGAGGCCGCCGTCAGAAGTCAGCGATTCAAATACTTCTTTAACAATCTTGTTGTAGTCGATGTCATCGGGCACAGTCAGGATGTCTTTCATACCCAGAGGATCATTCGGGTGTGTTGCATACCATTCCTGCCCGGTTGTGGTCATCGGACCTTCAAGCTTCATGCGAAGGTCGTCAAAGGCAATAAAGCCGAGTGCAAAAGGATTGGCGTTGCCTGCCTTGCGGGCAGCGTCAATGAGTTTTGTAATGAGATCTTTCTTTGTAAGCTGCATCTGCGGCTCCTCTACATCTATTTATTCAAACTACAAGGTATCGCATTGTAAACATTTTGTTACGCAGAGTGGGACTAATCCGAGCACATTTCTTTTGTCGGGTGATTTCCGAATTAAGTTTCGTTTAGTTTCTGATTTATCTTGCTTTATTGGCAATTAAGCTTCCTTTAGAACATTAGGAGGACGGATACGGAAATACGCTAATTTTTGTTCTGTCTGTTTTAATATTGAGCGTTGTTTTTAATCGCTGATGCCTCAATAACATGATCAAAAAAGCTTCTTTCCTCGCATTGGTTTCCTGTGCTGTTTTTTCTGCGTCCTGCTATGCAGGACAATATGCACAGGCACTAGGAGACTGTGTCTATGACAACCTCTCTAGGGAGGACAAGAATGTGATGACTCAGTGGGCCTTTGTGACTCTCGGCAAAACTGATGCTGCAAAGCAAATTACCGTCATTCCCGAAAGCAAGATTAAGCAGGTCAACAAAGAAGCCAAAAAGCGTCTGACTCGCTTGATGACTGAGGCCTGCGCTAGAGAAGCTGCCAATGTCGCACTCCATGAATCTAAAAACGGCCTTCAGGACGCAGCGGCACAGCTTGGAGTCAGACTTGCCAAAGAACAACTTAAGGGCAAAACAGATGAAGCCTTGGCTAATCTCCTGAATCCGGGAACGGCAAATGTGCTCAGAGGCGCGGAAGTTCTGAAAGGATTCTTCAAGAAGCCTCAGTAAGCAAGCAGCTTTCACGATACGGAGAATCGGTATGTCTGAAATATTCGATCCGCCGCATCCAGGCCGTATCTTAACTTCGGCGCTTGATGCTCTGAAGCTGAGCACAGAGCAATTTGCCTCTAACTTGGGCCTTTCATCGGAAAGCATTGCACAAGTAATCAGTGGCGAAGCACCGGTGACTCCTGAATTGGCCGTCAAATTTGCTTCTGCCATTTCCGGACCTGACTCTGCGATGTGGCTCCGTATGCAAGCGACGTACGATAATTGGCAAAGGAAGCAACGCGATTCGCAGGATCATTAGAAAACCGAGAATTCTCTTAGAGAAAAGCTTCTCTTCTCTGGATATCTCAGTATGCGACTTCACTAAAAACAGAATCGGCCTAGACGACTCCTCCCAAGTCGTTAGGCCGAAATTCTTTGCCGTTTCAAGATTAGATCAATTTCTTTTCTTTCTTGAAAGCATCAACAACGGGACCGGCAGCATGCGGGTTGGTCATCAGCATCGGATCAACCAGCTTATGAGCTTCCTCGGCTGTCATCAAGCCCATCTCAACAACTGCTTCCCGGACATTCTTACCGGTCTTTTCGCAGTAATGAGCAACCTTGACGCCCATCGGGTAACCGAGAGCAGTTGCAACGACCGTGCTCAGAGCGATCGAAGAATTGGCTTCCTGAGCGCATCTTTCTTTGTTGGCTGTCATTCCGTCAACGCAGAACACACGAAGGATCTCAAGCTCGCTGTTGATTAACTGGAAGTTTTCGAACAGGCACTTGTAGAAAGTGGCATCCCAAACGTTCAGGTCAAGTTCGCCTTCGTCGTAGGCCATAGAGATGGCAACATCATTTCCGACGACCTGATGAGAGATCTGGATAACCATTTCCGGAACGGTCGGGTTGATCTTCCCCGGCATGATGGAGGATCCCGGGGAGAGAGCGGGAACGTTGACTTCCATGAAACCGGAGCGAGGACCGGACCCCATGAGTCTGAAGTCTTTGCAGATCTTGGAAAGTGTCATTGCCACTTCTTTGAGAACGCCGGCGACTTCAACGATGAAATCAGGATTCTGGAAACCATCGAAAAGGTTTTCCATCGGTTTTACTTCTTCACCGTACTGCTTGCTCAGTTCGACATAAAGCGCATCTTTGTAACCGGGAGCAGCACTGAAGCCGGTGCCGACTGCGCTTCCGCCCATAACGATTTCGAAGCAGCCGGGGCGGAGATGTCTGACTTTTCTTGCCATACGTTCAACAACGGAGGCGTAGCCGCTGAATTCCTGGCCGAGAGTGAGGGGCAGTGCGTCCTGAATACAAGTTCTTCCAACTTTAACAACGTCCTTAAATTCTTTTTCTTTCTTGCGCAAGGAGGCAGCGAGTAGATCTAACTGTTTGATGAGTTCGTCAACACGGCCGATCATGCCGAGGTGAGTAGCAGAAGGAATCGTGTCGTTGGTTGACTGACCCATATTGACATGAGTGTTCGGATGAACTTTCTCCGTGCCTTTGTGGCCGGTCAGGATTTCATTGGCGCGGTTGCCGATGACTTCATTCACATTCATGTTAACGCAGGTGTAACCGCCGCCCTGCCACATATCCAACGGGAACTGGTCGTTGAATTTGCCTGTCAGCATTTCATCGCAGGCCTGAGCAATAGCCTTGGAAACATCAGCCGGCATGGCACCGATCTTACCGTTGGCAATAGCTGCTGCTTTCTTAATCTGAGCCAGTGCATAGTGCATATCAGGATAGAAAATAACAGGAAGATTCGCTGTACCTGATACTTTCTCCATACGGTGCGTTTGGATGCCGTAGTACTGATCGTTCGGGATTTCCATTTCACCGAGGCAGTCCCGTTCAATTCTTACGTCTGTCATTGTTTCTCCTTGAAACGTTGTTGCGAATGAGCTCATTGTGAAGGAGATCGTGAAGGGAAGCGATTAAGGTAAAAAATTCCGTACTTGAAATTAAGTTTTTCTTCACTTGAGCGGTATAGCCCGAAAAATCAATATCGCAGAAAGAACGTAAAAAAATCCCCCGTCTGGTTCAGTTACGGGGGAGGATATGCCTGGATATCAAAAACCTCTTGCAAAGGATGGAGGCAAAGGCTCCGGGAGCCTTGCCTCCGTTCTTCTAACTGCAGTAAGCGCATTCTGAGGTTTTTCCCGATTTTTGGCCAACAACATAAGAAAAATCACTGCTGTCCAAAATAATTTGCTCTTTGACTTTGGCCTCAACATTTACAGTTAATCCAGGCTCCAGAAAGTTAAGGAACCTCTGCACAAAAGGTGGGTGATATGCTATAATTAGCACACTACCGAAAAGTGTGACTATGAAGATTAAAGCCCCCACATTCGCTGATTTATTTGCAGAAACCTCACCGCAGCTGGGCGGTGCCAGAAGAACAAAGTTCCTGGAGACTTTAGACCG
>LARN01000132.1 GCA_000980495.1 Acinetobacter sp. N54.MGS-139 | reverse complement strand
GTTGACTCTTAAGGAGTCAAATAATGCAGTATGGAACACAAATAGGTTCGCTACTTACACGGGCCGAAACACAAAGGCTTGTCGTCGATTTGTACAAACAGGGAATGCCAATAAAAGAAATTGCGGCGCAAGTCCCAGTTTGTTTGGCGACAGTTTACAGGTGGATAAATTTGCCAAAGCACAAGAACGTTAAACAGAAGGCCGAACCGAAAACCGAAGATTCTTCAGCCGGTGGTGATTCAAAGAAATCGGTTAATACCGACAATATTAACAGCGAGACTGCTTTATTGGAGGCACAGATAAAGGAGCTCAAAGCTCAGCTTCGTGCAGCTGAGCTAAAAGCTTGCGCTTATGAAACTATGGTTAATGTCGCTGAAAAGAAGTTCGGCATCGCCATACGAAAAAAACATGGCGCCAAACAATAGATGTCCTGCTTAGACAGGGTTGTCCTTACGGTGGTGTAACGGCACTCTGTAAATTGTTTGGCGTTAGTAAGCAGGCTTACTACAAAGCACGGAAAGAGCCTACTGACGAGACAAAAGTATTAGTCGAGGAGATCATCGTTAAGTATTGCGAAGATGTTCGTCAAAAGGATCCTAATATTGGAGGAAAGAAACTCTGGTTCATGTTCTGCCGCCAGTTTCCGAAAGAGCTTCATGTCGGGCGGGACAGGTTTGCAGATATCCTTTCCGACAATCATTTAAAGCTCCGACAAAAGAAAAGGAAGCCAAGGACAACGGATTCTCGGCACAACTTGCCCACGTATCCGAACTTGATAAAGGATGTAATACCCAGCCGACCTTATCAAGTGTGGGTCAGCGACATTACCTATATACCGATTAAGGTGTCTGATTGGGAGTCGGGATTTGCTTATTTATCCTTGATCACAGACGCATACAGCCACGAAGTTATGGGCTGGCGGTTAGGAAGAGATTTGAGTAATAGGCCGGCGCTGCAGGCATTGTCAATGGCCTTTAGGATTGCCAATGAACGTGGCGTAGATATTTGTAACGGGGGCTTAGTGCACCATTCAGATAGAGGCGTCCAGTATGCAAGTAAAGAATACGTAGAGAAGTTAAGGAGCGCCCGGATAGGCATCAGCATGACTGAGTGCGGAGACCCAAAAGAAAATGCAATAGCTGAGAGAATAAATTCAACGCTTAAAAATGAAATCCTGGACAAAAGAAGATTTGAAAGCTTTGAAGATCTTGAACGCGCGCTGGCGGAGGCCATTGCGTTCTACAACAATTGTCGTCCACATCTAAGCAATAATTTATTAACCCCGGCAGAAGCTTCTACAGTCAGTGGAGAGATAAAGAAGCTCTGGCGATCACTTCGAGAGGACCACCTAAGGAACAAATTAATAGCATAAAATTTGTTTATCCCTGC
>LARN01000131.1 GCA_000980495.1 Acinetobacter sp. N54.MGS-139 | reverse complement strand
CGAGGATCTCTTGAAGAAAACAATAATCAGCTTCAAGGGGTACCGCGATGCTCTGCAGAAAGTGGAACAAATCGAAGGGGTTAGATATAAAAAGAAACGGCTCAAACATGGAGCAACTTTAGATGTTATCGATTGCCGTTCAGTGCGAGGAGCTGAGTATTACAAAGACCGCTTCAATCAATAAAAAATAGGAGTAGTGATGACAATGAAAATTGATGCGGCAGAGGTCGCAAAAGTATTTACCGATTTGAAACTCCCGGCAGCTTTTAAAGCATATGAACAGCAGCTTGGAGATCCTGATGCAATGAAGTTGGACTTCGGTGATCGTGTTGCTCTGATACTCAGAGCAGAACTGGACAGCAGAACACAAAAAAGAATCCAGCGGCGCATTAAAGAGAGTGGAATCAGCGACAGCATGGTTGGTCTCGACAACACTATCTTTACTCCGGACAGAGGTATGGATGAAAGCTACGTGCGGGAGCTGGCCAGATGCGAATGGCTCGCTGCAGAGGAACCTTCCTGGATATTGATCACAGGCAAGTCGGGAACCGGCAAAACTTGGATCATGAAGAGTCTTATTAAGGCCGCAGCAGAACGCCAATACAGGTGCCGTTATGTAAAAACTCGAGATTTAATGGAGGACATAGCAATTGCCGTCGACGAGAAGCGGTTCAGCCGATTAGCAGATCAGCTGGACCGCTATGACCTTATCGGGCTTGACGACTTCAATCTTTTAAAGGCGAAAGATGAGGTAAGAGAGGCTATGTTAGAGCTGTTCGACCGACGCTGGAATAAACGAGGTCTAATCATCTCCAGTCAGTACCCGTTTGATCAATGGTACGAGTATATCGGAGGAAGAGGTGATCAAAGGGATGCCATGATGGATCGCATTGCAAACGGCAGTCATAGGTTGGAACTTAAAGGACCTTCAATGCGTGAAAAACGTGAAAAGGTTATGAAGTAAAAAAAACTTGTCTCCCCGGCCTAAATCAACCGGGGCCGGAGGCCGAGGGTGATTTAGGCCGGGGAGACAAAGCCAAAAAGAAAGAAACCTGAAGCCAAAATCTAAGAAATTAAAGAACACTCACGGAAATTTGCGAAAAGCCAGCGGAAATAATGAGAAAAATCCATATTAACCCTAATCTATCTCAAAATGAGACTGATTAGTTTCCTGGGGATTCTAGTTATGACTGGAAATGTGAATAAGTTTTCAAGAGGCCAATTCTCCATTTGTTTTAATTCTCATCAATTTCAACTGTGAACATGTTCACACAGAAGAAATAAGCAGATAAAACAAAACCTCTTGAACGGTTAGGTCCAAGAGGTTTGTCTTTTATGGAGAGCCCGGAGACTACCTACTTTCGCAAGAAATACAACTCACTATCATCGGCGTGGAGGCGTTTCACTGTCCTGT
>LARN01000130.1 GCA_000980495.1 Acinetobacter sp. N54.MGS-139 | reverse complement strand
GGATGCAGATCCTAGTCCCGCGCTCTGCGGCCGATGGTTAAAAGCTCTGAGAGGTAGGAGCGGTGCTGTCGGCTTGAAACCCCCTCCAACATTGGCGAAGGATCACAACCGGTCGAAAGACCGAGGAGACAAAACTTGAGAGTATTTGTTTTGAACAAACGCGGAAAGCCGCTGATGCCTTGTTCTCCGGCAAAAGCGCGCCTTTTGCTTAAAGAGAAGAAAGCTATTGTGGTAAGGCGCACGCCTTTCACCATTCAGCTCACGATTGCGACCGGCGAGTCCAAACAGCCGGTGAGTCTGGGTGTTGATGCCGGGTACAAACATGTCGGACTTTCCGCATCAACTGAAAAGGCTGAACTTTATGCATCCGAAGTCGAACTGCGGAAGGACATCACCGATCTGCTCTCTGCTCGTCGTGCGTTACGGCAATCCCGCCGTAACCGCAAAACGCGCTACCGCGCACCGAGGTTCGACAACCGCATCCGCACCAAGCGCAAAGGCTGGCTTGCACCGTCGGTTGAAAACCGAATCAACGCGCATTTGTCGCGCATAGAAGCGGTTCTCCGACTGCTGCCGATCACGAAGATTACCGTGGAAACGGCGTCCTTCGACATGCAGCGGCTGAAGAATCCCGACATTTCAGGAAAAGAGTACCAAGAAGGTGAACAGCTCGGCTTTTGGAACGTCCGCGAGTATGTTCTTTTTAGAGATGGGCACGTCTGTCGGCATTGTCACGGCAGATCGAAAGACCCGGTGCTTAATGTTCATCACTTGGAGAGCAGACGTACCGGCAGCGATTCGCCCGACAACCTGATTACGCTTTGTGAGACGTGCCATAAGGCGCTTCACCGCGGCGAAATCACGCTGAAGGCCAAGCGAGGACAATCGTTCCGGGCGCAAGCTTTCATGGGAATTATGCGCCGGGAGGTTTTGAACCGCCTAAAGGCGTCGTATCCTGAGCTGAAGGTGCACGAAACCTACGGCTACTTAACCAAGCACGCGCGGATTGCGAACGGCATTGTCAAGTCACATGGTGCAGATGCTTTCTGTATTGCCGGCAACCTTGGAGCCGAAAGGCTCGGCGAATTCTTCTTCCAGAAGCAGACTCGCCGAAACAACCGGCAGATTCACAAACTTTCCATCCTCAAAGGGGGCATTCGAAAGCGCAATCAGGCACCCTTTGAGGCCAAAGGCTTCCGTCTTTTTGATAAGGTTGCCTGCCAGGGAGAAGAAGGCTTCATTTTCGGCCGTCGATCATCCGGGTCTTTTGATGTACGAAAGCTCGACGGCACCCGCATTTCAGCCGGCATCAGCTGCAAGAAGCTGCGTCTGCTGGAGAAGAGACGGACCTATTTAACAGAAATTCGAAAGGAGGAGGCGCTTCCTCCCCTGCCTGAAGGCAGGGGTCTCCGCGCCTAAATTTGATGAAATT
>LARN01000128.1 GCA_000980495.1 Acinetobacter sp. N54.MGS-139 | reverse complement strand
TCTGGACAAACAAGTCTTTGATTTGTTCAAGCAGCAGCTTACCGCCAGGGGGCTTCTGTTCAGCAAGGGCACGATTGTTGACGGCTCTTTTATTGAAGCGCCGAGTTCGACGAAAAACGCCGACAAAAAGCGAGATCCTGAAATGCGTTCAGCGAAGAAAGGCAGCAACTGGCACTTCGGAATGAAGATGCACATTGGTGTGGATAAAGCCACCGGAATCATCCACACGGTGGTAACGACCCCCGCTAATGTTCACGATGTGACAAAAGCGGACGAATTACGCCGCCCCGATGACTGGGAAGTAATCGGCGATTCCGGATATCTCGGTATGGAAAAGCGCGATAGTGCAGATCCTGAACGAGTAACTTATACGGCGCGCTTAACAATGCTGGCCTCGATTGCCAACATGTTCATCGGAAATTGCTTCGAAAATCGAACTAAGGTGAGCTTCGTCTAGGATAACTGTATCTATTGGGGAGGAAATTGATTGATTAGGCCCCAATCAACTCCTCCTGAATGGAAAATTTCGGCCAGATCCTTTGAAAATTAAGTCTCTAAAGGCCATTGGGAAGAATCAAGCATTTTACAGAGCTTCCATAAGTTTCTTTGCACGAAATTCTAGATCCGACCTTTTCTTATGTAAATGAATTGTTATTTAGAGCCTCGATTAAAGGAGAAAATCCAATACTTTTACCGGAGAAAAGAAGGTCAAAGTCCCCTTTGAGGGGCTTGGAAAGTTATGTATCAGCTGGACGCCCATCCCTAGAATTCTGCTGTGACTATTAGCTTACTTTTAGGGTAGCGGTATATGGAAAACTTCCTCTCTGCTTGCTACGGTTCAAATTTTCC
This sequence comes from Acinetobacter sp. N54.MGS-139, assembly GCA_000980495.1. Classification (GTDB taxonomy): domain Bacteria; phylum Pseudomonadota; class Gammaproteobacteria; order Burkholderiales; family Burkholderiaceae_F; genus Parasutterella; species Parasutterella gallistercoris. The sequence continues at coordinate 586 of LARN01000128.1, read as the reverse complement.
ACTGAAGCGGTAAGAACAACTTCTGTTTGGAGAGATAAGGTTTGTTTTGAGCAATTGAAAGGGGCAAAGGTAAGCACTACCAACTTTTTAAGAAGATCCAAGTAGGTCGATTTATCCCTGCAAGTAGCATTTGAAAGTGAGCAATAGAATTTTCGGCCTTCCTATCATCCATCTCTTTTGTCCTGAGCTTCCTTTTCCGCAGCTTCTCTGGCTCGGTATGCAGCTCTCAACGCTCTCATTCTCTCTAATTCTGCCGGCCCTCTTGCTGCGGCTGCTTCGAACTCTGCCTTTATTGCTTCGGAAAACGTATTCCAAATGGGACGTTGTTTGATTTCATCCAACGAAAGCGCCTTCCCATAAGTCCAATAATCCACGCGTCTGGGATCGGCTTTGAATCCGATCATGTGTTTCCTCCAAAATGGAAGAATTAACAATTACCGAAAGAGGGCTAATGGCTAGCCATTGAATATCTAATCAAACCTATACATACCTAAGAGTCGGACGATAAATACATCTTGAGGCGAGACAGCTAAATATTTCTTCAAAACCTATTGAAAAATATAGGTTTTTTCTTGACTTTTTAAGA
>LARN01000127.1 GCA_000980495.1 Acinetobacter sp. N54.MGS-139 | reverse complement strand
TTCATTTCTATAAGCCTCGACGTAAGTGTGTCCCTTCCTAACGTATGTGTGGAGGCAGAAGTGCGGAGTGTCGTAAATTCTAGGGCGACCCATTTTAATGGACCTACATTATTAAAATACCGATCTATTATAGCATGAGAACGCTGATCTTGAAATCTTTTATTTAAAGAAATCAGGGAATTAGTTGAAGAAAAATAGCCCGATTAAAAAAAATCACGGGCTATTTCACGGGAGTTTGGGGTGCATAGTCCTTAAAAAGAACCGGGTGCTGTTTGGCTTCCATTAATGCAGAAGCCTTTCCGCTGAATTGAAGAGATGTTTTTAACAGAAAGGCAAATTGTTTAACTTCCGATAACGGCTTTTTACTGGCGCTTCCGAGTGCTAAATCGCAGACGCGGCCTTTAGGATCGAGATAGCGAAAAAAATAATTTCGATATCTTCCGTTGCCCCGAACTCGTACGTATAGATGAGGCTCTAATCGATGGGTGCCGTCGGGTAATTCAAATATTTGCTTTTTGCTGAAGCGGCCGATTTTTGCATGAGACATACCAGTGTGTCCTCCAATGTGTTAAATGAAATCAGTCTCTCAATTACAGAGGATCGCTGGCTGTCTTTTCCTCCAAAATGATTGGGTAGTTTCGGCCTCTAGGCGGTGGCGATTTTTCAAGAAAATACATAAGATGGAAAAAGCGAAAATTCGCTAGAATAATTAGGACTCACCCCGGTAAGACGACCCAACAGAAAAAGACGAGGAACATAAATGCGGCCTGTGCGTCTCAGAAACTACATCTTCTATTTGTTGGCTCTTACAATTACCTTGCCGCTGCTGGTGTTGAGCTACTCTCAGTACCGGATGATTGAGCAGGAGATCCGCAAAGATGATCTCCTCCTGGTGGAAGATGCGTTAGCACTGTCCAACAATATTAAAAATAGAGTTGATTCCGCGAAAACCCTCGTTGTGATGTCTGCAAGCACACTGCAAGTCTATGGGACAGAGGACAAATCAGCCTTACGAGCCATCCTAAAAAGCATTTTGACGGAAGTTCCGTATTTCTTAAACATCCACTACGGTGATGTGAATGGAGACGTCATCGTTTTTGAGCCTCCTAAGAATGCACGGAATGAAAGTAATGAGGGCGTGTCTCACACAAATAGGGATCATTGGAGTCACATCCGCAATCGGGACTCGGTTTATATATCTGACGTCATTATGGCGACCGGTGCGGCAAACGTTCCCATTGTGAATATTTGTGCGCCGGCAATAAACAAGTCCGGAAAGATCATCGGTTATGCAGTCTCTGCTCTTGATTTAAAGAGTCTGTACGAAGATGTGGTATCAGGCTTAGGGAAGCTCTGTAAAATGCTTGATTCTTCCCAATGGCCTTTAGAGACTTAATTTTCAAAGGATCTGGCCGAAATTTTCCATTCAGGAGGAGTTGATTGGG
>LARN01000126.1 GCA_000980495.1 Acinetobacter sp. N54.MGS-139 | reverse complement strand
GCGCCTGCGGTGCTGAGCCCATTCAAACAGGCGAAGGCATAAGCTTATTGTCGTGGAATCTAAACTGAAGACCGGCTTGGTGAATTTGTTTCCGAGGCGCCCTTGTATCTCGTGTCTGAATTTCTCCAGAAGAACGTAATAAAAGTCCTCATAAAGCTTATAGGGCCGCTTACTGTTGGCGTAGCTCAGGGTAGAGCGACATACTGCGGTCGCACCTATGTGACTGAGTTTCCCAAGACTTGAATAGAGACCGTCTGAAATCTCTCGCAATGAGTCTGCTCCTGTGAGTTGACAAAAGAGCATGGCAATAAATTGACTCCACGTCGTAAGGCCCTTTGCTCCTTTGTCGGATTGGTACTTGTTGACCAAGTTATGAAACTCCAGGGCGAACGTACATAATTTTTAACAAAACATCCTTAACTCATTAAAAAGTCGACAAAAACTATTGACTTTTTTTGAAATATGACGTATAATATATATGTCTATAATTTAATAGGTGGCATGATGGCTGTCAGCAAGGAAATCCTCGACCTTATCCCGCAAGGCTGCAAGGTCAACTGGAACGAGAAACAACAACGCTTCTATGTGTACAAGTCCACTTATTACTACAGTAAGGAACACAAAAGATCTCGTGAACAGCGTACCCAGGTCGGTACGATCGTTAACGGCGTATTTACTTATGCCAAAAGCTACCTGCTTAAACAGCAAATCAAGGATTTGAAGCAGGAGGTTAAGTCTTCGACTGCTGATGTCGTTAACAAAACTTCTGAAATTCTGTCCAATGAGGTCATTGATCCCCGTCAGGCTGCGAAGGTTCAATATCCTTTGGCGTACGTGTATTTGGTTGCTCTGCTCAGCTCGTTGTCCGGGCAGACAAGCTGTGTTCAAATCGCTGATTATTGGAGCAACCATCGGGCAGCTCTGGAAACAGTATTTGAAGACTTTCCTAAGCAGGACATTTCTCACGATACCGTTCGGCGTCTTCTTATGCTGATAGATCCTGAACAATTCCAGGGCTTTTACGGCAGACTTGTAGAACCGCTGCTTCACAAATTTACTTCTCGAATTGTTGCAGTGGACGGTCAAGCGGTCAAAGCCTCCAGAAGAAGTGGAGAAAGAGCCGGTAAATACATCCTTACCTTCTATGACACTGAAAATGGAATTGCTTTAGGACAAAAGCTCATCGGGAGCAAGGAAAATGAGATCACGCACGCCGCCTCAATGGTTGAGGGGCTCGATTTGGCAGGATGCATTGTTACGACCGATGCGCTCAATACGCAGGAAAAGTTCGCTTCAGCTTTAATCCAAAGAAAGGCAGACTACTGCCTTGCGGTGAAACAGAACCACAAATCGTTGTTTTATGACATACAGTTAAGTTTTGTGGATCGCACCGAAACCCGCACGCTGGAGATCGAAAAAGTTGAACTCGGACATGGAAGAATTGAGACAAGAAAGATTTCTGTGCTTCCG
>LARN01000021.1 GCA_000980495.1 Acinetobacter sp. N54.MGS-139 | reverse complement strand
ACGACTGCATCAGAATCTAAAAGGTGCCACGGGTTAGGTCTCCGATAAAAGGAGACCTATATCGTGGTTCGTTGCTCAATTTCTGGTGCGTCCGTCCTGATTGATAAAAAATAGACGGGGAATAGAGTTTATGATAAAACAGCAAAAATAATAATGATAATTCAAAGAGATATCTTGATATTTTAGAAATCTAAGATATTTATCTTATAGATATTTGTCTTATAGGATTAATCCGTCGGAGGGTCTAGGATCGGAGACAGTTAAAGAGATTACATCTCTTAACAAACCCCAATAACCTTAGGACAAGAAATCAAGATGTCTGACAGAATCGTAAATCTGTCCGTCTCTCGACGGGCACTTATGAAAGGAGGGGCATTGGCTGCCGCAGCAGCTGCCTCTCCGTGTCTTCCGAACTTGGCGTTTGCCGAACAAATTAAAAAACTCGAGCAGGAAGGCTGGACAAAACATCCTGTCGCCTGCACGATGTGCGGCGCCTTCTGCGGTCTGGTAGAAATGCGTAAAGAAGGCGAACCTGTTTCTGAAAAAACTGTTCGTATTTTCCCAAATCCGGGGCATCCTCAGCAGGGCTACTGCGGGAGATCCGCGGCAACTATGTGGGTCTGGAACCACCCGCTCCGCCTGAAAAAACCTCTGAAACGCGTCGGAGAAAAGGGCGAAGGAAAATTCAAAGAAATTACCTGGGACGAGGCTTTGGACGGTATCGCAGGTCAGCTGAAAACGATCGTTGAAAAGTACGGGGAAAGCAGTATTGCTTCGACTTCGCACACTTTCTCAGGATTCAGCAAGTGGATCACACTTCCGCTGGGCTCCCCGAACAACATCGGACATGCCTCTTCCTGCAACGCCGGCGGTATCAGCGGCCGCCACTGGGTGTTTGGTAAAGGTTTTGACGGCGCCGGCAAAATGGAACCGGATTACGCCAACCTGCGTTATTTGCTTCTCATCGGCCGTTCGATGGGCGCGGCTATGGGTGCGCTCCACACATTGAACATTGCTCGCGCAAACGGTGCCCGCGTGGTCTCCATCGATCCGAGAATGCCGGACATCTCCTACGGTGATGTGGATTGGGTTGGTATTCGTCCTTCGACGGACGCAGCTTTCGTAATGGGTCTCATCAACCGCATGATCCAGGAAGGAACAGCCGACTTTGACTTTATTCAGAGGTTCACCAACGGCGCATATCTCGTCAGAGACAACGGCCGTCCGCTTACTCAGGCGGATGTCATCGAAGGAGGAGATAAAGCAAAGTACGTCGTTGCGAATGCTACCGGAGAACTTTCCTTCCGAGGCTTGAAGAAAAATGAAGCCGGCGCTGTGGTCTTTGATGAAGATCCTGCTTTCAAGGCTGTGCTCGAAGGCGTCGCTCCGGTCAAACTGACTGACGGAACTACCATTCCTGTGAAGACTGCATATGAAGTGGTTAAAGAAACTGCCGCTCCATACACACCGGAAAAAGTCTATGAAATCACCGGTGTTGAACCCGGCATCCTGCTTCGTATTGCGAAGGAGTTCACGAATCTTAAGGGCGTGATTGACGACGGCTGGTATACCTCTAAGAACGGAACAGACGTCCAACTTTACCAGCTGATCTGCATAGCCAATGCGATGAACGGTAATATTGACATTCCGGGAGGTTTAGTTGTCACAGCCGGTGCGGGCTTCAGCGTTCCGAGCGTTTCTGCAGGAAAAGGTCCCAACGGAGAAAAATGGCAGATGGCTAAGGAAAAACGCATCGATAAGATCGTTTATCCCGAAGCATCTGCAACTTTCAAAGTTGCACTGCAGGCTGCTGTAACCGGCAAACCTTACCCGATCAAAGGCGTTTTCTTTGTCGGAACAACCATGTTCCATCGTGAAGCCAATTCTCAGGAATTGGCCGAACAGCTTAAGAAGCTCGAACTCTGTGTGGTTCAGGATGTTCTTCCGCAGGAACTCGTGGACTATGCCGACTACGTACTGCCGGCCACCTACTTCATGGAAAGAAAAGAGATGGCAGGCGTCAAATGGGCGCTTAACGGATCCATTTATCTTTCCGATCCGGGTCTCACACCGCCCAAAGGCTGTGAGGCACGTCATGATGTGTGGATTCTGCTGGAGATTTTGAGAAGAGCCTTCCCGGAAAAAGCCGAACGTGTCGGATACAAAGAATGCAAGACGGCCGAAGAATTCAATAAATATTTTGATGCTTTTACCGACAAAGGTTTCAACAAGTTCCTTGCCAAGTGCGAAAGCCAGAAACCCGGCTGGGCCGAAAAGATCAAAAAGGATATCGAGACTCAGGGCTGGTCAACGATCAAGACAAAGAAATATAACGAGTACCCGTATCACAAACCCTTTGGGACGCCGAGCGGCAAGGTCGAAATCTATGCTTTCCAGAGCTTCAAGAACGAAGCCACCGAAAAGGCTATCGCTCCGGTTTCGGGCTATATTCCTTCGCCTGCGTTTACCGCTCCGAAGAAGAACAGCAATGAATTCATTCTGGTTTCCGGAAAGAACTGCGTGACTTGTTCCGGTCTGAATATGTTTACGCAGCCGACTCGTTATCTGGGCGACAGAACTGTTTGGATGAATCCTGTTGATGCTCAGCGACTGGGTATCAGGAACGGCGATATGGCCGAAATTGAGGGTATTGATACCAAATATGTAGGTCAAGCTCGGATTACCGTGACCAAGAAGGTGGTACCGGGTGCCGTTTTCGCCTTCGGCTTCTCCGGCGGCAACCGAACGAAACACCTTGTGAATGATCCTGAGTACCAATTCGTTAAAGAAGGTATTAACTCTCATTGGTTTGCGACAGGCTATGCGCAGCCGATCTTCGGCAACGTTGCGAATAACAGTTCCGTGCGCATTAAGAAGGTAAGAGGCTAAAAATCATGGTTCAAAAGAAAAAACAATTAGCGCATCTTTTTGATGCCACACAATGCATCAGCTGCGGCGCCTGCATTTTGGCCTGTTCTCAGACCAACTTCCCTGAAATGCATAACAAGAGCATTCCGGGCAGAAACTGGCCCGCATCCAATATCCGTATTTTCCGTTCCGAAGAGAGAAGTCCCGTTAATCTGCTGGTTCAGTGCCAGCAGTGTGAAAACGCACCTTGTGTTAAGACTTGTCCGTTCGGTGCGAACTACTACGACGAAAACGGCCTAGTCAGAAATGATCCGGATAAGTGCGTCGGCTGCAACTACTGTATTGCCAGCTGTCCGTACGACGCTCGCTGGAGCCATCCTATTACCGGTCTGCCGATGAAATGCATCAGCCCGGGCTGTATGGAAATGATCAAGGAGGGCAAGCAGCCGGCCTGTGTCCAGGCCTGTCCTGCGGAAGCTCGTCTGTTCGGAGATATTTTGGATCCTCAGTCTGAAATCTCTCAAAAGATCGCGTCCAGCAGAACTGAGCTTCTCATGCCGAATAAAGGCACGAAACCTAACTTCTTTGTGGTGGTGTCCAAATGATCGAATTAACTTCTTTTACTCCTCAGCTTCAAGCCGCTCATTGGGGATGGACGATTGCCATATTCCTCTGGCTCGTCGGTCTCTCCGGCATGGGATTTTTCCTAAATTACTGGATCAGACAGAAGAACTTCGTTTATCTTCTGACGGTGTCCGGTATTCTCGGAACGCTCTTAGTCGTCAGCCATTTGGCCCGAATGCTCAATCTTCCGTTTGCCGTTTTCAGCGCATTAGCTGACTTTTCCTTTAACTTCCAGTCCTGGATGTTCATCGGCATCTGCCTGCTCTCGCTGCTGTGCATCGGCTCTGTGTTCTACTCCATGATCTGCGCCAAGATCATTTTCAAGAGTGAATACTGGCAGAACATGGCCAAGTCCAATTGGTTCAACGGAATCTTTGCTGCGCTGGGTGTTTTCTGCACGATTTATTCCGGTTTTCTTCTGACACAAGCTGTCGGCATCTCTTTGTGGAATACCGCTTTGATTCCTCTGCTTTGGATCATGTCCGGCATGGCCAGCTCCATCGGCTGTATTGAACTTTTCATGATCATGAAATGGATCGATCCGGATACCGTTCGCTGGAGCAGAAGAACTTCCTTCTGGGTTGAAGTTGCAGAATTGTTTACCATTTTTGCCTTTGTCCACGTTGCCCTCGGTTCCGCGCTTGCCGGCGCCAGAGCCGGTGCAGAAGCTCTGATCAGCGGTCCTCATGCCGTGATGTTCTGGGTCGGCGTGATTATTCTCGGTTCCGTCGTGCCTCTGCTCCTGAATCTTCTCACTCGCAGTCATAAGATTATGGCCTGCAGTGCGATTCTCGGCATTATCGGTGCGCTCCTGCTGAGAGCCTCGATCCTCTTCTCCGGATACTACGATCCGATCATGTTCTAAAGCATGGCGCCGCCTCTCAGGTCTAGAGGCGGCAATTACTTAGTTGCTCCTTGGTGCCAAGCGGCATCTTCGAAGGGCTGTCTTCGGGCAGCCCTTCGTCTTAGTGGTCTGCTGTTTTCTTCACAAATGAGTTCTAGAAGAAATAGAGAGCCCGAATACATATCCGAAGAAACGGCTTGAAATTGTTCCCCTTCCAAACTCGATTAGATGTCCGCATGCCGATTGTTTGAAGAAGATCTGTGAGAGAAAGGTTGAGAGAAGAGGACTCTCTGAAAAGGCGTATAGAAACTTTGATTTCAACCTTCACAAGCTTACCGAGCTGGAACAGAGAAAATGTTCGGGTCTTTTGAATCGAGAAGAAGTGTGGTTGCTAGTGGAATTTTTGAAAATAAAATTCCCGCTCCGATTTTCAATCGAGAAGCGGGAACTCCTTGTCCGTGGACACCCTCTCCGAAAACTCGAAAAACCCTCACGATACATTCGTATCCCCGAAGGGACACACGGCGGCAGGCGCCGACTTTTCCGCTCTTGACAAGGATTTCAGATTAACAGAATCCTTGTCCCAGCACAATATTTAGTCTTCCTTGAACGCTACCTCGCGGCCTTTCTTAATACTCGGTAAGAGGATGAGAAGCAACAGGAAGATGGCCATCATCAAGAGAACGAGAGAGATGGGGCGCGTAAAGAAGGTCGAAGGATCCCCACGAGAAAGCAGCATCGCTCTTCTGAGGTTTTCTTCCATCATCGGTCCGAGAATGAAGCCCAGGATCAATGGCGCTGGTTCACACTTAAGTTTTGCAAAAAGGTAGCCAAGTGCACCACAGATAATCGTGATGTAGACATCAAATGGATTGTTGTTAATGGAATAAACGCCGATGCAGCAGAAAGTCAGAATCATCGGGTAGAGCAGTCCGTAAGGCACGCGCAGCAGCTGAACCCAAACACCGATCAAAGGCAGATTCAAAATGACAAGCATCAGGTTGCCGATCCACATGGAAACCACCAGCCCCCAAAAGAGTGTGGGGTTGGAACTCATTACCTGCGGTCCCGGTGTGATGTTGTGAATCATCAGGGCGCCGATCATCAGCGCCATCGTGGCGTTGCAGGGAATACCGAGTGTGAGCATCGGAATGAAACTCGTCTGAGCTCCGGCATTGTTGGCGGATTCAGGACCGGCGACACCGGCAATATTTCCTTTACCAAACGGAGGATTAGCATGGCTGCCGCCGACTTTTTTCTCAAGCGTGTAGGAAGCAAAAGAGGCAAGCAGGGCACCGCCGCCGGGAAGAATACCAAGGAAGGAGCCCAGCAGGGTACCGCGGGTAATGGCCGGCGCGGCCTTGCATAACTCTTTTCGGCTCGGCCAAATAGAACCGACTTTTTCTGTAATGGAATCGCGCGCTTCGCCCTTGGACAAATTTACGATAATTTCCGTGAATCCGAACAGGCCCATAGAAATGGCGACGAAATCGATGCCGTCCTGGAGTTCGGCAATGCCGAAATCGAAACGGAAGGTTCCGGAGTTGACGTCCGCGCCGATGATACCGAGAAGAAGACCTAAGATGATCATGGCAAAAGCCTTGAGTACGGAACCGTTGGCTAACACAACAGCGCCGACAAGGCCCAAGACCATCAGACTAAAGTATTCGGCCGGCCCAAATTTGAAGGCAAGTTCTATCAAAGGAGGTGCGAAAGCAGCAACCAAAATCGTTGCAAAGCAGCCGGCAATAAAAGAACCGATTGCAGCGATACCGAGAGCGGTGCCGGCTTTTCCTTGGCGGGCCATTTGGTAACCGTCTAAACAAGTAACTACTGAGGCTGACTCGCCCGGGAGGTTAACCAAAATAGCAGTCGTTGATCCGCCGTACTGAGAGCCGTAGTAAATGCCGGCGAGCATAATCAGTGCGGAAGTCGGATCGAGTGTGTAGGTGATCGGCAGCAGCATGGCTAACGTTGCTACCGGCCCCAGGCCCGGAAGAACGCCGATCAACGTGCCGAGCGTGACACCTAAGAAACAGTAGAGGAGGTTCTGAAGAGAAAGTGCGGTGGCAAAACCGACAGCCAAATTATTCAGTAAATCCATAATTCAGCCCCTTAGTTCGTCAGAAAAGCAGGCCAGATTGGCACAGTTAAATCAAGGCCGAGGACAAAGATCAGCCAGACGGCGACGCATAGAAATGCACAAAGAAGAAGGGTCCGTATCCAGCGGAAAGGACGGTTGCCGAAAGAAGATAAGAAAACCATCACAGCAGTCGCAGGGATCAGACCTGCAGGTCTGAGCAGCACGGCAAAAATCGTGACGGATCCCAAGATCACAAAAAAGTTGTACCAGTCGAACTTTCCGAATTTGCCGCCGTCTTCTTCTGTACTTTTAAAAAGAACTGACTTAGCCGTAATAAAAAAACCAAGGAAAAAGAGAAAGCCGCCGAGCAGCATCGGGAAATAGCCCGGACCCATGCGGGAGGCCGTCCCGATGTTGTAGTTGTAAACAGAGTAGAGGCAGAAAAAACCTCCGAAGGCCATGAACATCAAACCGGCCCAAAAATCTCTTTGATCCTTGATCATAGGTAAAACGAAAATTAACGAAGGCCGGAAACCGGCCTTCTAGGTTGTACAAATTCAGCAGAGTATTAGTCTACTTTCGCTCCGCTGGTCTTCACAATTTCTTTGTATTTGACGAGCTCGGCTTTTACAAAGTCGTTCAGCTGAGCGGGAGTTCCGGCTTTTTCAACGGCGCCCATCTTGTCGAAGCGTTCAGCCATGGGTTTGGACTTAATAGCTTTGACAAAAGCTTGGTTGAGTTTATCAACGACTTTCGGGTCCATCTTGGCCGGTCCGAAGAAGGCGTACCAAGTAGAAATATCAAATCCGGGAACACCGGCTTCAGCCATTGTCGGAACGTTTGGCAGAGAGGGAGCACGGAACGTTGTTGTCACGGCGAGCGGAATTAACTTGCCGGCTTTGATGTTGGCGCTCGCAGAAGCAAGGTTGTCAAAAATCATCTGAGTGTCGCCGCTCAGTACGCTCATTTGAGCAGCCGCTGCGCCCTTAAACGGAATGTGGACGATCTTGATGCCGGTGGCGTTCTTTAAAAGCTCGCCTGACATATGACCTGCGGAACCGTTGCCGCCGGAGGCATAGTTAATAGCATCCGGGTTCTTCTTGGCGTACGCGACCAAATCTTTAACAGTCTTGATGCCGGTTTTCTGGGAGAATTCAGGTGTAATGACCAGTACGTTCGGTGTCTGAGCGATCAGCGTAATCGGAGTGAAGTCCTTGATTGGATCGTAGGGCAGTTTGCTGAAAAGGTTGGGGTTCACAGCGTGCGTTGCTAAGGCGCCCATGACGATTGTCTTTCCGTCCGGAGCCTGTTTTGCAACGTAGTCCACACCGATGTTGCCGCCGGCACCCGGCTTGTTTTCAACAATGATATTGCCCAGGTCATGACGGGCTTCTTCAGCGACGGCACGGGCTGTGACGTCCAAAGGACCTCCGGGAGGATAGGGGACAATAATACGGATCGGATCTTCAGCGGCGAAAGAAGGGAATGCTGCGCAGCCTAAAGCTGCTGCTCCAAGGGTACAGACAGAACGTCTAGTAATTTTGATAGTCATTTTCTACCTTTCTCGTTTGTGGTTATCGGGCAGAGTTAACTGCCTTTTTGGAATTCTATGGAAAAATAAGGCTAAAAACAGAAAATTGACCACGTATTCTCACTTTTATCAGGGTCATGGAGCATAATTTCTCGATTATTTCTATTTAATTGAGAAAAACAAGTCATCTATTTCAAGAATTGCGCAAAATTAATTCAAAAGAACCGGCGACAAATGCAATAGTCGTTTTTTTGACTTTCAAGATTTGAGTTTCATGAAGCGTTAAGCACGAAGCCTTAGCATCACTCTTGTGATGTTTTTCTCTTGGCGCGCCCCGATTCTTTGGCGACGGCTTTAAGCCCTTCCAGGTTGATGATGCGAACGTGTCTCTGGTTAATTTCAATCAGGTTCAATTCATCAAAGTGGGTGAGCGTCCTGCTGACGGTCTCGAGCTTGAGGCCCAAGAAACTGCCGAGTTCGCCTCGAGTCATTCTTAGGACGAACTCGCTTTTTGAGAATCCTCGGGCTTCGAACTTTCTTGCAAGGTTCAGCAGGAAAGAAGCCAGCAGCTGTGTTGAGTTGGTGCAGCCGAGGATAAGCAGGTTTTGATGCGCCGCGACAATTTTTCTTCCGAGCAGAAGACGGAATTGGCGCGAGATTTTCGGATCTCGGTCGCAAAGTGCTTCGAGTTCGCGATAGCGCAAGGAACAGATTTCACTGTCCTCGAGGGCCGTGACGGTGCAGGTGTGATATTCGGTTGGGATCGCTTCGGCGCCGAGTACCTCTCCGCTCATGTGGAAATCGGTGACTTGTTCGCTGCCGTTTTCGGTGAGGACCGAACTTTTAAATGAACCGAGTCGGGTGACGAAAAGCGCATCAAGGGGGGCGCCGGCTCTAAACAGTACTTCACCCTTTGGAACTCTTCTTTGGGAGACGATATGAGAGGAAAAAATTTCTATTTCTGCGTCATTCAGATCGGCGGACAGGCAAAGATGCCTGAGGTAGCAGCCGGCACAGCCGGTGCGATTTGCCGATAAGGATTGCGTGAAATTAGAAGCCATTTTCTCTAAATACTGTTATAAGAGGCAAAAAAGCTGTGCGGCCTTTGATGATTTGAGATAATTTCGCCTGTTGGAAAAATAATAACAGAACCTAGAAAAATCAAAAGATCTTTTAAAAAGGAACCCTGATGGAAACACAAGGAAAGCTGAACGTTGAATTCCCGGATCTGGAGCTGCTCCAAAGGTTCGATGTTCCGGGCCCGAGATACACTTCTTATCCCACTGCGGACAGATTTACAAAGGAATTCGGCGCCGAAGATTTTAAGAAAGTCCTTAATGCGAGAGGGACCGGTGAAAATACGGCAGATCTATCCCTGTATGTTCACATTCCTTTCTGTGCGAATGTCTGCTTCTTCTGCGGCTGCAACAAAGAAGTCACGAAAGATCACTGTCGATCCAAAGAGTATTTGGAAGTTTTAAGCAAAGAATGTGAACTCGTTTCTGCCGAGATCGGCGGCAATAAGGAAGTGGTGCAGCTTCACTTTGGCGGCGGCTCCCCGACCTTCCTGAACAATGAAGAAATTTTCCAGGTGATGGACATTATCCGTTCTCACTTCGCGCTGGCGCCGGATGCAGAAATTTCCATTGAAGTCGATCCTCGTTCGACCCCTGTCGACAAGGTTGAAGTTTTGGCCAAAGCCGGTTTCAACCGGATGAGTATCGGCGTTCAGGATTTCGATAATCGCGTTCAGATTGCCGTGAACCGTGTCCAGCCTTTCGAAATGACGAAAGCCGTTCTTGATGCAGCTCGTGCCAACGGCTTTAAGTCCATCAATATGGACTTAATTTACGGTCTTCCTTTCCAGTCCCGCCAAACCTTTGAAATGACTCTGGACAAAGTGATCGAACTTTCTCCGGATCGTATCGCGCTCTATCACTTTGCTCATCTGCCCGAACACTTTAAACCGCAGAGACGCATCAATGCCGAAGACCTTCCGAGCACGCCGGAAAAAGTCGGCATCATGATGGATGCTATCAAGCGTTTGAGCGCCAACGGCTATCACTTCATCGGTATGGACCACTTCGCCAAGGTCACCGACGAACTCGCCAAGGCTCAGGAAAACGGTACGCTGCAGAGAAACTTCCAAGGTTATTCCACTAAGCCGGAGTGCGACATGGTTGCGCTCGGTGTTTCTTCTATTAGCAAAGTCAACGGCTGCTATGCCGCCAATCCGCGCGACTTGGAAAGCTATTACGCAGCCATCCGCAGCGGTAACTTAGCCACCAACCGCGGCTACCTCTTAAATGACGATGACCGTCTGCGTGCCAAAGTCATTATGGAACTGATGTGCCAGTTCAAAGTTGTTAAGGCCGACATCGAGAAAAAATTTGACATTAACTTCAATGAATACTTTGACTTTGAACTGAACAATCTCAAACACTTCGAGGCTGAAGGTCTGGTTCGCCTGGAACCCGACTATATTGAAGTAACACCGAAGGGCAAACTGCTGGTGAGAGCCGTAGCGATGAACTTCGACCGTTACCTGCGTGAAGACGAAAGAGTTCGCCGCTATTCCCGTATCGTTTAATGCTGAAAAACAAAGCAGTTTCTTTTAGAAATTGAGGACAAAAAGTTAGCCTGGACACTGGTAAAAAGGTGTTCAGGCTTTATTGTTTTACCGTGGAAATCTGCGGTCTAAAAAGGCGGATGCAGAGAGCCATCTGCTAAAATACCGCGGTTACACATTGCTGTTTCGGCAGCTTACTTTGAGAAAATATAAATGTTCACTGCATCAGAAATACGATCTACGTTTCTGAAGTTCATGGAGTCCAAGGGACACACTATCGTCGCTTCCAGCCCGGTAGTCCCCGGTGACGACCCCACATTGCTGTTTACCAACGCAGGTATGAACCAGTTCAAGGATGTTTACCTTGGCTTTGACAAGCGTCCCTACACACGTGCGACGACCAGTCAGAAATGTGTTCGTGCCGGCGGCAAGCACAATGACTTGGAAAATGTAGGCTATACCGCTCGCCATCACACATTCTTTGAAATGCTTGGCAACTTCAGCTTCGGAGATTACTTCAAGCGTGATGCCATCAAGAATGCCTGGGAGCTTCTTACCGAACACTTCAAACTCCCGCCTGAAAAACTCTGGGTGACTGTGTACGCCGAGGACGACGAGGCTTACAACATCTGGAATAAGGAAGTCGGTATCCCTGCCGATAGAATCGTTCGTATCGGCGACAACAAGGGCGCTCGTTTCGCTTCCGACAACTTCTGGATGATGGGCGATACCGGCCCCTGCGGTCCTTGCTCCGAAATTTTCTATGACCACGGCCCCTCCGTTGCCGGAGGCCCTCCCGGAAGCCCCGACGAAGACGGCGACCGCTACATGGAAATTTGGAACCTCGTGTTCATGCAGTTCAACCGTGATGAAAAAGGCGTAATGCACAAGCTGCCGCGTCCCAGTGTGGATACCGGTATGGGCTTGGAACGTATTTCTGCCGTTCTTCAGGGTGTTCATTCGAACTACGAAATCGACTTGTTCCAGAACCTCATGAAGGCCGTCATTGACGAAGTCAAGGCTGCCGGTGCTGAGGATGTTGATCCGAACAGTCCCTCCGTTAAGGTCATTGCCGACCATATCCGTGCCTGCACATTTATCATTGCCGACGGCGTTGTTCCGGGCAATGAAGGCCGCAGCTACGTTCTTCGCCGTATCGCTCGCCGCGGTATGCGTCACGGCTTCAAGCTCGGCGCCCGCAAACTCTTCTTCAGCAACTTGGTTAAGGCCGTTGCTAAAGAAATGGGCGACCAGTACCCTGAAATCCATAATCCCCATATTCAGGAAGTCCTGCGCCAGGAAGAAGTTCGCTTTTCTCAGACCCTCTCCAAAGGCTTGGATATTCTTAACGAAGCCCTGGCTTCCGGCACCAAGATCCTGGGCGGCGACGTAGCATTCAAACTGCACGATACTTATGGCTTCCCGGTTGACCTGACTGCCGACGTCTGCCGCGAAAAGAATGTTTCTGTTGACTTTGAAGGCTTTGATGCCTTGATGGAAAAGCAGCGTGAACAGGCTCGCGCTAAGGGCAAGTTCAAGATGGCTCAGGGCCTCGAATACGAAGGCAAGCCGACAGAATTCTTAGGTTACGACACCCTCACAGTTCAGGCCTGCCGCGTCGAAGCTATCTACAAAGACGGCGAACTTGTCAAAGACGCCGAAGCCGGTGACGAAGTTGTTGTTGTGTTCGACCGTACTCCGTTCTATGCAGAGAGCGGCGGTCAGATGGGCGACAAGGGCACCTTCAAGAACAAGACAACGATCCTCAAGGTCGACGATACATTCAAGATCAAGGCTGACGTCTTTGGTCATATGTGCTATGTCGCCGAAGGCGAAGTTAAAGTCGGCGATCTCTTCAGCGCTCAAGTCGATGAAGAAAACCGCGAAGCGACGGCCCGCAACCACTCCGTGACGCACTTGATGCACAAGGCACTGAGAGAAGTGCTCGGTGCCCATGTTCAGCAGCGCGGCTCCATGGTTAATGGCGACAGAACCCGCTTCGACTTTGTTCACACCTCTCCTATGACTCGTGAACAGATCAACGAAGTCGAAGACATCGTGAACAAAGAAATTCTCCGCAATGCGCCGACTCAGACCCGAGTCATGCCGATCGACGAGGCTAAGAAGACCAACGCGGTCATGCTGTTCGGAGAAAAATACGGTGAAAAGGTTCGTGTTCTTAACATCGGCTCCAGCTGCGAACTTTGCGGCGGTACCCATGTCCAAAGAACCGGCGACATCGGTATGTTCAAGATCATTTCTGAATCCGGTATTTCCGCCGGCGTTCGCCGTGTTGAAGCTGTAACCGGTATGGCCGCTCTGCACTACGCTCAGAACCAGGAAGAGATCATCCGTGAAGTGGCTGAAGAACTCAAAGCTCCGGCTCTCGAGGTTGTTTCCAAGGTTGTTGATACGGTTGAACATCTGAAACGCACTGAAAAAGACTTGAATGCACTTAAGGTCAAGTTTGCTCAGGCCGGTGCTGCTCATGTGGCCTCCCAGGCTCAGGATGTCAACGGCGTCAAGGTTCTTGTGACCGAGATGAAAGGCATCGAAACCAAGGAACTTCGCAATTCCGTTGACGGTCTTAAAGACCAGCTCAAGAGCGGCGTGATCGTTCTGATCAAGTCTGAAGACGGTAAAGCCAGTGCTGCGGTCGGTGTGACGAAAGACCTCGTCGGCAAGATCAAAGCAGGCGATGTGATGAAGTTTGTTGCCGAGCAGCTCGGCGGTAAAGGCGGCGGACGTCCTGACTTTGCACAGGGCGGCGGCGCAGCGCCTGCCGACCTGAACGCTCTGCTCGGTAAGACCAGAACGTTCATCACAGAAAAGCTTGCCTAATCAGCTTTTCTGAACGGAACTAAACCGTTGTGAAACCTCCGGATGAAAATTCGGGGGTTTCTTTTTTGGCACAAAAAAGAAAAGGCTCGCGAATGCGAGCCTTTATCGAAGATGCCGTTAGATTAGTCCGGATAGCCTTCCGGATTCATTTGCTGCCAGCGCCACGTGTCTTCACACATTTTCTCGATGCCGCGCTTAGCCGTCCAGCCGAGAAGCTCCCTGGCAAGCTCAGGGTTGGTCCAGTAGGCGGCTTTATCGCCGGCACGACGTGGACAGATTTCATAAGGAATATGTTTTCCGCTGGCTTTCTCGAACGCTTTAACGAGCTCCAGTACAGTGGTGTTGCCGCCGGTGCCGAGGTTAACGGTGAGAAGCTGGGGCTTGCCGTCTAATACCCTCAATGCATCCAAATGACCTTCTACAAGGTCCTGAACATGGATATAGTCGCGGGCACCGGTGCCGTCTCTGGTTGGATAGTCGTTTCCGAATACTTTCAGAGAAGCGCGTCTGCCGACGGCAACCTGAGAAATGAAAGGCATCAGATTATTCGGGATACCGTTCGGATCCTCTCCGATTAAGCCGGATTCATGGGCTCCCACCGGGTTGAAATAACGCAGAATGGCAATCGACCAATCCGGTTCGGCTTTGAAGGTCTTGCGCAGAACTTCCTCGATCATCCACTTGCTCAGACCGTAGTTGTTGATCGGAGCGAGTGGTGTGCTTTCGTCGAATTCATCGTAACCGGGGTCGCCGTAAACAGTTGCAGATGAAGAGAAGACAAATTCTTTGACGCCGAATTTCTTCATGACGCGAAGCAGAACAATGGTTCCTTCAACGTTATAGGAAAAATAGAGAAGAGGATCGGCTTCGGATTCTCCGACGGCTTTGCGGCCGGCAAAGTTAATGACGGCATCAATCGGATAATCCGTGAACAGCTTCTCTAAAGCCTTTTCATCTCGAATGTCACCGCGAACAAGTGTCGGACGCTTTCCGGTGATCATTTCAATGCGGTCTACGACTGCAGGTTTGGAGTTGCTGAAGTTATCAAAAATAATCGGCTCCATGCCGGCTTCGATCAAACGCACCACCATGTGGGAGCCTATGTAGCCGGTACCGCCGGTAACGAGAATATGTTTTTTCATAGTCCGCAAAATAAAAATTGGCAGTCCGCCCGAAGGCGGATGCCAAACAATCATCGAATAGTGCTAAAAATTATTTATCAAGTGCATCGAAAATGCGGCGGCTGACTTCCTTGACGTCGCCGACGCCGTCGATCTTGATATATCTTGTCTTGCTGTCGCCCTTAGCAGCCAGGTTCTGGTAGAAACCGACAAGAGCTTCGGTCTGAGCGTGATAAACCTCAAGACGTTTTTTAACGGTTTCTTCCTTGTCGTCCGGACGCTGAACCAGGGGTTCGCCGGTAACGTCATCAACGCCTTCAACCTTAGGAGGATTGAATTTAACGTGATAGGTACGGCCGGAAGCGACGTGCACTCTGCGGCCGCTCATACGTTCAAGAATGACTTCATCGGGAACGGCGATTTCGACGACGTCGTCGATAGGGATACCGGCCTTAACCAAAGCTTCGGCCTGAGGAATTGTGCGAGGGAAGCCGTCAAAGAGGAAACCGTTCTTGCAGTCCGGCTTTTCTAATCTTTCTTTGACCAGGCCGATGATAATGTCATCGCTGACCAGTTCTCCTGCATCCATAATCTTCTTGGCAGCTAAACCGAGAGGAGTTCCGGCCTTCACTGCAGCTCTGAGCATGTCACCCGTAGAAATCTGAGGGATTCCGTAATGTTCACAAATACGGGCTGCTTGTGTACCTTTACCGGCACCGGGAGCTCCGAGAAGAATTAAGCGCATGAATGGCTCCTTAAATAATTGAGAATGTAAATTTAAATTTTGTGCCTTATTGCCTGTAATTTCAAGCTGTCCGAATGGATGAAAACTCAGCAACCGCTTGATCTTCGACAATAAAACTAAGGTTATTTATTCTGTAAGTAAGCACGTACGGCTTCCAAATCTGCAAGCGTGTCAACGCCGGGAGGAATTTCTTCCTCGAAGGTGTCCACGGCGATCTTGTAGCCGTTGTAAAGTGCGCGCAGCTGTTCCAAGCTCTCCCAGCGCTCCAGATCCGACTTCGGAAGTTCGGGATAGGCTTTCAGGAAGGCGCAGCGGTAACTGTAAATACCGACATGACGCAGGCCGAGATGCTTCGGCAGCGCAGAGCGGTCTTTTGCAAAGCCGTCACGATCCCAGGGAATCGGCGCGCGACTGAAATAAAGAGCCGAGCCATTCTTGTCGGTAACGACTTTCACAACATTGGGATTAAAGAATTCTTCCGCCGAATGAATACGAATGGCAGCCGTTCCCATGCTGCAGTCCGAGCGGTTCATTAGAAGTTCCGCAACATTCTTGATGACTTTCGGGGGAATCAAGGGTTCGTCCCCTTGGACGTTCACGATGATTTCGTCATCGGAGATTTTGCAGAGTTCGGCTGCTTCGCAGAGGCGGTCGGTGCCGCAGGCATGATCTTTACGCGTTAAACAGGCTTCGATGCCGTTGGCTTCACAGGCTTTGAGAATCAGTTCATCGTCAACCGCGCAGATCACACGGGAGGCGCCGCTTTTTAAGGCCTGTTCGGCAACGCGCACGATCATCGGCTTTCCGCAGATGTCGGCAATGGGTTTATTGGGCAGGCGGGTGCTGGCTAAGCGAGCAGGGATAATGACGGTAAAGCTCATTTTTTATCCAGTTCCTCGATTTCTTCTTCCTTCATTTCTCGAGCTTCAGTCGGGACCATGCAGGGGATGTCGTCAATGACGGGGAAGGCCTTCATGTCGGAACGGCAGTAAAACTCTTTTTTCTTTTCGTTCCAAAGCAGCGGACCCTTACAGAGAGGGCAAACTAAAATTTCGGTAATTTTTGCATCCATAAGCATTCCGTTTAGAGTTGCTGAGCAGCTTCTTTGCTCTTCTTAGCTGCGGCAGTGATTTTCTTTTCGACAAAATCCACAAGAAATTTGTCGAGCTTGGTTTCCAGCGGGACCACGTAAATCCGCTCATCTTTTTTCAGATCGGCGTGCTTGCGGCATTTGACGGCGTCCTTTTCCGTAATGAAGATGAGATCTGCTTCGCAGTCTTTGAAAGGATTTTTGGAATAGTCGTAATGGTCCGGTAAGGCGATCGGGCGCACTTCCAATCCGTGGGCCTTCAGCATGGAGAAGAATCTTTCCGGGACGGCGATACCCGCCATGGCAACGGCCTTCAGTCCCTTTTTAAACTGCATTCTCGAAAGCGTATCCAAGGAGACGATCTCTCCGGTAGCGTAATTGATTGCATTGGTGAATCCGCTTGTCGCAACGTAGCGAGGTGTAGAAGATGTCACGACGTCTTCCGTAGCGTTCAACACAATCGCATCGACTTCATCAAGACGGGAGGGCGGTTCACGCAAAGGACCGGCAGGAAGAACCCAGCCGTTTCCTAAGCCGCGGGCACCGACGACGGCTAATTCCACGTCACGGTGAAGGGAGTAGTGCTGAAGGCCGTCGTCACTGATGATGACGTTGACGGTCGGGTAGGCTTTCAGCAAAGCTTCGGCGGCTGCAACACGTTTCGGGCAGACAAACGTGGGTGCATCGGTGGCTTTTTTTATCAGCAAGGGTTCATCGCCGACGATGTCGGGATTACTGTCGAGGCGAACTTCAACCGGAGATTCTGCTTTGCCGCGGTAACCGCGGGAGATGATGCCGGGATTCCAGCCGCGTTCTTTCAGATCCTTGACTAAAGCGATGGTGACCGGGGTCTTCCCGGTTCCTCCGACATAAATATTGCCGACGACTACGACAGGCACTCCGACTTTAACGGGAATGGTTTTACGACGCCGTGAGGCTGCCATGGAGAGAAATACCGCAGAAGCGGGCAGGAGCAGCCAGGAAATCAGACCTTTGCGATCCCATTGTTTATGCAGAAACGTTTCTAGTTGTACTTGCATTGCCGTGAAGCAAAAAATAAAAGATCATTTTAACTTGATAGTGTGGAAAACTGCCGATAACTCATTATTTCAGCGAGCGCTTCCTAAATTTTCAAGTTTCATCTGAAAGTTACAAAACCTAGGTAAAACCTTTACTTCAAAAGTCAATAGTATTTTGAGCAAAACACAAAATAATTATTTGCCGAGTACTCAAGAAGTTATGAAATTTAGAGGTCGTTTCATTGTTAATAACTTTGTGAATAACTCGGTGAGAAGTGACTTGATTTCGCAGCGAAAAAGCAGAAAAGAATTGATAGGGAGGTAATTTTTGAAAATAAAATCTTTATAAATCAATGTATTAACAAATTCTCTCATTGAGTGGATAATTTTTTTATTCTTCGAATTCGGGCTGTTGAAAATGTGAATAAAATTGTGAGTAACTTGTGAAGCAAATGGAAATTTTGCAATCTCACTCGCTCCTTGTATTTAGCACATAAACAATAAAATGTCCGATAAAGCCTTCTCTGTCACGCAGTTTGTAGACATCGTTAATTTGTCATTTGAACAGTTCGAATCAGTGGCTGTTGAAGGGGAGATTTCATCTTCGACGAAAGCTTCAAGCGGACACTGGTATTTTTCAATTAAAGACGAAGAAGCGGTGCTTTCCTGCGCGATGTTTCGGGGGAAACTTTACTCCGTGCGCGGTGTCTTCAAGGTTGGCGACAAAGTTCGAGTCACAGGAAAACCGAATCTTTATCCCGGAAGCGGGAAATTAACATTTATTTGTTCGAAGATTGAAGCTGCCGGGGAGGGAAAACTTTATGAACTTTTCCTTCGTTTAAAAAACGAATTGGCAGCCTTAGGATGGTTTGATCAAAACCGAAAGAAGCCGATTCCGCGGGTGCCCCGCACGATCGGAATTATCACGAGCAGAACGGGAGCTGCGCTGCAGGATGTGATGAATCGCCTTCGGGAGCGTGCACCTTACGTTAGAGTCCTCCTTTATCACACGGCCGTCCAGGGAAAGGGTGCCGAGGCCGAGATCGTTCAGAGAATCAATAAAGCGAATTCGGACAACAAAGCGGATGTCCTGCTGCTGGTTCGCGGCGGCGGATCACTCGAAGACTTGTGGTGCTTTAATGAGAAAATTGTCGCCGAGGCGATCGTCAATAGCCATATTCCGATCATTTCGGGCATTGGCCATGAGACCGATACGACTATTGCAGATTTTGCAGCGGATTTTCGTGCACCCACACCGACCGGAGCGGCTGAAGCGGCCGCGGAAAAGCAATCCGTCTTGTTCTATGAAATCGACTCGGCGTGGAACTTGCTTCACCGCTCCTTTGAGAATCAATTCAATCGAGCGCTTCAAGACGTGGAAAATGAATCGCGGCCGTTTGAAAATCCTCAGACCTTTTTGGAAACCTTCCGCCATCGCCTGTCCGCGGTTTCGTATCTTCAGCGCCCGGTGCTGGACTATTACCGCCAAAACCTGACGTTTTTGAGAACCAGACTTCAGCTCGATATGCGGAAATCTCTCTCTTCTTCGCTTGAAAGAGAAAAATTTGCCGCTCGCTACTTTATCTCTCCGAGCCGTTTCATTGAACCGTATGAAAAAAGGCTTCAGGCGGCTTCTCCGGTTTTCCGATTGGATACGACCTCTCTTCAGAACCGAGTTGATTTGATTTTTGTAGCCATTAGCAATTCCCAAGATTCACGCTTAAGACTGAGCCGCGGAGAGGTAGGCGTCTTCTCTGACAACTTTAGGACGGCAATGAACGGAATTCTTCGTTCAGCAGGAGACTCTCTCCGCTTGGTCTCTCCGCAAATGACGTATGCCTTCGGAGCGCAGGAATCAAGATGCAATGAAATTTTTTCTTTGATTTCAGGTGTTGTACAGTCGACAATCGCTGCAAATCGAAAGGAACTTCTAAAAGAATCTTCCTGGTTAAGAAGATCTCGCCCTAAGTTGGATCGAGCACCTTTAAATGCAGCTTGTACTTCAGTGCGCAACAGCCTGATTCAAAAGTTTGAAAAGGACACCATCCGTCTGCGCAGTTTGGAACAAGTCTGGGAGTTGTTAGATCCAGCCAAGCAAATCCGCGGCAACAGCGCTTTTATCTATCGCGGCGGCAAGCCCGTGATGTCGGTCAGTGAGCTGAAAGAGGGCTCGGATATTGAGGTCATGATGAAGGACGGAGCTTTTGTTGCTCGAGTTGGGGAGATAAAGAAGGACTAAGGGTGTCTGCATATCATAATGGTCTGCGCAAGAATTAAGGAGATTAAAGTTATGGCATTTACAGTACCCCCGCTTCCCTTTGCAATGGACGCTCTTGAACCGTACATGAGTTCTAAGACGCTTTCCTATCACTACGGTAAGCACAACAAAGCCTACAACGACACCCTGAATAACCTCATCAAAGGCACGGACTATGAAACGATGCCTTTGGAAGAAATCATTCGCACAACGCAGAGCGGTCCGATTTTTAACAACGCCGCTCAGTGCTTTAACCACACTTTCTTTTGGAACAGCTTGAAACCGAACGGCGGCGGCCAGCCTACCGATGTGATTGCTGCTCAGATCAATGCTAAATGGGGCAGCTACGACGCATTCGCAGACGCCTTTACAAAGAGCGCTGTCGGCAACTTCGGTTCCGGCTGGACTTGGCTGGTTGAAAAAGAAGACGGCACGCTTGATATCGTCAATACAAGCAATGCCGGCACACCGATCACCGGAACGGATGTTCCGCTGATCACCTGCGACGTTTGGGAACATGCATATTATTTGGATTACTACAATATGCGCGTCACCTTTGTTCAGACGTTCCTGCAGCACCTTGTGAACTGGGATTTCGCTGCAAAGAACTATAAATAATCCTTTGACGATTTCATTCCGAAAACACTCGGAATGAAGACAAAAAAAGAAAGCGGGGCCGGACTAAATGTCCGGCCTTCGCTTCTAAAAACCAAGGAGAAATCAAAAAGGTTCCGTTAATTAGGATTGAACTTGAACTGCGGATGGCATTCGGCACAGTAGTTCACGGGTGCTTCATGCTGCAGATGACATAAGGTGCATTCGCCGTTGTGAGGCGCTTTGTGCGGGTTAACCGGCCCGATGGCTTTTGTTTTTTCAACTAAAGCGTCTTTCTGATGGCACTTCAGACAAGTTTCCTGATCAGGATATTCAGGACTCTTTCCGTCAGGACCGTGACAGGAGGCGCAAGCCATACCGCGGGCAACGTGGCGATCGGCGCCGAACTTCGGAGTCTCGGCGGAAAAGGCCGAAGACATCGTGAAGAAGGCAGCAAGAACAACCAGTAAAGATGCTGTTTTTTTCATAATCTTCTCCGAGAGGAATTTTTAAATTTCCGATTTTTTTGCGATTTCGTTTTTTCTATTATTGAAGTCCGCAGACCGCTTTTCAATCTGTACCAAGGTACATGTACCAAAGTACATATTCGACTTTTTTGAACTTTCCTAGACTGTGCGCATCGGATCAAACGATCCACGGTTTCAAAACAAAATTCCCTTTAAATCCTTTCGGAGTAAATAAGATGAGTACTAACCGCCGTGACTTCCTTAAATTGGCCGGTGCTGCCGCTGCTGCCATTACTTCTGCCGCTGCCGCACACGCCGGAGTTCCTGCTTCTTCCGTTGCTAAATTCGATGACGAATATGACGTCGTTATCATCGGTTCCGGTTTTGCCGGTATGGCTTGCGCCCTGAAAGCCGGCCAGGCAGGCAAGAAAGTCCTGATCCTTGAAAAAATGCCGACCGTCGGCGGCAACTCCGCAATCTGCGGCGGCAACGTCGCTTGCCCGGTCAACCCCGTCCAGGCAGCTCAAGGCATCAAAGACAGCAAAGAACTCTTCATTGCTGACTGCTTGAAGGACGGTCTTGGCATCAACTATCCGAACCTGCTCGGCACCATTGCCGACCGCTGCAACGACACCATCAAGATGGTCGTAGACTGCGGCTGCGAATTCGTCCCCAACAAGATGCTCTTCGAAGCCGGTCACTCCGTTCCTCGTTCTTATGAAATCAAGGCCGGTACCGGATCCGGATACATCATTCCGATGCACAACGAACTCAAGAAGCTCCCCAACGTCAAGATCATGACTCGTGCTAAGTTCGATGACTTCATCCTGGACGAAAACGGTCGTGTTGTCGGAGTGACCTATCGCAAGGGCTATCGCTTTGACTCTAAATTGCAGAGCGACGATATCGAAAACAAGAGCGGTCGTCCTGCTACTGTTAAAGCAAAAAACGGCGTAATGCTGGCTGCCGGCGGTTTCTCCCGCGACATCTTCTTCCGTCAGGCTCAGGATCCTCGCGTTGTTCCTACCACAGACTCCACCAACCAGCCGGGCGCGACTGCCGGTGTGCTGATCAAAGCCTTGGGTATCGGTGCTCAGCCTGTTCAGCTTTGCTGGCTGCAGTTCCTTCCGTACTGCAACCCGCGTGAAAAAGGCTTCGGTGTTTCCGTTAACTTCACCAACCACGCCTGCATGGACTTAGGTCTGGTTGTTGACAGAAAGACCGGAAAACGCTTCATGGACGAACACGCCGGCCGTAAGATCAAATCCGATGCTCTGTTCAAAGTCATCGGTACGGACGAAAACTATCCGATCGCCATCTGCGACGATGCTATCGTCAAAGCGATCAACCCGTCCTTCGTCAAGCTGCCGCTGGAAATGGGTACGGTTAAGAAGTTCGACACACTTGAACAGCTGGCTGATGCCTTCGGAATCCCCAAACAGGCTCTGCTCGATGAAGTCGCTAAATTCAACGGCTACGTTAAAGCCAACGACGACAAAGACTTCCACCGCATCCTTACATTCAACAAGGGTCTCGACGTTTCCAAGGCTCCCTTCTACGGCATCGAAGTCAGCCCGAAGATCCACCACACCATGGGCGGCGTGATGATCAATGAAAACGCAGAAGTCATTTCCGCCAATACCCACAAACCGATCCCCGGTCTCTATGCCGGCGGTGAAGTAGCGGGCGGCGTGCACGGCGCTTCTCGCCTCGGTACAGTGGCAGTTATCGATGCTCTGACATTCGGTATGATTGCCGGCGAAAACTTCGCCAAGATGCAGTAACTTTTTAGGAGGGCGGTTCGGCGATTAAGCCGAACCACGGCCGGGACAGACAAAAGGTTTGTTCCGGCTTTTAGTTTGTCTGGGGCGGAAGAGGAAGTCGGGATATCTTGTCCCCGGGTTTAACGTGATTTTTCTCAAACCAGGATTCGTTCATTTCCAGTGCATAAACCGCTTTGGCCTTGCTGCAGTGGATGTCAAGAGTCAGCGGCTTCATCTTCTCAATATTAATAATGAAGCCGTCTTTATCGATAAAGGCAACAGAAAGAGGGATGAGCGTGTTTTTCATCCACATGCAGACGGCATCGTTTCGATCCATGACGAACAGCATTCCGGAGTTCTCCGGCAGGTGCTTGCGAAACATCAGACCTTTTTCTCGGCTGGCATTGTCGGCGGCAACTTCGACAGGAACCGTGATGCCTTTTACCATGACTTTGAGCGCATCGGCTGCGTAAGCACATTGCACGCTCGAGAGAAGGACAAAAGCAGCGGAGAAGAGGGCGGTTCTGATATTTGGTGTCATGGCAAAAACGGAAAAGAAAGGGAGCTCTCGAGAGCTCCCTTCGTTTAATTAAAAACGAATTTTATTAGGCGGGTTTGATGTTGTCAGCCTGTTTGCCTTTTTCGCCTTCTTTCAGGTCGAATGTGACACGCTGGCCTTGTTTCAACGTCTTGAAACCATCCATTTTAATTGCAGAGAAATGGGCGAAAAGATCTTCGCCGCCGTCATCGGGAGTGATGAATCCATATCCCTTAGCGTCGTTAAACCATTTCACGGTTCCTGTTGCCATATTTAAACTTCTCCAAAAAACTGACGGCGATGTCCATTACTCTCACGCGCCTAATACTAAAAACGATTGTCGAACTCTGTGAGCAAGACGAGTGACTGTTACATTCTTATGGGATTGTAAATAAATGTCAATTAGTAAATTTCGTATATAAAAGAAATACAAATCTCGACAATGGAGGGTAACTTCTTGTATTTTCTCTTATAAAGGCGATTTTTCACGGAGAATTTATTGGATTTTTTAAGTTTGAAGTTTTTCTTCTTTTATAAAAAGCGTTGCAGTTACACCACAAGAAAGGGCCGAACCTGTAAGATTTGTAAAAATTTTACCCGTGCATTAACTGAAATTGACATGCCGATGGAACTCAGTGGAGAGACAAAAAAAGCCGGCATATCAGCCGGCCGAATAGGTCTTGTTCTTGCTCTTAATGACGCCCGGAGGAACCGAAACCGCCGGTTCCGCGCTCTGTGGCTTCAAATTCATCCACAACTTCAAAGGTCGGCTGAACAACCGGAACGATGACCAACTGGGCAATTCGTTCCATGGGTTCAACGGTAAAAGGCTGCTGAGAGCGATTCCAGCAGGAGACCATCAGTTCTCCCTGATAGTCGGAATCAATAAGTCCGACCAAGTTGCCGAGCACGATGCCGTGTTTATGACCGAGACCGGAACGGGGCAGGATTAAAGCGGCATAGCCGGGATCGCCGATGTAGATCGCAAGTCCGGTTTTGATGAGCTTGGTTTCGCTCGGCCGGAGGACGAGCGGTTCATCTATCACGGCACGAAGATCTAATCCGGCAGAGCCGGCCGAAGCGTAGCTTGGCATTTTTTCGCGGATCTTCGGATCCAAGATCTTAATTTGAAGTTTCATATGTTTCAATCTCTTTCTTTTTAAGAAGGTCGGCGAGGGTTTCAATAATCTCTTCGGCAAGTTCCGCCTTAGAACTGCGGCCTTTGACTACGATTCCGTCTTTGGTGACGAAAGATGCCTGATTCTGAGCACTGCCGATCGCAGATGCCGGATTGACGACAATCATATCCGCCGCTTTACAGTCAAGCTTCTTGCGCGCGTTTTCAGCAAGATTGTCCGTCTCTGCGGCAAACCCGATAACGACAGAGCAGATGCCTGAATGACCGACATAAGAAAGAATGTCGGGATTTTTAACAAGCTTGATCGTTAACGTATCCTGATCTTTTTCTTTCTTAAGTTTGCTCTCTGAATATTCGGCGGGGCGCCAGTCGCCGACCGCAGCGACGCCGATAAAGGCATCGGGCGTGTGTTCAGCGAGTTCTTTTTTGACCGCCTCAAACATCTCTTGGGCTTGTTGAACAGGAATGACGGCCGCTTTGTCCGGATAAGGTACGGCAACGGGTCCGCTGACGATCGTGACCTCGGCGCCGGCGCGAACGGCTGCCGCAGCAATGGCGGCTGCCTGTCGTCCGGAAGATCCGTTGGTGATGCCGCGAACCGGATCAAAAGGCTCAAACGTCGGCCCGGCAGTCATCAAGACTTTTTTCCCGGAAAGTATCGGAGGCGTAAAGAAAGCTTCAATATCTTCCAGAATTTGCACGGGTTCTCGCAGACGTCCCTCTCCGACATCGCCGCAGGCTTGACTGCCGGCTTCCGGACTGGAAAAAAGAACGCCGTCGCCTTTGAGCGTTTGAATGTTTCTGACCGTCGCCGCGTTCCGCCACATCTGTACGTTCATTGCCGGGCAAAGCATTAAAGGACATTCACGTGCGAGCAGAGTGCTTGAAACTAAATCGTCGGCAATGCCGTTGGCAGCTTTTGCAATGATGTTTGCCGTTGCCGGAGCTATGACGATGAGATCTTTATTCTTGCGAAGAGAAATATGCGGAAGCCGCATTTTAGGATCCCAGAGATCCTCTGCGACCGGCTTCCCGCTGAGCGTCTCAAATGTCAGCGGCCCCACAAACTGCGCAGCTGCCTTAGTCATCATGACCTCAACATCGGCGCCGGCTTTCACGAGCAGACGGAGAAGTTCACAGGCTTTGTATGCGGCGATACCGCCTGTGACGCCTAAAAGGATACGTTTCCCCTGAAGAGACATTTTCAATCTCCGATTAATTCTTCTTTCCGAAGAATTCAGCCAGGACGACAATGGCGGCGCCGCAGCAAATGCAGATATCGGCGACATTGAAAGCCGGCCAGTGGTAGGAACCTAAATGAAAGTCTAAAAAATCTACGACTACGCCGATGGTGAAACGGTCCCATGCATTGCCGAGCGCGCCGGAAAGAACTAGAGCGAGCCCGAGGCACAAAAATTTACGGGCGCTGTTCCGGCTGATGATCACGCAAATCACCAAACTCACAATGATGGCCAGACCTGCAAAAAGCGGTCGCTGCCAGCCGCCGGCATCGGCTAAGAAGGAAAAAGCCGCCCCGCTGTTGTACGCGACGACTAAGTTGAAGAAATCCGTGATCCGATCGACATCGCCTGTAATAAGACGATGCTGAATCCAGTTTTTGGTCCATTGATCGAATCCGGTCAGTGCCAGTGCAAAAACCAGCCAGCCCAGAAGGGCCGGCCAGTTCCACTGTCTAACGGAAGAGACAGTCTTTCTCATTAGGCAAAGAGTCTGGTTTCAGGCGTGCCGAAAAGATTGCCGACGCAGCGGCAGCACAGTGTCGGATAATTCTTGTCTTCCCCGACGCTTTCCTTGTACTGCCAGCAGCGTTCGCACTTCTTAGCTTCGCTGGGTTTCACCGTAATGACGCGCTCAGGGCTGATGCCGTCAAGTGTGACCTTGCTGGTAATCATCACGAAAGCAGCTTCATCGCCTAAACCTTTGATCAGGTCATATTCTTCCTGCGGGAGCTTCAGAGAAACTTCAGCCTGCAGGGAAGAACCGATCAGACCTTTTTCGCGCTGACGCTCGATTTCCATCTGAACGTTCGAGCGAAGGTCACGGATGATGGACCACTTGTTGAGCAGTTCAACGCCTTCCTTCACATTCGGCAGCTCTGCATAACGTTCAACAAAAATCGTGCCCTTGTTTTCCGGATTGAAGACGGCGTAAGCCTCTTCAGCGGTAAACGAAAGCGCCGGAGCAAGCAGTTTCAGGAGTGCATCCGTGATGTACCACAAAGCGGTCTGTGCAGAACGACGAGCCGCGCTGTCCGGCGCAGTGGTATAGAGACGATCTTTGAGGATGTCCAAGTAGAAGCCGCCTAAGTCGCCGCTCGCAAAGAGCTGGAGCGCTGCGTAAGCGGTATGGAACTGGTACTGGTCGTACTTGTCCAGAATTTCTTCTTGGAGCGCTTTCATGCGGGCAATGGCCCAACGATCCAGTTCTACCATCTCTGCAACAGGGACGGCGTCTTTCTTGATGTCAAAGTCGCTGGTGTTGGCAAGCAGGAAGCGGATCGTATTTCTGAAGCGGCGATAAGCGTCAACAGTACCCTTAAGGATCTTTTCGCCCAGAGAAATTTCTCCGGTGTAGTCAGAAGAGGCAACCCACAGACGAAGAATTTCAGCGCCGTACTTATCGTTGATTTCAGACGGAGCAATCACGTTGCCGAGTGATTTGCTCATCTTGCGGCCCTGTTCGTCAACGGTGAAGCCGTGTGTCAGAAGTCCTTTATAGGGAGCACGGCCGTCGATGGCGCAGCCCGTGAGCAGAGAAGAGTGGAACCAGCCGCGGTGCTGGTCGCTGCCTTCAAGATAGAGATCGGCAGGATAGGTCAGCTTGTCGGCGTGAGAGCCTCTCATCACGGTCATGTGGGTTGTACCGGAGTCAAACCACACGTCGAGCGTGTCTTTGGACTTCTCGTACATTTCCGGTTCCATGTCCGTGAGTTCAGCCGGTGTCAGGCGCGTCCACGCTTCGATACCTTCCTTTTCAACGACGTCAGCGACTTTATTGAGAATCTTCATCGTTTCAGGATGAAGTTTGCCGGTTTCTTTATGAATGAGGAAGGGCAGGGGAACGCCCCAGTTTCTCTGACGGGAAATACACCAGTCAGGGCGATTGGCGATCATGTTGTGGAGACGCACTTCGCCCCATTCAGGAACGAACTGGGTTGCTTCAACAGCTTCCAAGGCGGTCTTACGCAGCGCATCTTTCGGATCGTTTTCATTGATGACACCCTGAGTGTCCGCATTGGCTTCGTCCATGCGGATAAACCACTGGTTGGTGGCGCGATAAATCAAAGGTGTCTTATGGCGCCAGCAGTGCATGTAGCTGTGCATGACTTCGCCGCGGGACAGCAAGTTGCCGGTAACGGCAATGGTGTCGAGGATCTTGTTCTTAGCTTTCCAAACATTCAGGCCGCCGAAGAGCGGCAGAGAGGCGGCATACTCACCGTTGCCCTGGACCGGGTTCAGGATCTCGTCGTTGGTGAAGCCTGCGCTCTTGCAGGAAATGTAGTCATCCACACCGTAGGCAGGAGCCGAGTGAACAATACCGGTACCGGAAGTGGACTCGACGTAGTCGGCGAGCAGAACCGGGGAGAAGCGGTCGTAGAAAGGATCAAGCGCAGCCAGCGGATGCTTGAAGCGGAGGCCCTTGAAAGCTTCGCCCTTGGCTTTGGCGATGACTTTGCCTTCCATGCCGTAGCGCTTGAGGGCTTCTTCATAGAGGCCTTCGGCAAGAATGAAGCTGCGGTTCGGAGTTTCAACGAGAACATACTCCAGATCCGGATGCATGTTCAAAGCCTGGTTGGCCGGAATGGTCCAGGGTGTCGTTGTCCAAATAACGACTGCGGTGGGTTTTTCCAGTTTGACCCCGAAGACGCCTTCGAGCTTGCCTTTGTCCTCATCGGAAATCGGGAAGGCAACGTCTAATGTCGGAGACTGGCGGTCCTTATATTCGACTTCGGCTTCTGCCAAAGCGCTCTGGCAGTCAAAACACCAGTTCACGGGTTTCAGGCCGCGGTAGATAAAGCCTTTGCCCAGAATTTCGCCTAAAGCACGGATTTCTTCAGCTTCGGTTTCCGGACGCATGGTGAGGTAAGGATCGTTCCAGTCACCCAGCACGCCGAGTCTCTGGAAGCCGGCCATCTGAGATTTCACCTGTTCTTTGGCATAGGCACGGCACTTGGCCATGACTTCTTCTTTCGGAAGATTTTTACCGTATTTCTTTTCGATCTGAATTTCAATCGGCATACCGTGGCAGTCCCAGCCCGGTACGTACGGAGCATCAAAGCCTTCCAATGTTCTGGATTTAAGAATGATGTCCTTCAAAATCTTGTTGACTGCGTGGCCGACGTGAATGTTTCCGTTGGCGTACGGAGGGCCGTCATGCAGCAGGAAGCGATTTGCTCCTTTGCGTTCGGCACGAACTTTACCGTACACGTCCTTTTCCAGCCATTCTTTAATCCAGGCCGGTTCGCGCTTGGGCAGGTTGCCGCGCATCGGGAATGGTGTGTCGGGTAAATTCAGCGGATATTTTTTATCTTCAGCCTGAGGCTGTTTTTTCTGAGAAGAATCAGTCATTTTAGTCCTTGGCCCCCTCGGGCTCTTCAAGGGTTAATCAAAAATCAGATACGAAGTCCTAAGATCTGTTTGGCTTTGAGCTGATCATCGGCAATCGCTGCACGGAGCTCTTCAAGAGAACCGAATTTTTTCTCGTCTCGAATCTTGGAGAAAAATTCGACCTTAACATCCTGGTCGTAAAGATCCCCGTGGAAATTAAAGAGATGAGTTTCCAGAAGGTACTCGCCGTGATCGTCGACCGTCGGTCTTCTTCCGACACAAGCCACGCCTTCAATCGGACGAGGACCGATACCGTGCGCTTTGACGGCATAGACACCTTCAATGGCAGGTTTGGCTTTGGAATGCGGCGGGAGAATACGCTGATTGATCGTCGGGAATCCGAGTGTGTGTCCGAGCTGTTTGCCGTGGAGAACCCGACCGCTGATCATGTAAGGACGCCCTAACATGTAATTGGCTGTCGGAATATCGCCTTCGGCTAAAGCATGACGGATGCGGGAGCTCGAGATTGGCGCATGCGTGTGATAAAGCATCGGCATAGGATGAACTTCGAAGTGAAATTCTTTTCCGAGCTGTTCCAAAAGCTTGATGTCGCCGGCGCGTTTGTCTCCGAAACGGAAATTTTCTCCGACTGTCACCCAGCGCGCGTGAAGTCCGTCCACAAGGATTTCCTTCACGAAGTCGCAGGGAGAGAGCGAAGCTAAATGCTCGTTAAAGCGAAGGATGTAAACACGCTGGATACCGCAGGCTTCAATGGCTTCCACTTTATCGTGCAGGCTCGAGATACGGCGCGGTGCGTCTTCGGGGTTAAAAAATTCACGCGGATGAGGTTCAAAAGTTAAAACAGCCGGGCAGAGCAGTCTGGCGTGTGCGGCCTCAACAACTTCATGAAGAAGTGCCTGGTGGCCTCGGTGAACTCCGTCGAAGTTTCCGATGGCAACCGCACAGTCAAGCCGTTCTTCAGGACTTGGCAGTCCCCTAAAAACCTTTTTCATCCTTAGTTTCCGTGAACAAAATAATCAGTCTCAAAAAACAGAGTTCGGACACGAGCAAGAAATCGGTCCGAACAACTGATTATAAAAGACGCTTGCCGACGGCTTAGGCCAATGAATATGAAAATTCTTGTTAGAAAAGCCTTTTCTTTCAAAACCAACGGAGAACAGTGGCAAAATCTCGGTATTCATTACAAACACATCCCATCATGTCTAAAAATATCGTTGTCTTAATCTCAGGAAGAGGCAGTAATTTCAAAGCGGTTTACGAGCGTTCCGTTCAGGAAAATTGGCCCGAGAAGTACGGCGTCCGAATTTCCGGCGTGATCTCTAACCGTCCGGAAGCCGGCGGGCTCACTTTTGCAAAGGAAAACAACATTCCTTTCAAGGTGATTGATCACAAAGAATTTCCGACTCGAGAAGCTTTTGAAGAAGAGCTCATCAAGGCCTGTGGGGATTTCGAGGCAGACCTTATTGTTCTGGCCGGTTTCATGAGAGTTTTGACACCGCTGTTTGTTAATGCATTTGAAGGAAGAATTCTTAACATCCATCCTGCACTACTTCCGATGTTCCCCGGACTTCATACCCACGAAAGGGCATTAGAAGCGGGAATTCGAATTCACGGTGTTACTGTTCACTTTGTGTCGGCAGTATTAGACGGAGGCGCAATTGTAGGGCAGGCAGCAGTGCCCGTTCTCGCAGGCGATACACCCGATGAACTGGCAGCGAGGGTTCTGAAGCAGGAACACGTCCTTTATCCTCGTGCCGTGCGCCTTGTTGCCGAAGGAAGAGTCAGGTTGGAAAACGGCAGAACGATCATGGATAGAGAAGCAAGTCAGGAACTTGCGATTCTCGGCTGATCGGATCTGCCATTCGGAGTAAAAAATTGGAATCTAAAACAAATAAAAGCGGGGCCGCTCGCCCGGGCAGACGCCGGGAAGCACCCAAGCGTCATTTAACCGATCGTCAGCGCGCGGCCAAAGAACGTTTGGCTCGTATGTCGCCGGAAGAAAGAAGAACACACGATCCGAAGAAGGCGCCTAATCCTCGGATGAAGAGCACACATAACGGCGAAGTTCGTATTACTTCGCTGATTGTGGACGAGCTTGCAAAGGCTCTTCGCAAGATTTTGAAGCTGGACGGCCCGGCTGACGTCCTGATGAGCCTTTATTTCAAAAATGCCCGTCATCTGGGTCCGCGTGAAAGAACCATCATTGCCGAAGCTATCTACTACACGATGCGCCATCTCTCCATGATCACTTGGCGCATGGCACCCGTCTGTCCTGCCAAAGCGCCGAAGCTGACGGGGCTGCTTACGTTGGCGCTGCAGTACGGCATCGACAATATTCCGGACGCCATCCTGGGGCGTGAAAAGGAACCTCTGAAGAATATGCTTCGCCCGAAGAATTCAGAGGCCCCGAAAGAGATTCAGGCCGAGGTACCTAAATGGCTCTACGACAAAGCAGTGGTTCAATACACTGATCACAAGGCTTTGTTTGAGGCTATGCAGCAGAGCGCCCCTTTGGATTTGAGAGTCAATACACTCAAAGCCACGCCCGACGAGGTCATTGAAGAGCTGACTCAGCACGGCGTTCAGGCAGAAAAGGGCCAGTACTCTCCGGAATGCGTTCGTTTGAACATTAAACCGGCATTGACTCAGTGGCCGATTTACAAAGAAGGCAAAGTTGACGTTCAGGACGAAGGCTCGCAGCTGATTGCTCGTTTAGTTCAGCCCAAACGCGGCGAAATGGTTTGCGACTTCTGCGCCGGCGCGGGCGGTAAAACGTTGGCGCTGGGTGCGCTGATGAAATCCACCGGCCGCATCTACGCTTTTGATGTCAATGAAAAGCGTTTGGCAGGACTGACGCCGCGTATGCGTCGTGCCGGTTTGTCCAACATCCATCCCGCCGTGATTCGCAATGAACATGACCTGCGCGTGAAGAGACTGTACGGAAAAATGGACAGAGTCCTGGTCGATGCCCCGTGCTCAGGCACCGGAACGTATCGTCGTAACCCTGACTTGAAGTGGAGATTCGGAGAAGACGAACTCGATAGAATCAACGAGATCCAGAAATCGGTGATTCGCTCTGCGGCGAAGATGCTGAAAGCCGGCGGCCGCTTGGTCTACGCGACTTGCTCGATTCTGCAGAGGGAAAATCAGGACGTCATCAATGATTTCCTGGCCGAAAATCCCGATTTCCGCCTGCTGAATTCATACGAAATTTTAGGCAAGCAGGGAATCGAAATTTCTCCTTACCAAGCTCAGAGATTCGGTGACTTCTTCGTGATGTTGCCCCAGCTCAACGGAACCGACGGGTTCTTCGGCGCTGTGCTCGAAAAAGTTAAACCCGAGTCCAAACGCAAGGCTTCGAAGGCTGAAGAAGAGACGGCTTCTGAAGTCCCGACACTAGAGCAGAAGAAAGAAGCTCCGACGGAAGCTGCCGCATCGGCTGAAGCCGCTCAGACGGATCAGCCTTCCGAAGAGGTGAAGGAAGAGATGTCCGAAGCGGCAGAAGAACCGGCAAAAGCCTAAGTTCAGAAAAACAAAAACTCGCGGTCTTGAAATGTTCAAAATCGCGAGTTTTTTCGCTTTTTTCAGGCAATAAAAAACCGAGACTTGCGCCTCGGTTTTCGTAAAACCTTACCGAATTACTTCAGCTTGGTTTCTTTGTAGATCACGTGCTTGCGGGCAACCGGATCGTACTTGGACATTTCCATCTTGCCACTAGAATTGCGTTTGTTCTTAGTGGTTGTGTAGAAGTGACCTGTACCGGCGGTAGAAGCCAGTTTGATTTTTTCACGAATACCTTTCGCCATGGTGAACTCCTATTAGATTTCGCCGCGGGCGCGAAGGTCCGCCAGAACTGCTTCAATGCCGTTCTTATCAATCGTACGCAATGCAGCGTTAGTAACTCTCAAACGAACCCAGCGATTTTCGCTTTCAACCCAAAAACGGCGGTACTGCAGATTGGGCATGAAGCGGCGCTTGGTCTTGTTATTCGCGTGCGAGACGCGATTGCCAACCATGGGAGCCTTGCCGGTGACTTGACACACTCGTGCCATCGCTAACTCTCCAGAATAATAACTGTTATAAAAAACTTTTCTCGCGCCGAAATACTGCCTCGGGGAGAACCAAAAACAGCGATTATACTGATTTTTCAAACTTTTTGCATTGGTCCCTGACACTTATCAGGCCCAACGCGCAATATTAATAAAAAAATCGAATAGAACCCTCATAAATTTCTAATAATTCTATGAATTTATTATCAAAATTATTTGCCTTATATCG
>LARN01000129.1 GCA_000980495.1 Acinetobacter sp. N54.MGS-139 | reverse complement strand
AAGCGAGGTCGCAAAGTGCTTCACGGAACTTCGCAAATTTATCTTTCAGGCCTTTTTCTACGATAGGAACGCCGGCGACGAAGCTGACGTCGGTATTAAAAAGACTCTGGAGATTCATTATCGACGAGTAGCCGCGGTCGGTAACCAGAACTGTCTCGTCGAGGTCAAAGCCGTAACTTTTCATCTGGGCCAGAACGGACCTATAGACCGACTTATCGGTGATCGAACCTTCATCTTCTCGGGCATAGCAGACATCTCCGTTCAAGAAATCAACGGCTAGCGTAAGGTTTATTTGCTTGAGTTCGGGATTCTGTTTGGCGTGTCCGTAAGCCGCATCCTCGATTGTCATAGAGAAGGTGCTTATTGCCGTGGAGTCCAGCGCCATATACATTTTTTGCAATGTTGAAGGCGCAGTGGCCGAGCCTTTTTTCTTGGCGTTCTGTGTTAGTTCCTCAAGCCATTTCTGATAATTTGCTTTGGATCGATCAAATCGTAAACGGAAATAATTAACCATATCCCCGTGGTCGACTTGAGCAAGCAATTCGCTGATGCGCTGAGAGCTCAAGGGAGCGCTCACAGGAAGCCAGTTGTCAGGAAGCCAGTCTTCATAGCCGTTCATCGCGCCCCCGTCTAAAAGCTGATAGATAGCTAAAGCCAGGAGGTTGGTTCCCAGTTGTTTTCCAAAGACCGCCTGTAAGTTTTGCAGAATTCGGTTCTTGGATGCGAACTGCCAAAGGGCCCAGGTGGCAGCATAAGAAAGATTGTTTGAAGCCCATGAAGTTTCGCGTTGCCCGACTTCTGCTGCAACCTCTTGCTCGGATCTTTCAACGAGGGTGCGATTTTCAAAATAAAGCGTCTTGCCTTCGTACTCAGGATGATTTGATAAGTATTTTTTGCCCAGCTTAACTCTTCCGGTAATTTCATTAAGCGTGCCGACATAAATTCTTTTGGCAATCCTTGACTGTTTCTTCTCCGGATCCCACTCATTTCTATAGCCGTAGACATAGGTGGAATCGCCTTTCCTGAAGGTTGAGAAACAGAAATGGTCGTCGGGTAGAGTTCTTGGTCGAGCCATAATAGTCCTTGTATATAAGTATAGACTATAATAGCAGGAATTACCCTTAGACTCAATTTCAACTATTTAAATTTACGAAAGATTTTTCTCAAAATGAAAAAATCCCGGAGCTATGTTCTGGGAGTTCGGGTTCAAAGAAGCAAACGCCGCTAATTTTTTCCGGGAAAACTGAAACTCCCGATTCAGCGTCGCCTCTAGGCCCGTGTTCCCCTGCTGATCTGCACCTGAGATTTTGCGTTTTTCAGTGATCTAGCCGGAGTTCGGCTCCGGCATCCTCGTTAAATTTCAATATCCGTACCTAATAACGGTTCGACTTCTGGTTCTTCCTGAACATCTTCCGGCGTCTCGGGCCCGGCTCCCGGAACTCCAACACCTAACGCTTCAAAGTATTTAATCTTTTTACCGGCAACT
>LARN01000125.1 GCA_000980495.1 Acinetobacter sp. N54.MGS-139 | reverse complement strand
CAGGCCCAACGCGCAATATTAATAAAAAAATCGAATAGAACCCTCATAAATTTCTAATAATTCTATGAATTTATTATCAAAATTATTTGCCTTATATCGTGGTATATAGTATAATACTATACATCTTTATTCGGAGATTGTTATGCCGAGACCCAGATCTGAGACCCCAAAGGAACACACCTCTATCATTCGTGCCAAAAGAAAAGACGGATGGACTTATGTACAAAGAGTTGTCAGCGTTTACGACCCAAAGATCAAAAACAGTAAAAGACTTTCAACCGAATACCTTGGAAAATTGCCCCCAGGAGAAACTGATCTGGAGAAATTAGTTCCTTTGGAACCCCGTAGGAGAAAAGGCTCGCTCAAGGCTGACAAGATCTCGGCACCCGCTAAAGAAGTTGCGGATCCAAGAGATCAGAGTCGTATCATTTATCCGCTTGATATCGTCTTCTGTGTCATTCTTCTTGCGGCTATGGAAGGCAAGACTTCCTGCACCGAGATTGCTGAATTCTGGAGACAATGCCGCCCCTTGCTGAGCAAGACCTTTCCAAACTTTCCCGATGAAGAAATTTCTCATGACACCGTCAGGCGCATCACCATGATCATCGGCAAAGATAAAAACGCCGCCCTAATTGAACGCTTTGTAAAAATGCTGCGCAGTAAACTGTCTCATCCGATAATTGCAGTCGACGGACAAGCTGTCAGAGCCTCTCGGAACTCTACCGAGCATTCCCCGTATGTCTTAAACATCATGGATGCAGACAATGAACTGATTCTGGCTCAGCAGGTAATCGGCGAAAAAAATAATGAAATCACTCATGCCACAAAGTTGATCAGTACTCTGGATATCCAAGGCGCGATCGTTACGGCAGATGCCCTGAATACACAAACCGAGTTTGCGGCAAAGATCATTGCCGAAAAAGCAGACTACTGTCTTGCTCTCAAAGCTAATCAGGACCTAACTTATGAGCAAGTACGCGGTTTCTTTGAGTTAGGAACGCACGACTATAAAACAGCACGTCCCTCCGTGACAGACCAAAGCGGAAAAATTACAAAGAGAAAAACTCGCGTACTTCCGGGCAGTTTGCTGCCCAAAGAAATTCGGGATAAGTGGGTCGGTCTCGAAGAAGGCTCCATCGTGGAGACCGTCACCGACACCGTCAGGAAGAGTACAAGTGAGGTTCTTGAGCCGCAAGTGCGCTATTACATCTCCTCTTTGAGGTATGAAGCTCCGAATGTAGAACAGGTCCTGCATCGCGCTGTTCGCCAGCATTGGACAATTGAAAACAAGGGCCATTGGGCTTTGGATATGGCCTTTAATCAAGACCGTTTGCAATGTACCAACGCCCAATACTTAGCTGGCAGAACTCTGCTCAACAAAATCGCTCTTAATTTCACAACAAAGATCCAAACTCGCTTGGAGGAGGCAACAGGAAAAGCAGCGCCCTCAAAACCGATTATCAGGGCACGACTCAGAAAGATAGAGGACATGCTGGCCGCCATGAACGACTGCAT
>LARN01000124.1 GCA_000980495.1 Acinetobacter sp. N54.MGS-139 | reverse complement strand
GTACCGAAAGCCAAAGAAGAAACGCATTACCTTCCTTTCAGCACCGGCTGGTCCGGATTCCTGCAGGTTGAAAACGCTTTGATCACCGTCATTCTTTTCCTGCTCGGCTTCTCGATTTGCTGTGTCAAAGGAAGAGGGCCAGCCTCACGCTGGGTGTTCGGCTTCAACCTGATTTTCTGGTCGGCTTTAGGCGGATCGATCTATTTCTTCCTGCCTGCAAACACACCTCTTGTCATTTTCAACATTAAGTTTGCTTTTCCGCAGTGGTATCTCGTAATTTCCATGTGCGGTTTAGCAGCCGTTTTAAGCCTGCTTCTTTTCTTTAATGCCTTCCGCAAACCGATTGATGCCGCTGCAAAACCTATGAAGAAGGAGCCGGAAAAAGCTCAAAAGCCGGAACCTGCTGCTCCTACTGAAGCTCCTAAACCCGGCCGTTTCGGCTTCGGCGCCAAAAAAGAAGAGAAGGTAGAACCAGCCTCAACAATCATTCCGGTTCCGCCCGAACAAACCCACGGTCCTGAAAAACGGCCTGAATAACGAGAAAAATCACATCCCGCTTCGACGGGATTTTTTCATGCTCAAATTGAAGGGGATAACGGTCTAAGATGCATTCAAATGAATAGAATGCCTGCAATAGATTGGTGATCCTTAATTTGCTAATTAACAATGATCCATCCCTCTGAGACAGACACGGCGGACGTCAATGAATTCGGTGCCGTGCGTATCCCTGAAGAAATTCTTCGTAAACTCGGTGCCGGTGTCGGTGACTTGATTTCCTTTGTGAAAGACGGAGACAGTATTCGTCTCGTTGTTAAAAAACAAAAATCGATTCAAGAAGACCAACCAAAAGAATCCCCAGGCTTAACAAAACCATTCCGAATTCCTACAATGCAGTTTGTAACTGAATAACGGAGTATAAGAATGTGTCATTTGACAGGAAAGAGCGAGCCGGTAGCTCCTAGCGAAGACGAATGCAAAGCAGTGGTCGGTGAACCCGCGCCTGATTTTGAATTGGAAAGCGACCTAGGCGGAAAAGTCAAACTTTCCGATCTGAAGGGCAAGAAGGTCGTCCTTTATTTTTATCCGAAGGACAATACTTCTGGCTGCACAATGCAGGCCGTCAACTTCCAAGCGACCTTAGATAAATTTGAGAAGGCCGGCTATGTTGTTATCGGTGTGTCCAGAGACAGTCTTAAAAGTCACACCAATTTCAGAAATAAACAGGGGCTCAAATTCCCGCTGCTGAGCGACGCCGACTCTGAAGTTTCTAAACTCTATGGTGTTCTAAAGATGAAGTCGATGTACGGCAGAAAATACCTCGGCATTGTCCGCAGTACATTTGTTATCGACGAAAACGGCATTTTGGCGGCCGAATTCAGGGATGTAAAGGCCAAAACCAGCGTTGCTGATTTAGAGAAAGCACTGGGGATTTCTTAATTAAGAGTACGAGTTATCAGAAACAAAAGCACCCGAAGAAGGTGCTTTTGTTTTTTAGTAACCAAAAAATCCGCCGGAGAGAAGCGAAGGAATGT
>LARN01000023.1 GCA_000980495.1 Acinetobacter sp. N54.MGS-139 | reverse complement strand
GCGGTTCGCTTGTTCCACTACGTTCCACAAGCGAACCGCCCCTCCGAAGAGCAACCTAAGTTATGAATTTAGGGCAGACACAAAATTTGAGACACTCCCAGCATATATGGTCGCATCCGCGAGGATTGACGCCGCAGAGGTTGTACCTCAGGAGCTCCTCACTTTGTCACTCTTGAACCTTCCTTAGTGACGCCATCCTTTTCATTTCCTCTATTGCCGGTTCGCTCTTTAAAGCACTCAAAAGAGAATTTATTGCCGACAGCTTTTTGAATAAGGATGGCTGCACCGATTTATGCATTTCGTCTAACTACTTTGATGAAAAACAAAAACGACTCTTTGCTTTTAACTTAGGCTCTTGAATGAGTCAAGAAACCGTGAAATAGGCTGTAACGGAGCGAAGCGAGGTTACAGCCTTATGTCGCGAAAGTTCTTGACTCCTAAAGATGAATACGCTGAAAGTAGGACGGTTAAGGCATTCGAAGCCTTAACCGTCTTACAGACTCAAGCGTTAACTATTAGCGGTCACTATTACTTGGAATTTGTTAAAGAGCCGTGCTCAATCAAAACTGCTTTGTTGAAAAGGCACGGGAACATTATCGTTGATAGACAAATCGTTGGAGGGTAAGAGATCAATAGATGAACGTGATCCTCCTCTCCGGAACATTCCATAAGCCTGACTCGATCACGCCGGCACACTTCCGAAAAAAGTTCTTTGAGCCTTTCCAGGATCGTTGATGAAATAACCTTTCGTCTGTAAGCTACTGCGAAGATCAAGTGAGCTTTGAGATTGAAAACACAATGAGAACCGGAAGATAACTGCATATGATTCAAAAAGTCGAGCGGCACGTTATTCGTAAAAACAATGCTAACTGGCAAGCCTGCCATAAGCTTTGTTCATTGTCGCGCAAGCTCGGCAACTGCGCAGTCTATCTGCTTAGACATAGAGTCTTTGAAAAGGCGCCTGTATTGGCACGCAAAGAACTTGATACGGAACTCAGGCATCAATACGGCAGTGACTATCGAGCTATGCCGTCGGCTGCCTCCGCGCAAAGACAAGGACAAGTCATAGCCAAACAGTTCAAAGGCTTTGCGAAGGCGGCTGCTGAATACTCGAAGCACCCTGAGAAGTTTCAAGGGAAGCCTCGCTTGCCGGGCTATAGGAAGAAATATCGTACGTTCTATGTCGGCCGCAACGGCTACCAAATCCGCGATGGCCAACTGACGATCACCGGAGGGAAAGATATCGGTTTTTCTCCCATTCGCGTAGTTTGCTGCGAACGTCAAGAGTTCAACGCCAAAGCTGAGGAGGCAATTGCGGGAGATCTGAGAATTATTCCGATGGAGAATACATTCATTGTAGAGCTGACTTATCGTGTCGATAAGGATGAGTGTAAAAATTCAAAAAGCGTCTCATTGAATCCGAATGAAGCTTTG
Organism: Acinetobacter sp. N54.MGS-139; assembly: GCA_000980495.1. Taxonomy (GTDB): domain Bacteria; phylum Pseudomonadota; class Gammaproteobacteria; order Burkholderiales; family Burkholderiaceae_F; genus Parasutterella; species Parasutterella gallistercoris. Next base: position 32,468 of record LARN01000023.1, on the reverse strand, counting down.
TGCTGTGATTTAGGCATTGATAATTTTGCAACTTTCGTTTCGACTAAACCCGGAGTAAGGCCGTTTTTAGTCAAGGGCAAAATACTTAAGAGCATCAATCAGCGGTACAACAAACAAGTCGCTGAACTCAGAAGCAAGAAACACCATGAGCACATTCGGATAAAAGGGGTTAAACGTTATTGGCAGCTCCAAGACTTGATGCATAAGATCAGTCGCCTGGCAGTGAATTTTTGTCTTGCGCATGATTTGGGCCGTATAGTCATCGGAACAAACAGAAACTGGAAACAGAGACTCAACCTTGGCAAACGCAACAACCAAAATTTTGTGATGCTGCCGCACAATAAGTTTATTGAGATGGTCCGGTACAAGGCTGAAGAATATGGCATCCAAGTGACAGTGCGTGAGGAGAGTTACACATCCAAAGCCAGTGCAATGGACTTTGATGAAATTCCTGACTTCGATCCAAAGGAAAGAAAACCAGCGATTTCCTTCTCAGGGAAGAGGTTCAAACGCGGTCTCTATCAGTCATCAAAAAGACATTTGATCAATGCCGATATCAACGGCGCAGCAAATATCGGCCGAAAAGAACTCGGGGATGAGTGGCTCAAAAAGCTGCTCGAACTCGATGGGGCGTCTTTGTGGACACGCCCGCAGTTGTACGAAACCTGCATGAATGTGTAGGTGTTCGTCAGTTGCTAAAAATGGGAGCACGCTCCCATGAAACCGTGCACGTAAGTGCGCGGTAGTTCATCGACTTGGCGCGGGTAGTTCGGAGGAAAAGCGAGCGGTCAAAAGAAAAGCCGCCGGAGAAAAACTCGAGCGGCTTTTGATAGTACCGGATATTAGAGAACAACCGGTGTATTGGGTACCGGATCCTGAACAGGTTTGTTCGGGAAAGGCTTAGAGAGGATCGCGGCTAACGATCTGAAAGCCTGACAGACACCTTCTTCGAACTTTTTATCGGCAAATGCAATTTCCATCTGTTTGACGATGTCATCCAGCTGGGTTTGTGTAACCTCTCGTGCCGCTCCTCGATCTAAATAAATCTCAATCGCGCGGTCTGAGAGGTTTAAATAAATTAAGACGCCGTTGTTGTCTTCCGTGTCCCAGACGCCATAACGGCCGAAAAGCTCTTTGGCTCGCTGCGCGTCAGTGACGTTCTCGCGCAAACCTTTAGCAGGGATGCTGCGTTCAATGATGAGTCGGAACTCAGCACTTGTCCGTTGTTCGCATTCTTCAATGCACTTGGTGACGGCATCCAGAGAAGACTGCGGGAAAGCCAGGGTTACGGGGACGGGAGACATCACCCAATGTTTAAGAATTCTTCCGATAGACATTTTTACCAGCCTCCGCTCGCGCCGCCGCCGGCTGCGTCACCGCCTCCGCCTGAACCGGCTCCGCCGCCCATGCCGCCGCCAAAACCGCCTCCGCCGAATCCGCCGAAGCCTCCGAATCCGTCATCTCCGCCGCCGCGTTTACCGCGGTAACGTCGATCGGTACCGTACATTTTGGCGGTGCGTCGGGCGCCGGCCTCAAGAACAGCGGTAGGAATGCACATGGCAATGACAACCACAATCAAAGCGATGACAATGCCGGCAAAGAGCGACTGCATGATAAATGCCGCCAGACCGCCGACAGCCAATCCTGCCAGAGGGGCTGATTTACGGCCCATCAGTTCGCGCAGCATCATCGTAATCACAAACCCGATGAAAAGCACGGCAACCCAAGGTTCGTCCCAAAGGGCTTCCGCCGGGTCGTAAAGAATATTGGCTTCTGCACGCTTTTTCTGCGGCGCCGGAAGTTTGGCATCTTCAATCAGCGTAAATACTTTGTCCAAGGCCTGACTGATGCCCTGGTAGTAGTTGTTCTGACGGAAGTTAGGCGCCATCACGTCCGTGATGATGCGGGACGCGGCCACATCGGGAATGGCACCTTCAAGCGCTCTCATCACATCAATGCGGATTCTGTGATCGTTGACTGCAACGATCAGAAGAAGGCCGTCTCCGACATCTTTACGGCCCAGCTTCCAATTGTCGCCGACACGATGTGCATAGTCTTCGATCGGTTCGCCGTTTGTGGACGGAACGATGATGACGGCAATCTGAGAACCGTACTTTTCTTCAAAGCCGGCAAGTTTGGCTTCCAGAGAGCGTTTTTGTTCGGCGGTCAGAAGATGAGCCGTGTCCGTGACGTAGGCCACTTCCGGTATCGGAAGCAAATCGGCCGCCGAGACCGTGCAGAATAGTGCGCTCAGCCAGAAGAAGAACGCACCGATGAGGAGGCCGAATCGATTAAGGTTTGGCCGGAGCTGTAGCTGCTGAACCATTGAAATCTACCTTCGGAGGTGTCGTAATGGCAGCTTCGTCGGCTACCGCATACTGAGCTTTCGGCTTGTATCCGAGGATCCAAACCCAGACCATCTGCGGGAACTGACGGATGTACGTGTTGTACTGCTGGACGGACTTAATGTAGCGGTTGCGTGCAATCGCAATACGGTTTTCACAGCCTTCAAGCTGCACGCGCAGGTCCTGGAAGGCTTTGTTGGCCTTCAGATCAGGATAGCGCTCGACAGTCACGAGCAGGCGGGATAATGCGCTGCTCAATTCGCCCTGAGCTTGTGTAAATTTCTGGAAGGCTTCGGGATTTTCCATCAGCTCAGGCGTTGCCTGAATGGATGTGGCTTTCGCACGGGCATTGATCACCTGCGTCAGCGTGGATTTTTCGAAATCCGCTTCGCCCTTAACTGAGTTCACTACGTTCGGAATAAGGTCGTTGCGGCGCTGATACTGGTTTAAAACTTCGCTCCAAGCTGCCTTGGTCGATTCATCAAGAGTCTGAATCTCGTTGTATCCGCATCCGGTCAGCATGGTTGCAGACATGAACATGCCGAGAAGAATAAGGGAAAAGCGTTTCATGACGGCCTCGTATTGTTTACTTCTTAAGAAAAATAGGTTAACAGTTCGTCGTAGACGGGACGGACCTCAGCGCCCGGCGCATTCGGTTTTGCGGTTCCGAGCATAATCCAGCAGGCGATGACTTCGTCCTTCTTGCAGAGGGCATCGACGGCATCGCGGTAACGGGTAGACGAACCGCTCACGATTTTACCTGCGTAGCCTTTGAGTTCAAGAGCCGCAAGGAAGTTGGAGGTGGCGGCGCCGACTGTCATCCATTGTTCATAAGCAGGAACTCTTGCGTTGTGTTCGTCGATTTTGGCGACCACGGCGACCATGGCCGGAGCTTTCAGCGCTTTGCTGCGGGCTCGTTCCGCACCTTCTTGGTCGGCCCCTTCGGCTAAAGCCCCGGCTTCAAAGAAGTCTGCAAACTTCTGACGCTCTTCGATGACGACAAAGCGGGCAGGGCTCAGACGGCAGTGATCAGGCGCTGCAATGGCCCAGGTCAGGGCTTCATCGTAGTCTTCTTTAGTGGGGGCAGGTGTGGTGAGATATTTTGCTCCGAGAGAGCGGCGTAACGTAACACGTTCAAGAACAGAGTCGTGCATTTGAGTGAAATCCAAAACTTTCTTTAATTGCCTGAAGTATGGCAGTCCGAGTCAGCGGCAGCGTCTAAATTCGCTCAAATTGGATGATTTGCAGGTCGGAAAGCATCAAGAAAGAGTTGGATCCGCCGCAGGAGGATCGGAACGCAGATCAAGCGCTTCCTCAGAGCTCCAAAGACGTTCGATGACAGCGCGATGTTTTTCTGCATCTCCGCTGATATAAAACACTTCCCTGCCTTTGGCACAGTCTGATAATAAGTCTCGTTTTAAGAGCTGATGTTTGAGTTCTCTGGCCACAGCGGCGCTCGGATCGATAAGTTCTGTGCCGCCGCCAAGTTCGCGCTTTAATGCGCTTGATAGGAAAGGATAATGTGTGCATCCGAGGACGAGCTTATCGGCGCCGGCCCGCTTAATCGGGTGCAGATACTTTTCAATCAGCTTTTGGGTCCTGAATGAATCCCACTCGCCGCTTTCGACGCATTCCATAAGGCCCGGGCACGGGACGGAAACGACCTTGACCTTGGTACCGGCGAATTCTCGAACTAATCTCAGGTACCGTTCGCTGGTAATGGTGCGGGTCGTGGCGATGACGCCGACAACGCCGGTTTGTGTGGCGGCTGCGGCCGGTTTAATTGCGGGTTCGATGCCGATGATCGGAATGTCAAGCGTTTCCCGCATCGTGTTAACGCCTTCCGCTGTTGCCGTATTGCAGGAAACCACGATGGCCTTGGCGCCTTTGGAAATCAAAAAACGCCCGATCGCAAGACACCGTTCCTTGATGTATTCGGCGTTTCGGTCGCCGTAGGGTGCATAAAGGCAGTCGCCGTAATAAAGGATGTCTTCGCCGGGAAGCGCATCTCGAACAGCGTGCATCACCGAGAGGCCGCCGAGTCCTGAATCAAACATTCCGATAGGAGCGTTACGCACGGACATCCTCCTTGCGGATACGGCCGCGATTCTTGAGGTAGCCGGGAAGCCAGGAACTGATAAGGATGCTCAGCACCACCATCACGGTACCGACCACGGCGCCTTTGGTAAACGGTTCTCCGATGGCAAAGCCGATGACACCGGCAAATACCGGTTCAAGGGTGTAGATGAGAACGGCACGCGTCGGAGAGACGAACTTCTGAGCCCAGCACATCATGACCTGATTAAAAACAATCATGCCGATCAAAATAGCCATGCAGAGACAGGTAACCGGCGTCGGATCAAAGCGGATGTCTTCAAATCCGATGCAGTAAAGCGTGCTCCAAAACGTGACGGTAACAAGCTGAGTAAAACAGAAAGCCTTTGGGTCGCAGGAATTGGCGAAGTGTCCGAGAACCAAAATTTCCATTGCGCAGGCAGCCGCGCTGGCAATCGTGAGCCATTCTCCGATGCTGCCGTGAAGGGAGATTTTGGTGGGATCCAAAATCAAAAGCATGCCGATGAAGGCAAACAAGATGCCGCCTGCAATGATCGGTGTCGGTCGCTTCCTAAAGAGAATCCATTGGAAGAGCGGGACGAACGGCACATAGAGCGCGGTCAAAAAAGCCGAAATCGAGCTTGTGATCGTCTGCAGGCTCACCGTCTGAAGAAAGTAGCCTAAGAAGATGCAGGTACCAGTAGCGCATCCTGCGATCCAGTCTTCTTTTTTGAGTTTAAAAAGCGTCGATCTCAAGAGGCACACCATGAGAACGGCGCCGCCTCCGAAACGTAAGGCAACAAGCAGCCCCGGCGAGAGTCCTTTGAGACTCAGGGACAAAAGAATAAAAGAAGAACCCCAAAGGGCCGTCACCATCACAAGGCCCCACTCGGGGCTGACGTTAAAGCGACTCGGCGTCATTGGTCTCGAGTTTTTCTAAAGTTTGGTTTACGTGGTTTGAGGTTTTGCGGGCGACGCGGTGCGCTGAGGGCAGGTCTGCCGGTGGCGCCCCTTTTAGGAGCAGGACCGCTAAAGCTTTCGCCGTCTTCCAGATATCTCCACTTTCCGACGGGAAGTTTGCCGAGACGGACGCTGCCGACACGAACCCGCTTTAGTGCGAGAACCTTAAGTCCGACCAGATCGCACATACGGCGAATTTGACGATTCCGTCCTTCGCGAAGGACGAATTTTAATTGGTCTTCGTTCAGCCAAGAGACTTCTGCCTTCTCCAAAGGCTTCCCGTCCAGCTCCAATCCGTGATTTAAAAGCGCGAGTTTCGCAGGAGGAAATTCGCTGTTGGGGCGGCCGTCAGCCATCGCAACACGCACAATGTATTCTTTTTCAACGGAGCTGTTCTCACCGATAATGGTTTTGGCAATGCGTCCGTCCTGAGTCAGGACGAGAAGACCCGTGGAATTGATGTCCAGACGGCCGGCCGGAACCAGGCTCTTTAACTGAGAAGGATTAAAGCGGCGGGGAGACGGGTCATCGATCCAGCGGTTTCTCGGCGTAATCAAAACGCGTGCCGGTTCGTGACCGTCCTCGGCTTGTCCGGAGACATAACCAAGAGGCTTGTTGAGAATAATGGTCACGCGTTCGTTCTGCTGATCCTTGGCCTTTCGATCAATCTTGATCTTTTGATCCGGACGTACCTTACTGCCGAGTTCGCTGACAACTTCTCCGTCGACTTTGACCCAGCCTTTGGCAATCCACTCGTCGGCTTCCCGTCGGGAACATAAGCCGAGTTCGCTCATGCGCTTTGATAAGCGGACGAGATCTGCGGTTGTATCGCTCATTTGCTTTCCTTGTTGGGTCTTTCGGCAGCGGCGCGGGTCAGTCGATCCAAAACACCGGCAGAAGAATCGGTTAACTCCGGCTCAACGGCAAAGATCACATCTCCGCCGTCATGGTCGAGTTCGTGCAGCCACTTGTAAAGGTTGACCTGAAGTTCCTTGGCGTCCTTGTAGCCGCGAACTTTTTCTGCGACAGTACAGAAGCGCTTCGCGATTTTCTCCGGCGCAATCAAAGAGAAGGTCTTGAAGTGACGGGCTAAGAACTGCGTCTCTCCGGGCAGGTCGTCCGCCGAGACAATCTTCAGAACGTGCTCAGGAGCGTAATGACTCTTCATAGAGCCGGAGACGCGCGGAGAAGCGCCGATGGCGCCGTGTTCAACGGGCTTGCCGATGACCTTGGAGATCATCTCGCCGCTCACGTCGCCTTCTCGAAGAATACGCGGTGCCTCACCGGTGAGGTCAAGAATTGTGGACTCGATACCGACAGTGCATTCTCCGCCGTCCAGGATGAAGTTGGTTTTGCCCTCGGGCTTTTCTCCGAGGTCGTCACGAACATGCTGAGCGGTTGTCGGACTGATCTTGCCGAAGGTGTTGGCGCTCGGGGCCGCTAAGCCGCGGCCCTTACCGGCGTCAAAACGTTTTAAAAGTTCGTGCGCCAAAGGATGAGACGGACAGCGAATCGCAACCGTGTCCTGGCCGCCCGTCAGAAAGTCTTTGGCGTGTTCGGAACGCTTTAAAACGATCGTCAGAGGCCCGGGCCAAAAAGCTTCTGTGAGTTTCTTAGCATCTTCGGGAATTTCTCGGGCCCAGTAGGGCAGGGCTTCCGCAGACGCAACATGCACAATCAGCGGATGCGTGGCCGGTCGGTTTTTAGCGGCATAAATTGATTTAACCGCCGCTTCGTTTTCTGCGTCGGCGGCCAAGCCGTAGACCGTTTCTGTGGGAATGGCTACCAAACCGCCGGCTTCGAGAATTTTGACGGCCTTCTCAAGATCAGAATGCATAACGTTATTCAGGAAGTTCGAGACCTAAAATGCGGGCCGCCATTTGGGCTTTAAACATCGCTTCCTCTTCCGTGGCGGCTAAACAAGTGATGTGGCCCATTTTACGTGCGTGCCTCGGCTGCTTCTTGCCGTACAGATGCAATTTGAGACCCGGGATGTCCAGCACCTGACTCCAGTTCGGCTCGCGGATGTTTTCGTTTTCATCGAACCAAAGATCGCCGAGCAGGTTGAGCATGACGGACTTAGAAACCTGAGTCGTATCGCCGAGCGGAAGATTGGCCATGGCGCGAACCTGTTGTTCGTACTGGCTGCAGATGCAGGCATCAATCGTGGCGTGGCCGGAGTTATGCGGTCTCGGAGCTAATTCGTTGACGACCAGACGTCCGTCGGAGAGCACGAAGAGTTCGGTGCAAAGCACGCCGACGTAATCGAGTTTCTCAATAATCTTGGAAGCGATTTCACGAGCGCGGTCGGAGATTTCTTCATCCAAGCGGGCCGGCATGACGGAAACAGCCAAAATGCCCTTGCGATGGTAGTTCTCAGAGACCGGGAACACGGCCACTTCGCCCTTGCTGTTGCGGGCGGCGATGACGGAGACTTCCTTAAAAAGCGGCAGACGCTTTTCCAAGACGCAGCGAACTTTACCGAGCTTCTCAAAAGCGATTGCCAGCTCACGGCGGTCATTAACCGTGATTTGGCCTTTGCCGTCGTAGCCCAGACGGGCGGTTTTCAGGATGGCGGGGAAGTAAGGAGCGGAAGCCTTCTTGAGGTCCTCGTCGGATTCGATCAGCAAATGAGGAGCAACGGGGGCGCCGGCAGATTTGATGAAAGACTTTTCATCGAATCGGTCCTGCGTGATGCGGACAGCGTTTGCTGCCGGACATGTTTCCGCACCTTTAGAAGCTAAAAACTCTAAGGCGGCAGCGGGAACGTTTTCAAACTCGGTCGTGACGGTCTTGCAGAGCGAGGCAAGTTCGGTCAGTGCAGCTTCGTCCGTATAGGGAGCGCAGATGTGCTTTTCGGCAACGATGGCTGCCGGGGCGTTTTTATCGGGTTCTAATACGCAGACGCGGTAGCCCATCGTTGCAGCGGCTTGAGCAAACATACGGCCTAATTGACCGCCGCCCATGAGTCCCAGCCAGCTGCCGGGGAGAATCGGTGTGTCTTTCATCATATTTGGGCTATTAGAGAGGGAGAGTCATGTTGCGGGCTTTTTCGTTCTGAGCCTTGCGGAAAGCGGCAAGCTTATCTGCCAAGCCGACATCTGTCGTACCCAGAATCTGGACGGCGTAGAGCGCAGCGTTGGCAGCGCCGGCTTCACCGATGGCAAAGGTGGCGACGGGGACGCCCTTAGGCATCTGAACGATGGAATACAGAGAATCCTGGCCCTTCAGGTAGCGGCTCGGGACCGGAACGCCGCAGACAGGAAGCGTCGTTTTAGCGGCCAGCATACCGGGAAGGTGAGCTGCACCGCCGGCGCCGGCAATAATCACACGGATACCGCGGTCGCGGGCAGTTTCTGCGTATTCGAACATTTCGTCCGGCATTCTGTGTGCGGAGACGACTTTGGCTTCAAACGGGACATCAAAAGACTGGAGCATTTCAGCAGCGTTTTTCATGACGTCCCAGTCAGAATTGGATCCCATCAAAATAGCGACAACCGGTTTCTTTTCTTGCATCTTGAGATTCCTATTGGATTTCTGTTAATCGAAACGCGCCGCAAGCGGCGCGTTCTGTGTTTCATTAGGAGGATTTTAGGCGGTAACGCCTTTGCCTGTCAGACGGATCAGAGCTTCTTCATACTTGCTGCTGGTCTTATCCAACACATCCTGCGGGATCTTGGGGGCCGGAGCTTTCTTGTTCCAAGGCTGGCTTTCAAGCCAGTCGCGGATGAACTGCTTATCAAAGCTCGGTTCGGACTGACCGACTTTGTATTCATCGGCAGGCCAGAAGCGGGAGCTGTCCGGTGTCAGGATTTCGTCCATCAGAACGACGGTGCCGTTTTCATCCAAACCGAATTCGAATTTGGTGTCGGCGATGATGATGCCCTTAGTAGCCGCGTATTCGGCGGCCTTCTTATAAAGGGCGAGAGTGTAGTCTCGAATCTTGGAAGCGATGTCTTCGCCGTATTGTTTGACGACTTCTTCGTAAGTGATGTTTTCGTCGTGATGACCGGCTTCAGCCTTGCCGGCAGGAGTGAAGATCGGTTCGGGCAGTTTTTCGCTTTGCTTTAATCCGGCAGGAAGTTTGACGCCGCAGATCTGACCGGTGGCCTGATATTCCTTCCAGGCGCTGCCGGAAATGTATCCGCGGGCAACGCATTCGATAAGAATCGGTTTCAGGCGTTTTGCAACAACGGCGCGTCCCTTAACCTGATCACGTTCTTCGGGAGCAACCACGGTTTCGGGATCGATGCCCGTCAGATGATTCGGGACGATACCGTCGAGTTCTTTGAACCAGAAGTCGGTTAAAGCCGTCAAAATCTTGCCTTTCTTGGGGATCGGGTCGCCAAGAATGACGTCAAATGCAGAGATGCGGTCGGAAGCGACGATAAGAAGTTTGTCATCACCGACAGCGTAGCTGTCACGGACTTTGCCGCGATAGACGAGCGGAAGAGACTTGATGGACGTCGTAACAATTTCAGCCATGTTTTCTCCTGAACACTGATTCCCGCTGAAGGAAGGAGTGATGTACGTGAGGAATTGAGAATTTCGGAATGGCATCATTTTAATTCAGTGCAAGTCCCTCCGACGGGATTAAAGCCACGAAAGTTCGGCCTAAAAAATGACAAAAGCCTGAGATTTGCCTCAGGCTTTCGAACAAAAATACTTCCTAATTAGAAGGCAGGTTTTACAAAGATGTTGGACGCCACGGCGTTGAAGAAATCGCTTTCCGCCTGAAGTCTTTGGTTTAGGGCGTCGGTCTTTTCATCTTTGCCGCGTAAGACCTCACCGCAGACCGTGAAGACCTGATCTCCTGCCGGGACGGCATAGTAATAGACGGCATTCTCGGTATCGGTTTTGGCCGGGAAGTAAACGCGGACGATCTGAGAATTAGGCAGTTTTTCCGTTACAGCGTCGGGACGAGCTTTCTGCAGTCCGGCAACAATGCTGTCCACAGTCGCTCCGGTCGGGGTTTCGATTAAAGCGACCACATATTGACCGGAGCCGGATTCACTACGCCAGCTCATGAATTCATTTTGTCCGAGCTGCAGGTTCTGAGAAAGATTCCAGGAGAGCGGCAGCGTGACCTGAAGCGGACGATCCATGCCTTTGATGGAAACCGGGTATTCACGGCGGTAGCCCTGGTTCCATTCGTCCATCGGATTGGGATAACGCATTGCGAGAAGGTAGGGAACTAGAGGGTCTACGACATTGTCGGTCACGCCGTTCTTGAAGTTGGTCATCCACTCTTCGGCTTTGTTGATGCGTTCCTGAGAGAAAGTCTCATCCAGCCATTTTGAAACGGCTTCTTTGGACTGCTGGCCTTTCTCCATGCCTTCGCTGAGCTTCTGGTTGAACTGCTCTTTGATAGAAGGCCATTGTTCTTTGAGCTGGTCTTTATAAGTAGCAGCGTCCTTAGACCACTCTTCGCTTTTTTCGCCGAGGGTTCTAACGGAATCGGATAATTTATCGAGCCAGCCTGCGACTTTATTTGCCATGCCGTCAGCGGCTTGTTCAACCTGCTTTGTATCTTGTGCTACAGCGGACGGAGCTTCCTGTGCGTGGAGAGCCTGACTGACAGCAGCGGAGGCAATCAAGGCGGTCATCAAATGCTTCATTTTTACGTTCATTCCCTACTCCGAAATTGTTTCGTATATTGTCGGCATAGTACATAGAAGAACGGTTTGGCTTAGACTTGTGCCGCCGTAATGAGTACGTAACACTTCTTTTCCGTTCGAATCTGGTTCCTATGAAAATCCGCTGGCAGCTTTGGTTTCTGGTCACGCTTTTAATTTGCGCTTTCTACTGCATTTGGGACACGACCTTTGCGTTTTCCAGAGGTGAAAAATTAGCGCAGGCGGATTGGACATATGTTGAGAAGGCCGGGCACAAGGGCTTGGCTGACTACTGCACCAAGATCGGTATTACCGGAGACGGCAAGACCCCTCAGACGGTAACGAAAGAAATTTTTGAGCCGGCAAAAAATCCCTTGATCTGCGCTTCTTCTTTGGATGAGGCCAAGCAGAGCTATGGTTTATTTGTTCAGGGACAGTCAAGAAAAGCCAGCACACAAATGGTATTCATGTTCATCGGTGCATGGCTTGTGATTCTGCTTGCGCTCTTTGGCCTGATGAAATGGACAAACAGAAAGGCCGTCCCCGAATCTTCAGGCACGGCCGAAAAAACGAAATCTAAATCGAAAGCGCGTCGTTAACCGCTTTCTTTATGGCAGCTGCGGCGGCCCTCGGATTTTCCGCGCCGCAGATTGCGGAGACGACTGCGACACCGTCGGCTCCGTGACGAATGCAGTCCGCGGCATTGCTTTGATTGATGCCGCCGATGGCAACGTTAGGAAGTCCCGCTTCTTTGGAAATGTATTCCAGCAGGTCTAGGCCCACCGCTGCGCCTGCATCGACTTTTGTCTTGGTAGAAAACACCGGCCCGATTCCGATGTAATCAACCTCCGGCCCGATGGTGTTTAATTCTGCAATGCTTCCGACGGACAAGCCGACTACGGCGTCGGGACCTAAAAGCTGTCTAACGTACTTCGGATCGATGTCTTCTTGTCCGACGTGAACTCCGTCTGCCCCGCTGAGTAAAGCGATATCAATGTGGTCATCCACAATGAAAAGTACATCCGTATCTTTAAGAAGCTTCTTGAGAAGAAACGCAGCCTCAAGCTGCTTCTTCTTTTTCCATTCCGGCGCGCGAAGCTGGACAACGGTACAACCGCCTTCTACTGCTTTTCTTGTCGTTTCAACCATTCCTTCCGGAGTTTTACAAAGGTTGGCGTCAAGCACCAAGTACAGCGAGAGATCTAATTTTCTATCTGCTTTCATTTTCTGAAATCTTCGGGGCGGATTTGATAGAGGGCGTCTAAATATTGGACGTGGAAGGACCCGGGACCGCTCGAGCGGGTAGAAGCGGTGTCGTTGGCGTAGTTTACGTAGTCGCAGCAGGCAATGCAGGCCTCAAGCGAGCGCTCCGCGCCTCCGAGGAAAGCGGCGAGAAGGGCTGATAGCGAGCAACCTGTTCCGACGACTAACGTCATCATTTCACTGCCTCCGACGGCGCAAAGCACGCGTTCGCCGTCTGTGGCGTAGTCCTTGTGTCCCGTTACCACGACAAATGTTTTGTACTTACGGGCAAGGGCCTTGGCCGCTTCAATGGCGGAAGAAGAGTCATCCAAACTATCCACTCCTTTGCCGCCGGTGCCCACACCGGCTAAGAAACGAATCTCGGAAGCGTTGCCTCGGACCGCTGTCGGATGCATTTCTAAGAGTTCAAAAATGATTTTGTCGCGCCAGGGAATGCCGCCGGCGGCAACCGGATCGAGAACCCATGGTTTACCTGCGGCAAGAGCGCCGCGAATTGCTTTCTTCATGGTTTCGATACGTGCTTCGTACGGTGTTCCGACGTTGACCGAAAGTGCAGAGGCAATGCCGGCGAAATATTCGGCTTCGCCTTCGCCTACTACCATCGCGGGGGAGGCCCCTGCGGCAAGAAGCACGTCAGCCGTAATTTCCTGTACGACTTCATTAGTAATGCAATGAACGAGAGGGCGATTGGCACGGAGTCTTTGAAGCATTTCTCCGGTCTTGCGGGACAAACAAAGTTGGACAGAGTCTGAAGACATGATATAAGGAGCTTCTCAGTAAATAGAGGTAGACAAATTATGGCAGGTTTTGAGCACTATGCATGGCTGATGAAATCGGAGCCAAGCGAAGTTTCCGTTGATGACGTCCTGCAGATGGACGGCTGCAAAGTCGGGTGGTTCGGCGTCCGTAATTACCAGGCCCGCAACTTCATGAGAGATCTTTGCAAGATCGGAGATCCGGTTCTTTTCTATCATTCTTCCTGCGCTCAGCCCGGGATCGTCGGCATTGGTGAGATAGCTTCCGAACCTTATCCGGATCCGACACAGTTTGAAGAAACTTCCGGATACTTCGATGCTAAGAGCACTCAGGAAAAACCGCGCTGGGTTCAGGTCGATGTTCGCGTACTGCATAAGGTCAGACTGGTTTCCATCGCAGAGCTTCGAACGATTCCCGGCTGTGAGGGAATGCGCGTCCTTCAAAAGGGCAATCGCCTCTCGATCACGCCCGTGAATGAAGACGAGTGGAAAGCGCTTCAGCCGTACCTCATCCCGCAAACCTAGTATTTACGCCACTTCCAGCGAAAAGCCGTTAAAAAACGAAGATAAGCGCTAAGATTTTTCTTATTCAAATTTTCAAATTCTCAAACCATATAAGAGGATTAAGTGGCACTCACAACAATCGGCCTTATGGCTTTATTAGGCTGCTTTACGGGATTTATGGCAGGCCTACTGGGTATCGGCGGCGGCATGATCATTACACCGTTCCTGATTATGCTGATCCCGTCGAGTTTGATTCCGCACGATCACATCGTTCACGTGGCCATCGCGACGTCATTGGCAACGATCGCTTTTACTTCGCTTTCTTCCGTCAGAGCTCACCATAAACGCGGCGCCGTTCTGTGGAATGTCGTGGCCTCTGTCGCCCCCGGTATTTTGGTCGGTGCGGTCGTCGGTGCACAGATCGCAGGCTGGCTGCCGACATTCTGGCTGTCCTTGATTTTCGCCGGTTTCGTCGGGTTCTCCGCGTTCAAGATGTTCCTGAATAAATCCCCGCGTCCGGACCGCAATCTGCCGGGAACGATGGGCAAGTTCTTCATGGGCATCGCGATCGGTATTCTCTCCGCCCTTGTGGGCGCCGGCGGCGGCTTTATCTCCGTTCCCTGGATGGTTTGGTGCAACGTCAAAATGCAGAACGCTGTGGCGACCAGTGCAGCTTTCGGCTTCCCGATTGCGCTCTTCGGCACTATCGGCTACATCATCAGCGGCTGGAACGTGTCGGGTCTGCCTCTCTGGCCGATTGACCTTGGCTACATTTGTATTCCGGCTTTGTTCTCAGTTGCGATTACCAGTGTGCTTTTTGCACCGCTTGGCGCTAAGGTTGCCCACTCTATCGATACGAAGCCGCTTAAGAAGATCTTCGCCTGCCTGCTGTGCTTCGTCTGCCTCTACATGATTAGACAAGCATACTTGGCGATGTAAGTTAAGCTTTTCCAGAGTGTGAGCCGGCAGAAACGCCGGCTTTCGTTTTTTTACGCCTAGCCGCGCCTGCGAATGTGTCGGATAACTGAGGATTCTTGTAATATTGGCCTACTTCATTTTGCGAAAAGTCCATGACCGATACCGTCAACAATTCAACAACTTACCTTTGGTACGACTACGAAACATTCGGAACAGAGGCACGTAAAGACCGCCCCGTGCAGTACGGATCATTTCGTACCGATACCAATTTCAATATCATCGGACAAAGCATGGTGCTTTACGCCCAGCTTGCGGACGACTACATCCCGTCTCCCGGTTCTTCTCTGGTGACGGGCATTACGCCGATGTCGCTCATGGATGAAGAAAATGCGCTGGCTGAGGCCGATTTCGCCAAAGTCATCCGAGATGAAATGGGCAAACCCGGCACGATTACGATCGGCTACAACAATCGTAATTACGACGATGAGATGACGCGCTTCATGTTCTGGCGCAATCTGCTTCCGGCCTACGACACCGAGTACGGAGACGGACGCGGACGATTTGACGTTTTTCTTTTAGTGATTGCCGTTTATGCGGTGGCGCCGCAGATTTTGAAATGGCCGACGAAAGAAGACGGTACGGTTTCTTTCAAATTGGATCGCCTGACGCCTGCAAATCAGCTGCCCCACCGTCACGCGCATGACGCAAGCTCGGATGCTTTTGCAACACTGCAGCTGGCCAAACTGATTGCAAGCAAGAATCCTCGCCTTTGGGAGTATGCGCTTTCGATCAGCAAGTCCGACAAGATCGTCGAGCTTCTGAATGAAAGACGTCCGCTTCTCTATGTGGATCGCTACAGTCTCCATCATCGCAGAGGCTTAAGACCGGTGATGCCGCTCTTTGAGAATCCTTCCGTTCGAAACGAATGGATTTGCTGGGACCTTTCCGCAGATCCGAGCGAAATGTGGGCGATCACGGAAAAAGACATGAAGGAAAGATCCTTCGTGACGCGTGAGCAAAAAGAGCAGGGCATCAAACCGCTGCCCTTTGTGCGCATTAAAACCAAAAAGCAGCCCTTCCTTATGAAGGGTATGTCTGCTTGGATCACGAAGAGCGGTCAAGGCTTATTCGAACAGCCTGCAAGCTATTACTCCGAGAACGCCTCGAAGATTCTTGCATCCGTGGATCGCCTGCCAGAACTTCAGCCGCTCTTTATGGCGCTCGCAGACAGAAAGGCCGAAGAGCACGCCAGGGACATTCCGGAAGAAGCTCTTTACAGCGGAGGCTTCCCGAGTAACTCGGATGCCCGAAAGATGGCCAACTTTAGAGCTTTGCCTCCTGAAGAGATGGCAGATGCTTTCGATCGGCTTGAGTTTGATCGAGAAGATTTAGCGGAGCTGACGCTGTATTTCATGGGGCGCAACTACCCGGAGTATGCACTCACTCCGGAAACTGAAAGACTGTGGCGTCTTCACAAATACAACAAGCTTGTCAAAGGTTTGGGGGACTCAAGAACGTTTACTCAGTTCTACGAAGAGCTCGAAGAAGCCCGAGCCGGTGCTGATGAGCACGGTTTGGAAATTCTGGAGGACGTTGAAGGTTACGTCGAGAACCTCCGTTCTGAATACGAGGCCTAAAGAATGCTGGTTCATCCTCAGTTTGATCCGATTGCCGTTCAGGCGGGACCATTGGCCGTGCATTGGTACGGTCTGATGTATCTGATCGGCTTTACGCTTTTTTATCTCTTGGGTCTCTACCGCTGCCGTCAGGAGTGGAGAGGAATAACCAAGGCGAATCTTGAAGATTTGCTCTTTGTCGGCATGGTCGGCGTGATCGTCGGCGGCCGCTTGGGTTTTGTGCTGCTCTATCAGCCGGAATACTACCTGACACATCCGCTTGAAATCTTCGCGGTATGGCAGGGTGGTATGAGCGCGCACGGCGGATTCATCGGCGTCATTCTTGCGCTCTTTTATTTCGCGTGGAGAAACAAGAAATCCATCCTCACGGTTGGCGATTTTGTTGCTCCTTTGGTGCCGCTCGGATTTTTCTTCGGTCGACTCGGAAACTTTATTAACGGAGAACTTTGGGGAAGAGTCGCCTCGGCTGACTTGCCCTGGAGCATGATTTTCCCGCAGGCAGGAGACGGCGTTCCGCGCCATCCTTCTCAGCTTTACGAAGCAACTTTGGAGGGACTGGTGCTGTTCTTCGTCGTCTGGATTTATTCAATAAAAGAGAGACCCGCAGGTGCAGTCTCGGGTCTCTTCTTATTCGGTTACGGGCTGGCTCGTTTTGTTGTGGAATTCTTCCGCGAGCCCGACAGCTACTTAGGTCTTCAGGCCTTGGATCTTTCAAGAGGCCAGTGGCTTTCGCTGCCGATGATCATTATCGGGGCAGGCCTTTGGATTTGGGCCTGCCGTCGAAAAGCTTAGAAACCGAAGTTATCCATGAAGATGTGATCTTCACGAAGGCCGCAGCGAGCTGTTAAATAGTTCACTGCGGCTTTAATCATGGAGTTGCTTCCGCAGAGATAGGCATCCATATCGGTCATGTCACCGTTGTCGGCTGCTGCAAAAGTCTGAACGTGACCTTTCGCACCGGGCCAGGTGTCCTCACGGGATACGACGCCGGTGTAATGGATCTGCGGATGAGCGGCGGCCCATTCTTCGAAGATTTCTCCGACGACAAGTTCCTGAGAGGTGAGGACGCCCCAGTAAATAAAGAGTTCGCGGCCTTCGAGGTCATTGTTTTCTACCAGTGTGGAAACAATGCTCTTGACGGAAGCAATGCCGGTTCCGGTAGCGAGGAAGACGGCTTTACGGCCCTTCGGTGTCTGGAAAGTGCTGGTGCCCTCCGGTCCTTTCAGGCGCATCTTATCGCCGACGCGGATCATGTCGGAGAAGAGCATGCCCGTGAACATACCATTGGTGACTTTGCGGATCAGGAATTCGACGGTCTCTTTCTGGTTCTGAGAGCTGGCGACGGAGTAATAGCGTTTCTGGTTTCCGGGAAGCTCGACGGCGTAGGTCTGGCCGGCTTTGAATTCAAAGACGCCGCCGTCGGCACGCTTCAAAACTAAGCGCATGATGCATGGATCCAGCAGTGTCTTCTCAACGATTTCCGCCTGGATACCTTCCGGTTTCTTTTGAGCCAGTTTGACATCGCTAACTTTGATTTCGCAGTCGGAAGTTGCCTTGGCACGGCAAAGAAGAGTCAGACCGAGTTTCTGGTCGGCTTCGGTCAGTGCAAAAGGCTCATGAGGTCCCAATGCAACAGTACCGGAAATGATTTGAGCCTTGCAGGCACCGCAGGCGCCGCTGCGGCAGGCGCTCGGCAGCAGAAAACCGGCTTTGTCACCGGCTTCAAGAATAGTTTCAGTGGCTTCGGCCTTGAACTCATAAGGCGTGCCGGCGAGTTTGATCGTAAAAGACATAATTCTTTTCTTCTTACTTAAATTAAGGTTGAGCCTCGAGGAAATCGTTCCGATTTTTGAGACAGTTAAGAGTTGCGGGTATTGTAAGGCCAAAGTTAATGCATTGAATTTTTTGTATTTGATTTGTTTTCGGCCTTATGAACCGCCTGCCAAGTAGAAAAGCAGCGGACACAAAAAAGCTCTCGAAGTTCGAGAGCGTTTTTGTGTCTCCCGCCGAAACCGTCCGGCTTGAGTCCTGAACCGAGGGTTCAGGGTGGAGGCCTATGCCAGGCACAAGGAGCAACAGCGCGTGCCGCTCAACTTAATGGTCTGTCAATGAGCCCCCGAAACTAGAGTATTGGTTCAAAGAACAACAGCCGATGCTCGAATTTCGCAGGGGACGATTTGTATTGTAGCCTTCTCGAAAATTTTTTAAAGTCCGTATTAAAGCTAATTGCGCTATTCGGGCGTATTCGAAATCATGGATTTTTGGTAAGTCCTCTGTCGCAAAGGGAAATTAGTGTTTTGATCGTCTCGATGGTCTCGCTGTCGTCACGAATGTTTACTTCTTTACCTTCGTCCGTCGGTACGGAGGAGGTCTTCTCCCGCAGCTTTTCTTCCAACTCATCCTGTTTTTTTTGCATTCCGAGAATGAAAGAGATAAGTGTGAAGATTAGGAGCTTAATTTCCTTGCTCTCGAATAACTCAACCGGCTTGCCGCCGTTAAAGGTCATGAGATGGTCGTTGAATTCACGGATCACTTTATCAAGTGCAGCCGTATCGGCTGAGTCCGGTACAGAGACTTGAAGCCTTAAGTTTTGAATCGCAATAGTGTAAAGCATAGAAATCAGGGATTTCGGTATCTGTCTTTGAACGCTCTGAGACGATCAAGCTCAATGTGAAGCTGTTCGGCCGCAATGCTGACTTTGGTTTGGGCCGCCTGCAGCTGAGCGGTCTTGGAGGAGAGGTCGTTTTTCAGACGAGTGTTCTCCTCCTCAAGATGGCTGATGCGGTTCAGAAGCTCAAGGATTCTTGCCTCAAGGATTTTGAATGCTTCTTCCCGATTCATAAATTACAAGCCGAGAACATCGCTCATGGAATAAAGTCCGGGCTTTTTTTCGGCTTCCCAAAGGGCGGCTTTAACGGCGCCTTGAGCGTAGCCGGCACGAGAGCTCGACAGATGAGAAATTACGATTCTCTCGCCGCTGCCTGCAAAAGTTACCTGATGGTCACCGACCACGTCACCGCCGCGCAGTGCCGCAAAACCGATAGAGCCGGGCACTCTCGGGCCGGTATGACCCTGACGCGCCCATACGGCGACTTCTTCAAAATTCTGTCCTCGAGCATCTGCAATGGCCTTACCCATAGCGATGGCTGTGCCGCTTGGAGCATCGACTTTACGGTTGTGGTGCATTTCAAAAATTTCTGCGTCGTAGTCTTTGAGCAGTTTTGCTGCAAGCTCAAGCAGCTTGTATGTGACGTTTACGCCTACACTCATGTTCGGAGAAAAAACGATGGGGATCACCTTGGCGGCCTCCTCAATGGCGGCTTTGCCTTCCGCATCTAATCCGGTCGTTCCGATGACCATGCCGATGCCGGCATCAGAGCAGATCTTCAAAAATTCTTTAGTACCTTCCGGACGAGTGAAGTCGATCAGTACCTGTGCACCGCTCGTGCGAAGCACGCTGTAGTCATCTGTGATCTTCACGCCGGTGTTGTAGCCCAAGGAGGCGCCGGCATCTTCATCGGCTTCCCATTTATCGGTACCTTTGTGTGCGAGGGCAGCAACTAATTCTGCGCCTTCCATGTTCCAAACGGCATCGATAATCATTTTGCCCATATGCCCTTTGGCGCCGGCGACTGCGATTTTGACCATAAATACTCCGGAAGGTTAAGTTGTAGTTAGGATCGGGAACGCCCTGAACGACGGGAAAGTTAAATTGTTGAAAATGCCGTAGAGACGCTCCGCAGTAACTCTTTAATTTACTCTAAATTTGCCGGAAATCCGACCTGGCTCGATTTCACAAAAACAAACGGCACCGATTTTTGCGGTGCCGTGAGCTATGTGCGATTTTTGCTCGAGGTTATTGAGCGGCCGGAGTTTCGGTCGTTTCCTCTTTTGAGGGCTCGGTTTCCGCAGCTTGCTGAGTTCCTTCCGAAGCGGGCTGCTGAACTTCCTGTTTTTCCTTTTCCAGTTCTTCCTGACGCTTCAACGTGCTTTCTCTGGCGCGCTCACCGAGGATTGCCAAGTCAGCGTTGGTTTCGTCAGGCATCTTGTCGGACTTGAAGCTTTCTACGCGTCCGTCTTCATCAAATGTGATTTCCAGCTTGCGGATGCTGGTCTGGCCGAAACGAGGTTTATGGTAATACACGTAATTCCACTGTTCTTTATGGAATAAGTTGCGCAGCGCAGGCGTACCCAGAAGGAAGATAACCTGGTTCTTTGTCATTCCCTCGTGGAGCGCGTCAACCATTTCGGAAGTCACGACATTGCCCTGATGAACGTCCGGGGTATAAGGCTTGAGCCATCCGGGGATATGGTCACTAACGGAAGAGCACCCGGATAAGAGAGTGATAGGAAGAAGTGCGCAAAAAATTAACCGTTTCATTTAGAAAAACAGGGAGTAGAAATATTATCAAGCCTGTATGATAATCGATAAGACTTGATCAAAAAACCATCGAACTTGTAAATCTCGAGGTTGGAACAAAATATGCCAGATACACAACAAGAAAACGCCAAAAATTTAAAAAACCTCGGCTTAAAAGCAACGGGGCCTCGTCTCAAAATTCTTGAAATTTTTCAGGAACGCGCAAAGGCTGGTGAAGACCGTCACTTGAGTGCTGAAGAAGTTTACAAAGAACTTGTAAACACGGGAGAAGACGTTGGTCTAGCCACCGTTTATAGAGTCTTGGCCCAGTTTGCCTCCGCCGGTATTCTGACTCGTAGAAATTTTGAGCACGGAACTGCAGTATTTGAACTGGATGACGGACATCATCATGACCATCTGATCTGCGTGATGTGCGGCAAGGTCGTCGAATTTGTGGACGAAGAAGTGGAAAAACGCCAAGCAGAAGTTGCCAAGCAACACGGCTATGAACTCGTAGATCACTCTATGGCTCTATACGGCGTTTGCCCTGAATGCCAAAAGCATAAGGCTGAAAAGAGAGAAATCTGATTTTCAGTCCGGAATGCACAAAAAGAAAGGATCCTCGATTTTTGGGATCCTTTCTTTTTTTTACTGAAGTTAACGCCTCAGCATTTCTCTGGCATGATCCAGCGTTTTCTGAGTGATCGTTAGGCCGCCGAGCATGCGGGCGATTTCCCGGACTCTCTGATCTTCACTGAGCGGATACACATTGGAGATCGGAGCTTCGCCCTCAGCGGCAGCTTTCTTTTCAATCTTGAAGTGGTGAGAAGCACAGCTGGCAACCTGCGGCAGATGCGTGACGCAAAGGGCCTGCTGATGCTCACCGAGCTGAGCCAGAAGACGGCCGACGGTTTCTGCAACCGCGCCGCCTATGCCTGAGTCGACCTCGTCAAAGATCAATGTGTCAACTGTGGCAGTCATCGTATCGGTAACGGCAATCGCAAGACTGATACGCGCTAATTCACCGCCGGAAGCAACCTTAGAAAGGGATCGGCGAGGGACACCGGCGTGACCTGCGACCAAGAACTCACAATGGTCGATACCCACGGAGGAAGGTGCTTCAGCTTCTGTGACCGCAACTTCAAAGGAGCCTCCTGCCATCGCCAATGTCTGCATGACATCCGTGATGCTCTTCTGCATTTTCAACGCGCCTTTTTTGCGCTCTTTGGAAAGTTCTGAGGCAAGTTTGTCGTATTGAGTCTTTGCCTCGTGCGCTTTATTAAAGAGTGCCGTCAGATCGCTCAGTCCTTCCATCTCAACAGCCTTTTCGGTGACTTTCTGCATTTCTGCATAAAGCTCATCCGGTTCGACGTGATATTTGCGCGCCAGTTCGAGATAGAGATTAATTCTTTGATCGAGCTCTTCGAAACGAGCTTCGTCAAAGTCTGTGCGATCTAAGTAGTGCTCCACATCGTCGGATGCGGAATCAATAATTTCACGAGCATCGTTAAGCTGCGTGTAGATTTTCTCAAGTTTTGCGTCGACGTCCGAGACATCGCCGATAGCGCTGATGGCGGAATCGACGAGCTCCAAGGCGCTGTAATCGGCTTCGGTCAAAGCCTCTCTGGCTTTTTGGCAGGAATCAATAATGTCGTTATAGCGCGAAAGTCGTGTGTGTTCTTCATTGATGCGAGCCCATTCTCCTTTGATCGGAGAAAGCTCTTTCATGTCTTCCAAGAACCATTTCATGCGTTCAAGTTCTGCCTGGTTAAACGCCTGCCTTTCTCTGGCTTCTTCAAGGGTCTTTTGTGCTTCACGCCACTGTGTCCACGCAGAACGAACGGCATCGACCTGAGGACGCAGTCCGGAGTAAGCATCGAGCATTTCCAACTGAGAACCTTTGCGGAGCAAAGATTGGTGGGCATGCTGGCCGTGTACGACGACAAGCATGTGGCTGAGCTCTTTTAATTGAGAAAGGGAGCACGGCGTGCCGTTAATCCATGAACGGCTCCGGCCTTTAATATCTAACGTTCTCCTTAAAACCAACTCACCGTTGACGCCGGTAAGTTCACGTTCCTCGAGCCAGGATTTGATCTTGTCATTGATCGTAAAGCAGGCAGTGAGGTCGGACTTTTGGGCGCCGGCACGAATAACTTCCGGATCGGAGCGAGCGCCGAAGAGAAGCTGAAGTGCGTCAATGAGGATCGATTTGCCTGCACCGGTCTCGCCGGTGAGTGCAGTAAAACCGTCTGAAAATTCCAAATCAAGTTTGTCAACGATGACAAAGTCGCGAATGTTCAGTGAACTGAGCATGAGAGATTATCGGTCCGTGGGAAGGTAGTTCCAATGTAATTTTTTGCACAACGTATCGAAGTAGTTGTGCCGACTCGGATGAAGAATTTTAACGCGATGAGGATAGGGGGATGCCTTAATGATATCCCCTACTAAAACCTCAGAATTATCCTGCATGTCGAAATACAGCGTGGCGTCTCTCATATCCGTCACGGTAATCTCAATCAGAGAATTCTCCGGAATCACGATCGGACGATTCGCCAGGGAATGCGGTGCTACAGGAATTAAAAGCGTGCAGGCAACCGACGGATAAATCATCGGACCTCCGACGCTTAGCGCATAAGCGGTCGAGCCGGTCGGCGTGGACACGATCAAACCGTCGGCTCTTTGACGGCTCATCGGAAGTTTATTTACCGAAACTGATACTTCGATCATGCCGCCTGAATTACCGCGGGAAACGCAGATCTCGTTGACGGCAACATTGCGATAGATCTCTTTACCGTTGCGGATCTGAATGCCTTCTAAGAGGCAGCGGGTATCGGTGTAATAGTGGCCGCTTAAGATCTCGGAAATTTCTTCGACCATTTTGTCGGAAGGAATATCGGTGACAAAACCGAGACGTCCGGCGTTGATGCCGATGAAAGGCACATCGTAGTGCGCCATCCGGCGAGAAACACCTAAGAAGGTTCCGTCTCCGCCGTAAATGATGATGAGGTCGGATTTTTTACCGATTTCGTCTCGGGTATAACCTTCGCCGAGCGAAAGGGCTTCTGCCGGCTTTTTCTCCAGTAAAACTTGGCGTCCGGATTTAATGAGCAGCTCGGCAATAATTCGCAGAGGTTCGTAATCGAGAGAGTCTCGTTTTCCGAAAACCCCGACGGTGCTGAATTCTTTTGTCATTGTCTTTACTCCGTACCAAATTTTTCGAAAGCCTCATCAAGCATCTGTAAAGTTTTCTTCGGCTCTCTGACCTCATAGAGTAAATTCGTGAGGGCCGGTCCCTGAACGGAACATATCCACTCCTCAGACGTCCAAAACTGGAAGGTTTCCCGAAGGAGCACACTGGAGCCTCGAACAGTCAAACAGTCATCATCGTCAATTTTGATTCGAACCGTCGGGTCGTCGCGATCTTTTAAGCACTCACTCAAGGTCCAGTATTGGTAAAAAGCCAGCTCGGAATTTTCCTGACGATCAATCCAATTGTTAATGATGGCGGGAAATCGCAGTCTGGCGATTTCCTTTAAATGGTCATTAACCGAATCGAACGACTTAAAGGAAAGGAAAACCGGGAGGTCGGAGACGACGAGCGCCAGGTTGTCTCCCTGCCAATCAGTCTTGCAGTAGTGATAGGAGTCTCCGCCAAGCGTCAGGCTCTTAGTAAAACGATCCGAAACGATCATCAAAGGAGGATCGTCCGGATGCTGCTGGTAAGGAATGGAAAGAAGGAGCAAGCGGCTCCAGAGAACAGCGTTTTGTTCCAAAGGATGATTTGCCGCATATTTCAGCAAAGCGGGGCTCAGATATCTGTCGATATACTTTTGCGGCGGCCGCTCGGAGCAGTCGGTCACAAATAAAAGCGGATAAGGCAGAGAAGAGAGCATCGATCTTTCGGAACAAAACGAAGTTAATAGAAGGAACTGTGCTTCGGCTTAGAAGTCAGACAGGCAATTGCCATAACGATCCAGGCGGCGATCATGAAACCGCCGGAGATCGGAGTGACCAACGGCCAAGGTCTCCACTGAGCGAGAACCAACAGATAAATACTCAGAGAAAAACCGATCGTTCCGATCAGAAGCAGGAGGCCGGCCAGGTTGACTAAACCGGCCTTGAAGTGGTTTGTTGCCCAAGCGATGGCAAAAAAACCTAAAGCGCTGATGAGCTGATACTGAACCGCATATTCAAAAGCTTCGATGGAACGAGGTACATCCACGATGGCCCGTAAGCCGTGTGCACCATACGCTCCCATAGCAACGCCGGAAGCAAGAAGCAGACTTCCGATGAAAGCCCAAAAATGCATGATGAATCCTTATTCCAAAAGATCGGGGACAGCGACGGCGTGGAAACCGGCGTCGACGTAAACATTATCGCCCGTGATACCGGAAGCGTAGTCGGAGAGCAGGAAGGCTGCCGTATTGCCGACTTCGTCGATCGTGACCGTGCGTCTGAGCGGAGCGGAGGTCTCCATGTATTTCAGAATCTTGGAGAAATCCTTGATGCCGCTGGCAGCCAGCGTCTTGATCGGACCGGAAGAAATAGCGTTGGCACGAATGCCTTTGGGGCCTAAGCTGTTGGTCAGGTAGCGGACAGAGGCCTCAAGAGCTGCTTTAGCCACGCCCATAGTGTTGTAATTCGGGACGACGCGTTCGCTGCCTAAGTAAGTCAGCGTCAGGACGGAGGAAGGATGGCCTTCCATCAGAGGAACCAGGGCCTTAACCAATGCAGGGAAGGAGTAGGCGGAAATATCGAGTGCTGTTTTGAAGGCATCGCGTGACAAACCGTCTAAAAAGTCACCCTGAATGGCTTCGCGTGGCGCAAATCCGATGGAGTGAACGACACCGTCCAATGTTCCCCACGTGTTTTTAAGCGTCTCGGCAAGAGCAAAAATCTGTGCGTCATCGGCAACGTCCAGCGGAAGGACGATATCGCTGTCAAATTCTTTAGCAAAGCCCGTGATGCGATCCAAGAATCTTTCATTCTGGTAGGTGAAAGCGAGCTGAGCGCCTTCACGATGACAAGCCTTGGCAATACCGTAAGCGATAGAGCGGTTAGATAACACACCCGTCAGCAAGATTTTTTTGTCTTTGAGCAAACTCATTGTTCGTCCTAAGGAATTTTAAAACTGATGAGATATTAAGCGACTTTGAGATTAAAAGAGCAAATTTTGCCGAATTCAGGACGAATTACAGAAAACAAATCAGGACTTGTGAACAAAAACGCGAAATTGCTTAATCGAAGGTCAGAAGAATAACGGCAAAGAAAAAGCGCAGAGCATGTGAAGCCTGCGCCTGAATGGATAGCAGCGAAGATTACTGTGCCAGTTTTAATGTTTGTCCGACTTTTAGATTGTTGTTGCGGATACCGTTTAATTTCTTTAGCTGGTTGACAGACATATTGGCAGAAGAGGCAATAGAGAAAAGCGTGTCGCCTTTTCTAACTTTGTAGGTTGCCTTGTTAGCCAATGGCCGTTTGTTAACCTGCTTTTGAAGTTTGGCAGGGACTTCCTCCAGCACAACGTGGCGTTTGGTCGGGGTGCCTGAAGCATTAATGGTTAGACGCTGACCGACAGAAATGTTATTTCCCGAAATGTTGTTTGCGTTTCTCAGCGCGGAAGCACTGATGCCGTATCGATTCGCGATGCTGTACAGCGTGTCGCCCTTACGCACGACGTAGAATTTGGTGGATGCAACCGGCGTATTCGGAGTACTCCTAGCCGTAGAGGGGCGTGAGGAAGTCGTCTGACGGGTAACGATCGGCACATTGACACGAAGTGTCTGGCCGACGCGCAGACGTTGGGAGCGCAGGCCGTTGCTCTTCATGATGGTCGCAGGCGAAACGCCCAAGCGTCGTGCCACACTTCTCATATTGTCGCCGCGGCGAACGCGATAAGTAACGCGGCGGTAGTCTTGCGCTAAAGCAAATGAAGCATCAATTGTGTCGGAAGAGATGTCTTCTGCGTTTCCGAGCCCGCTTGCTTTGCTGACAAGAACCAAAGAACCGGGTTTAATTCGCCTTCCGACCGGAATCTGGTTTGCTTCGCGCAGGGCCGTTTCCGTCATGTGAGCTTTACGAGCGATGGAAGCAACGGTATCTTCGGGTTTGACTCGGTAAGTTGTCCAGCTCGAAAGCGGTTTACCGCTGGTGCGGTACGCGACTAAATTTTCGATGAATTGGTCGAGCTTATCGGTCGGCATCAGCATCGAGTGGTTGTGCGATGCTACGATGACGGGACGGTTGAAGGAGGGATTCAAAGTGCTGAATTCTTCATGACTCATGCCGGCGAGGTTGGCGGCACGTTTGACGTCGATATCCTGATCTTTGAAGATTTGAACGAAAAAGGGTTCGTTATAAATGGTCGGGAGTTTGATGCCGTAGTCGTTCGGATTCTGAACAATGTTCTTGATCGCCTGAAGTTTCGGGTAGTAGTTGCGGGTTTCAGCCGGCATCTTGAGCGACATGTAATCCGTCGGAAGTCCTAAAGACTGGTTGCGCTTAATCGCGCGGTGAACATTGCCTTCTCCCCAGTTGTACGCAGCAAAGGCAAGCGGCCAATCGTTGAATTCGTCGTGCAATCTCTGCAGGTAAGTAAGCGCCGCCGAAGTGCTCTGTAAAACATCGTAGCGTTCGTCTTTCCACATTGTCTGGTCAAGTTCGTAATGCTTGCCTGTTGCCGGCATGAATTGCCAAAGGCCTGCGGCTTTGACTCGAGATTTGGCGTTGGTGACAAAAGCACTTTCTACGAAAGGCAGGAGCGCAATTTCTGTCGGCATCCCCCGGGTGGTGACTTCTTCAATGATGTGATAAAGATATTTCTGAGAGCGATTGGCCATGCGCTGCAAGTAATCCGGACGTTTGGAATACTTTGCAAGATTTTCGTCAACGACTGAGTTCTCCATGTTCGGGATCTTGAAACCGTCTCGTACGCGTGTCCAAACCGTATAGATTTCGTCGTCATCGGCGCCGGGCGTCACGATTTCTTCAATTTCACTCTCCGGAGGTTCGGAAGCGTAAGAGTGCAGCGGAAGCGCTAAAACCAAAGACAAAGCCAAGGTACGGAGAGCGGTTTTCAGAAACATCGGAGTGGTGCTCAGAAGTCAGGATAAAGATACAATTATCAGGCACTTTAATGGAAAATCATTCCGGATCGATGCGATTGTGTTTCAATTATCATCGTCCGCAACGTCAGTCATTTATGGCCGAAACGATAACACTCGAAAAATTTTACTCTTCATCCTTGGGTCAGTATGCCCTCCGGTGGGAGCAGAACCAGTACGACAAATTGGTATCCGATTGTTTCGGATATAACGCGGTGCAGCTGGGTGCGACCGGAATCGATTTTTTAAAGAATAATCGAATCGGACTCAAGGTGGCTGCCGAGCCGACTCTGCGGCCTCTGACTCAGCTCTTGGAAACGGACGATCGCGTGCCTCTGCAGATGCTGTTTGAAGCCATGCCGTTTGAGAGCGAGAGCATCGATCTGGTCGTCATGCCGCACTCCTTGGAAGTCTCTGAAGATCCTCACGCTCTATTGAGAGAGATTTATCGGATATTGATTCCGGGCGGAAGGATTATTCTGACGGGGTTTAATTTGATGAGCTTATGGGGTCTGCGTTTTAAAATGCAACGCTTTGGGGCAAAGACCTTTCTGCCCGGCAGGCAGTTTATGTCAGTTTTCCAGATTCGGGACTGGCTGCACTTACTCTCATTCCATGTCGACCGAGGCGCTTTCGGATGCTACGGCCTCACGTTTTCTTCTCCTCAGAGCAAAGAAGACTCATGGATTGAGAAGGCCGGTGATCGCTGGTGGCCGCAATGCGGGGCAATTTTTGCGATCAGTGCGACGAAGGAAGTAGCAGGCTGCAAGCTGGTGGGGCGTGCCGTGAACAAGAAGTTTTTCTTCTTGGGACGCCGTCCTGCCCCCAAGAGTGAATAAAGACCGAACTGATTCAACGTAACTTTAAATTGAGATGAAAGAAGTAGAAATTTGGACCGACGGCGCGAGCAAAGGCAATCCCGGTCCCGGAGGCTGGGGTGCATGGATGAAATACAAGGGTCATGTGCTTGAGCTTTGCGGCGGAGCACTAAGTACAACGAATAATCAAATGGAACTTACGGCTCCGACCGAAGCATTGTGTCGTTTAAAAGAACCTTGCAAAGTTACGCTGCACACAGACAGCAAGTACGTCCAACAAGGAATGACGGCGTGGATCTACGGATGGATCAAAAAAGGCTGGAAAACGGCAGACGGCTCTCCGGTTAAGAATGCTGATCTTTGGAAAAAACTGTACGAAGCCGCAAAACCGCATGACATTGAATGGGTTTGGGTCAAAGGTCACGATGGAATCGAGGGTAATGAACGCGCGGATTTCCTTGCTAATCTGGGCGTTGAGAAAACGCTCGAACAGAGCAAGAAAAAGAATTAAAAAATCGTGTAGAATCACGCTTCATTGGAAAGCACGGTTAGCTCAGGGGTAGAGCACTGCCTTCACACGGCAGGGGTCACTGGTTCGAAACCAGTATCGTGCACCAGATCAAATTCTCGCCCGGTGCACGAAGCATCGGGCTTTTGTTTCTCTGTAGAAAACTCGACTATTTAATCTGCTAAATAAAGTTTTATACAGTCATTTCTGCCTACAAACTCAAAAAACAAGATTTTTCTCGAAGAGTGCCCGAGCGAAAACGGTTGCTGATCTGCGCCAAATAATTGGATGCTCGGTTGCAAAAGAGGCCTAGCTCTCAGAAATCATGAATCCGGCTTAAGTAAAAACGCTTGCAAAAATTCGAAAGTTTAAAGTTTGCTAGGGAAAACAATAGGATGTTTCATGAGAATTAAAACTTCTCATTCCTAGAACTAATTAAAATTTATTCCACATTGTGAGAGACCTTATCACTATCGGTAAAACTCTCTATTTATTAAACATCATTTCCCAAGGTATCAATATGGTTTGGCTCGTTTCTTTGTGGAGCGACTCAAATTCGGTCGGGCATATTCTTTTGGTTTATGCGATCGTCATCACGGTCGGATTGCTGCTCGGACGAATCAAAATTTTCGGAATCTCGCTCGGCGTGACCTTCGTTCTGTTCGCCGGCCTAGCAGCAGGTTATTTCGGCTTTACGGTGAACACGACGGTCATGCATTTTCTGCGCGACTTCGGTCTGATTCTCTTTGTCTTCTTTATCGGCCTGCAGGTCGGTCCTTCCTTTTTCTCCTCTTTCAGAAGCGGCGGTATTCAGTTAAATCTCCTGACGCTTTTGGCTGTTTTCCTTAGCTTAGCGGTGACGGTAGGGCTGTATTTCGCATTTTCCGATACTGTTTCGCTGCCGCAGATGCTCGGTGTTTACTTCGGCGCTGTGACGAACACCCCGGGTTTGGGTGCGACACAGGAAGCCTTGAATATGCTGGATTACAAGGGCGAGGATATTGCCGTTGCCTATGCCTGCGCCTATCCGCTTGCCGTTGTGGCCATTATTGCGACCTCCATCTGTCTGCGTTTTATTTTCCGCATTGACCTCAAGGAAGAAGACCGGATGTGGGAAGAGGCAGAAAAGGAAAATAACGAAGCTCCTATTTTCTTCCACGTAAAAGTTACGAACGCCGCTTTAGAGGGAAAACAGCTTGAACAGCTTCGCAACTTTATCGGCCGCCCGTTTATTTGCTCTCGACTGCTGCATAAAGGAACGATCATCAGTCCTCATGCTAAAGACACCGTACATGTGGGCGACGTGATGCGTATTGTTGCTTCGGCAGAAAACAAGGACGCCATTACGGTTTTTTGCGGTTCTGAAGATAAAGATGTCGACTTGGCTACGGAAAGTTCTCCGATTACAGCACGCAATATCCGTGTGACCCGAAGCGCCATGAACGGCTTGACTGTTCATGACCTGCACTTAAGCCGCTACGACGGTGTCAATATCACACGTATCTTCCGTGCCGGTATGACGCTTTTCCCGTATCCGCATCTTCGTTTTCAGATCGGTGACGTGGTCTACTGCGTTGGTCCGGAGCGCTCGATTCGCCGTTTGGCCGACAAACTCGGCAATCAGGAAAAGAAACTCGATCATCCGAACCTGATTTCTGTTTTCCTCGGTATCGCCGTAGGTATTCTTTTCGGCAGCCTTCCGATCGCCATTCCCGGCATGCCGGTCCCGCTGAAATTGGGTTTGGCCGGCGGTCCGCTGATTGTTGCGATTCTGCTGGGCTATTACGGTCCGAATTTCAAGCTCATCACCTATACCACGGCGTCCGCAAACTTGATGCTCCGTGAAATGGGCATCGCATTATTCCTTGCGAGCGTGGGTTTAGCCGCCGGTCGTCCGTTCGTTGACGCGATCGTCGAAGGCAACGGTCTGCTCTATGCCTTCTTAGGTTTGTTCATCACGATTATTCCTTTGGTTGTCATCGGAAGTATTGCCCGCAAGGTCTACAAGATGAACTATCACAGCATTGTGGGCATGATTGCCGGTGCAACAACCGATCCTCCCACTTTGGCTTACGCCAGCACGCTGACGGAAAAGAACGTATCCGCAGTTGCATATTCAACGGTTTATCCCTTGGCGATGTTCCTGCGAATCCTTTCAGGTCAGTTCGTTCTGCTCATCCTCTGGCAGTTCGTTAGCTAACAGGCACATTGGTTAACTCAGGTCGGCCGAGTTTTGGCCGACCTTTGTTTTTATAGAGTGGTCGGAAGAGAAAAGCGTTTATCGGCCGGAGCCTAACGCGGTAAAATCAAAACTTATGCTTGCCCCGCGCTTTTGCGGGAAATTCAATATTCACGGGATTAGTTAAAAACCATGTTTACAAAAGTCCGTACTCGCATTGCTCCGAGTCCTACAGGAATGATGCATTTGGGAACCGCTCGTACAGCGATTTATTGTTGGGCTGTTGCCCGTCATTTCGGCGGTGAATTCCTTCTTCGCATTGAAGATACCGACCGCGAGCGTTCCACTCCTGAAGCAACTCAAGTGATTCTGGACGCAATGAAGTGGCTCAACCTCGACTATGACAATAAGGAAGTCGTCTATCAGATGAATCGCCTTCCTCGTTACAAGGAAGTGGTGGACCAGTTGTTGGCTAAAGACTTAGCCTACAAGTGCTACGCCACTAAGGAAGAGCTTGATGAGATGCGTGAAGCACAGAAGGCCCGCGGCGAAAAACCTCGTTATGACGGTCGCTGGCGTCCAGAAAACTGTGTCGGTAAACCTATTCCCGAAGGTGTTACACCGGTTATTCGTTTCCGTAACCCTGACGATGGCGTTGTGACTTGGGAAGACGGTGTTTACGGCGAAATTACTGTTGCGAATTCCGAATTGGACGATCTCGTGATCATGAGAGGCGATGGCATCCCGACTTACAACTTTGCCGTTGTTGTTGACGACTGGGATATGCAGATCAGCCACGTTATCCGCGGTGCTGACCACATCAACAACACTCCGCGTCAGATCAATCTGTACAACGCTATCGGCGCACCCCTGCCGACGTTCGCACACTTGCCGCTGATCCACGGTGAAGACGGTCAGAAGCTTTCTAAGCGCAACGGCACTGTCAGCGTCCTGCAATATGACGAAGAGGGCTATCTTCCGGAAGCCTTGTTCAACTACCTGGCTCGCTTGGGCTGGGGGCACAAGGACGACGAAAAATTCTCGCGCGAACAGCTGGCCGAATGGTTCGAACTTTCCGACTGCAGCCGTTCTCCTGCCCGCTTCAGCATGAAGAAGCTGGACTGGCTGAATCACGAATACATCAAAGAATATGACGATAAGAAGCTTGCAGAGCTCGTCAAACCGAGAATTGAAAAGCTCGGCGGCGATCTGAGCCTCGTCAAGGACCTGCCCGGCGTCATGGCTCTCCTGAAGAGCCGCGAACCGACCCTCCAGACTCTTGCCAAAGCAGCAATGCTGTTCTGCCATAACAATCCGGTTGATGCTTCTTCTCTGCCCGCTCAGCTCAAGGACAAGGAAGATGCTTCTTTCGAAGCGATGGCTGCTTTCGTCCGCAAAGCACCTACCATCGAATGGAAGAAAGAAAACATCTATGGTCTGATGAAAGA
>LARN01000123.1 GCA_000980495.1 Acinetobacter sp. N54.MGS-139 | reverse complement strand
CTTTCCCAGACGTAAATATCGCCGTTTTTACGCTTTTGCTTCCAAACAGAGGTGGTAGTTTTTCCGGTTATTGGCTTAGACATGATCAGGAACCTTCTTTAAATATGCTTATAATTATAATACACACATCTTAAAAAGTCAAGAAAAAAACTATATTTTTCAATAGGTTTTTAAGAAATATTTAGCTGACTCGCCTCAAGATGTATTTATTCCCCGACTTTTAGGGTTCTATTCCATGGAGGTCATTCAATACCAAAAAGAATGTCTCTGTCTAACCTATGATCTCGTGAACAGACAAGCTCTCGCACATAAATGTGATTTTTGTACGAACAATAACCCAAAATACCAAATTTTTGGTATTGTGAAAAATTCTCAGTCAAGCTTTTGCAAAACAACAAGTTAAGCCATCAAAAAAGATAAGCACAGTAACTGTCAAGACTCTGATTACCAAAAAAGTTCCTTCCCTTACAACCCTTGTAACACAGGTTATTAAGCGGACAAATAATTGTTATACAAACTAAAAACTCTTGAAACTCTTGAGATTATTAACTTACCAAATTGGTTTTAAACCTGACAAATCAAATTTTTCGATTAGCTGACAAAGAGAGTTACATTCATTTTACAATTTATTGCAATCACATTTTGGGTATTTTTTCGAAAAAACGAATTCTCCTTAAGAAATTGCGAAGCCAATAACGACGGGCATTTTAGGCGTAATCCCTAACTCTTTTCCCTAATAATCTCCTATGTAACTTTATGAATATACTGTTTATATGGTATGTATAAATATGGGTTTTTACTTGCTCACCTCGGGAATTCCCGATATGATGACTTCATTGAAAACGAAATCAAACAAAGTTTTCAGCAAGGGATTCAAAAAGTTACATAGGAGAAACAAAATGCTAAGAACACGTCGCACACCGAAAGACAGAGCCGCTTTCCCGACCGAATTACCGTCCGGACTCAGAATTCCCGCCGGTGTCTCTCCTGAAACCTACGCTTCTCACCGAGACGTTTTATCCGTCCTGCTTCTTCGCTTCATGACCAGCCGCCTTCGCGCAATGTATCAGGCCTATGACGGCGATCTGACGCTCTGCTTGGTCCTCGGTGAAATTGCTTCCCGCAACACAGAACGCTTCTACGACGAACGCCGCGGCTATCAGCCTGCATCGTTCAACGGCCAGAAACAGTACCTGCCCTGCAACGCCCTCTCGATTTCGGACGTTACCGGCATTCCTCGTGAAACTGTCCGCCGTAAACTCGCCAAGCTCGTCGACCTAGGCTGGATTGAAAAGACTCCTGACGATATGTATGTCATCACCGACCGCATCGGTACCGTCTTTGCCGCCTTTGACGACAGTCAGACTTACGATCTGATGAGAACCAGCGACCAGATCAAGAACGTTCTTCAAAGTTAGTTGACTTAGGGAACCTCTGCACAAAAGGTGGGTGATATGCTATAATTAGCACACTACCGAAAAGTGTGACTATGAAGATTAAAGCCCCCACATTCGCTGATTTATTTGCAGAAACCTCACCGCAGCTGGGCGGTGCCAGAAGAACAAAGTTCCTGGAGACTTTAGACCG
>LARN01000018.1 GCA_000980495.1 Acinetobacter sp. N54.MGS-139 | reverse complement strand
GATTTTCCGCTTGGATAATCCGCTTTTCGGCAAGGGCCTGACGATTCCGCAGCGCCTGTGCTTCCTAAACGCGATGATTCACTTCCTGCACGGACTGCCGCGAATCATCTTCTTAATCGCTCCGCTGCCCTTCCTCTTTGCCAATATCTACGTGATTTACGCCAGTGCGATCGCGATTTTCGTGTACTTGATCCCGCATATGGTGCATTCCACGATGACGACGTACATGATTCACCGCGGCTACCGATTCCCCTTCATCAGTGCGCTGTATGAGACGATTTTGTCTTGGTACATTTTCGTGCCGACGCTCGTCGCGCTCATCGCGCCTCATAAAGGCAAATTCAACGTGACGGCCAAGGGCGGAGTGATTGATAAAGAGTATTTGGACTGGGCAGTTGCTCGCCCGTACTTCTACCTTCTGCTTTTGAATCTGGCGGGTTTCTTTATCGGTATCTATCGAATGATCGGAGCAGGGGCTTATGAAGTTCTGATGCTTTTAATCAATCTCGGCTGGATCATCTATAACCTGATCATTCTGTTTGCGGCGATGGCTGTGACGGTTGAAAGTGTGCAGAAGCGCAAGTTCCCGCGCGTGTCTTTCACTGCATCGGTACACCTTCAGGTCGGAGACGAATTGATCCCTGCGGTCATGTCAGCCTTCTCTCAAAAGGACTGCGTCGTAGATCTGAAAAACGCTTCGGACTTAAGCAGGATTTCGCTCGAAGAACCGGTGAAACTGATTTTCGGTTCTAAGAAAAAGCCTTCGACAACATTTGACTGCACGGTGACAGCCGCGTTTGAAAACGGCGTCGTTGAACTATTGGTCGCGCAGCCGACGCGTACTAAAGAAATGGAATACGTCGAGTGCACGTTCGGTACGCCTGACATCTGGATTCAGAGACAAGCAAAAGTTAAAGGCTACGGAATGTTTGACGGATTCTTCGCGCTGCTGCACATGGCACGCATGGGCGCTGAGGCATTTGCGCACTTCTCGAATCCTCAGGCCGGTTGGTTCCTAAAGGCTTCGGTTTGGACATTTAAGTGGGTCATCAGCTTCATTCCTCGAGTCCCGTCACTTAGACGCGAAAACAAGAATTCTCCTTTCGAGGAACATCATCCGCTCTACTTGCCTAAAACAATTTCATCGGTTCATAGCGCGTAATAACGAACTAAAATCTTACGCAGTTAGAAATATTACGGCTTAATGAGTCATTCGGAAGATCTCGGTCAGATATGTTTAAGAATAAAAAATTCTCTCTTCTTCTATCCGGTACAGTGCTCTGCGCACTGAGTGCAGCTTTTGCGAGCGTCGCGTCCGCAGCCCCTGAACCCGCCACATTTATGCGGGATGTTCAGCCGGCCTTCCGGACAGACGAAATCCCGGTGATCCGCAAAGACAGTCCCTTGTTTAATTACTCCACGGAAGGAGCAATTGAACAGATCAAGATGACGGGCATCTACAACGAAAGATCTTTCCGCTTTTATTCCGCAAAGAACGAGCTGATTTCAAAGGCTTCGGTCACGCTTCGCTATACGCCGTCTCCGGCTTTGATTCCTCAGCAGAGCCAGCTCAATGTTTACTTAAACGGCCAGCTGCAGAAGAGCCTTCCGATTACCAAAGATCAGCTCGGCAATCAGGTTTCTGCAACGGTGGATCTCAATGCAAAGCAGTTTGACAGCTCCAACCGTCTGACACTGGAGTTTGTCGGTCAGTACACGCAGATTTGCGGCTCTCCTGCAAATCCTGCCTTGTGGTTGACAGTCGACTCTTCGAGCTACCTGTCTTTGAATACTCAGAAGCTGCGTTTAGCCAACGATCTTTCGATTCTGCCGGCACCTTTTGTCAACACCATCAGTCCGGCCGCAACGACGCTGCCGATGGTTTTTGCTTCTGCGCCCGACAATCACTTCAAAGAAGCAGCCGCCGTGCTCGCTTCTTGGGCTGGTGTGCGCTCCGAGTGGCGCGGAATTGAATTTCCGGTCTACTACAACGAACAGCCGGCCGAGCAGAACTATGTCGCTTTTGTTACCAATGACAGTCGTCCCGACTTCCTGAAGTTCCTGCCCAGAGTCGAAGCGCCGACGATTTCGATCGTAAATGCGCCGAACAGTCTGTACGCCAAAGTTCTGGTGATTGCCGGCCGCAACGCTGACGACCTGCTGACAGCCGCTCGTTATCTGGCGACGGCCGATGCCGGCATCGTCGGAGGCATGGTCACGATTGAAAACTTCAAGGGTGAACCGGACCGCAAGGCTTATGAC
Organism: Acinetobacter sp. N54.MGS-139; assembly: GCA_000980495.1. Lineage (GTDB taxonomy): Bacteria > Pseudomonadota > Gammaproteobacteria > Burkholderiales > Burkholderiaceae_F > Parasutterella > Parasutterella gallistercoris. The sequence goes on along the minus strand of LARN01000018.1, from coordinate 33,241 downwards.
GCGCCGTCTTGGGTCAACACCGATCAAAAGATTCCGTTTGAGAAGCTTTCCAAGTACCGCGGCCAGCTCACCAGCACCGGTTTGCATCCGGCTCCGATCAAACTTGACGTGCGGCTTCCGCCGGACCTTTTCATGGTCAACCGCAGCAACGTGAATCTGGATCTGCGTTACCGCTATACCCGTCCGATGGGCGGGGAACCGGCTCAGATGCGCTTCCTGCTGAATGACCAGTTGGTCGAGTCTTATGACCTGAGCCCGACAAAAACGAGCAACTCGTTTATGTCGCAGTTCTCGTTCATTAACGGCTTGGCAAATCTGTGGAACAACACATCGATTCCGAGCCGCCTGCTGTCCGCAGAAAATCAGCTGACTTTTGACTTCCAATACGGTTTGGCGGTTGACGGAGGAACTCAGGCCAACTGCAAGTCTGTGACCCTGATTCCGAACCAAGTGGAAATCGATCCGAACTCCACGATCGACTTCTCAGGTTTCTATCACTTCGCACGCCTCCCGGATCTGAAACTCTTTACCGTAAGCGGCTACCCGTTTACGAAGTACGCCGACCTGTCCCAGACCTTGGTGCTGATGAAAAAAGATGCACCCGCCAATGTCATGACGACAATGCTCAACACGATGGGCCGCTTCGGTGCACAGACGGGTGCTCCGGTCACAAAAGTTAAATTCGACTCTGCCATTCAGAACGACAACGCACAGCACCGTGACATTTTGGTCTTTGCCGAAAACAGCACCGATATCGGGAATCTCGATAAGCTCGAGCCTGAGGTAATTCTTGAAAAAGTTAAAGGCAACTTGAAGTCTAATTTCGGAGCAAAGTCGAAAGACACAGCTCCTCAGTCCACTGTTACGGAAGACACCGGCATTGCCACGATTGCTCAGTACGAATCTCCGTACGGCAGCGGCCGCTCGGTCGTCGCGCTCTTAGGTGACGGACAGGACGGAAGCTACCTGCTGAACAAACGGCTGATGAACCCGGGCGACCTGAAGATGGTCGGCGGCGGGATCGCGATTTTCAAACCGAATGCCGAGCCTGCAAGCTACATGGTCGGTCCCGACTACTACACGGGCTCCCTGCCGTGGCACCAGAGAGTTTGGTATTCGCTCCTTGATCAGCCGCTTCTTCTTGTGCTCTTCACCTTGGTGTGCGCACTGCTCTTTGCCGGAGGTATCTACTACCTGATGCATTCTCTGATCCGCTTCCGCAACCGCCGCAACTAAGAGGAGACCGACAACATGAAAAAGAAATTTCTTCTTGCCTGCCTGATCTCTGCCGTGTTTGCAGCTCCTGCGGGCGCCTGGGAACTTTGGGACCAATTTAAAGCAACGAACCTTACGCCTGAGGGCCGCGTCGTTGACTACAGCGAAGCCAAGCTCATCACGACCTCCGAAGGTCAGTCCTACGGGATGTTCTTCGCGCTGGTGGCCAATGACAAAAAGGCGTTTGACGAGATGTTTGCCTGGACGGAAAAGAATCTCGGCGAAAACCAACCGGCTTGGCTTTGGGGCATCCCGGACGGCACGCCCAACGGAACGGGCAAGATCCTGGATACCAACAACGCGACCGACTCGGACATGTGGATTGCCTACTGTTTGATCGAAGCGGCCCGCATCTGGAATGATCCATCCTACCTTCCGAAGGCGGATGGTTACCTTGCCAAGCTCAAAGAGCTGGTTCGCGACGTGCCGACCGTCGGCAAGGTCATCCTTCCGGGCCGTGTCGGATTTGAAGAGAAGGGCGTGATCACCATCAACCCAAGCTACTATCCGCCGCATATCCTGCGCCGCTTTGCCGATTACGATCCGTATTGGCTCCCGGTGCTGGAAGGTTCCATCAACGCCATGGTGCGCTGCTCTCCGAGCGGCGTGGCGCCGGACTGGGCTAAATTTGACGCTCAGGGACGCCTTGTCGATCCTCAGAAGATGGAAGGCAGCTACAACGCCATCCGAACCTATCTTTGGTCCGGCATTCTGTCGCCGAAGGATCAGAACTATGAAGTGCTGATGCGCCAGTATGAGCCGATGATTAACCTCGTCAAGGCAACCAATATTCCGCCTGAGAAGGTCAACATCGGTGACATGACCGTCAATAACCGTCAGGTCAACGCTTTCGGAGCCTGCTTCCTGCCCTACGTAGCTGCAGACAAGGCTGGCGCAGTGATTCGTACAGTGCTCACCACGACGGAAATGAAGGGCGATAATTATTACCGCAACGTGCTGACTGTTTTCGGTCTTGGGTTTGATAACCGTGCTTATGCCTTCGACGAGAAGGGGCGCCTGATTCTGCCTACCGACAATATGGCCGTTAAAACAATGACACCTAGAAACGAATAAAGTTAAGTTCTGAGCATGGCTGCGACTGAAAAAAACAAGCAGACGAAAGTGAAGTGGACCGGTCTCGGTCTGTGGAACGTCTTTTTTATCGGAGAATTTTTACTCGGAGGATTCGGATATCTCTCGCTGAACCTTCTGCAGAATGTTCTGCTTTTGGTTTTTGTCCTCTTCCCGATCGGCAATCGTTATCTGCGCTGGCTGCGCACGCTGATTGCGGTTGTTTGTGCCGCGGCTTTGGTTTACTCCGAAAGCTGGCTGCCGGGTCTGGACAGCATTCGAGGCAACTTTCATAACCTTGCGGCGATGGAAAGCGGCTATCTTCTTGAGTCCGCTCTGAACTTCTTGAATTTTGAGATGATCGGCGCCGGTATCGCGCTCATCATCATTTATTACGCAATTCGTGACTACATTCGCGTGACGACGTTTACCGTCGGTTATTTGTTCATTCTTCTCTGCGCTCCGCTTTGGCAGCCTTTTGTGGCCCAGCTCAGAGCGCCGGCAACGGAAGTGGTCGCTTCCGCCGAAAGCGCTAAGAAACCGGCAGAAGAAGAAAAGAAGAGCGACCTCATTCCTCAGACCGCTGAACCTACCTCGAAGAATCTCGACGAATGGCTAAAGCGCTTCCACGACACGGAAAAAGACCGCAGAGCCGAGTGGCCGGACAAACTGGCAAAAGATTCAACGCCGTTCGATATTCTTCTGCTGAATATCTGCTCACTTTCCAACGACGACTTGAGGGCCGTCGGCCTGGAAAATCACGAAGTTCTAAAGCAGTTCAATATTCGCTTTGAGAACTTTAACTCCGCGACTTCTTATTCTGGGCCGGCTGCGCTGCGTCTGTTGAAATCCGTCTGCGGGCAGCCCTCTCATGAAGATCTGTACGAAGGCCGCAATCCGGACTGCGAAATCATGAACCGTCTGGCTCGTTTGGGCTACAACCAGCACGTTTTCATGGACCACAGCGGTAAGTACGACAACTTCTATCAGAGTCTGCGTCATCTGGCCGGTCTTTCACCGCAGCTTGCGGAAATGAAGTATCCGAAGCGCTATGACTCTTTTGATGAAGAGCCGATCGGAGACGCCCGCGCAGTCTTTAAAGATTACGAAAACACGATCGCTGCAGACAAAGGCGGCAGAAGCGCGACCTTTATCAATATGATCGCACTGCATGACGGCAACCGCTTTGCAAACAAACGCCGTTTAGCACCCTTCAAACCCAGAGCGCAGGCCATGCTCGATGACTTAGGCAGCCTGATTGCCGATTTGGAAAAGAGCGGACGCAAGGTCATGCTCGTGGTCGTGCCTGAGCACGGCGCAGCGGAAAAGGGCGACAAGGTGCAGGTTGCGCATTTGCGTGATATTCCGAGTCCGGCGATCACTCATGTGCCTGCTTTGGTGAAATTCATCGGCGTAACGCCCGCAGACAGCCCGGTTACCGTGGATACTAAGACGAGCTATCTCGCCGTAAGCTCCCTGATCGGCCGCGTTCTGGAGACTAACTACTTCGGAAAACCGGAAGGGGAAGTTCCTCTGAAAGACCTTTTGAAAGACTTGCCGCAGACGCATTCCGTTTCCGAAAATGCCAATGCCAAGGTCGTGAACTATAAAGGCAAGGACTACGTCAAGATGGATAACAAAGATTGGCGAGAATACGCAAAGTAAAAATCTAAAAATCCTTGCCGTGATCTTGGTTAAACTCGAGATCACGCTTTAAACTCATTTTGTCCATAAATTAAGAGAGTTAACGCGGAGGTTAACGCTCAAGACGCTGATTCGATTGGAGTTGTTCAGTGCAAAAATTAGTTATCACCGGCGGTGTGGCGCTAGAGGGTGAAATCAAAGCATCCGGAGCCAAGAATGCAGCTCTTCCCCTTTTGGCATGCGCACTTCTTACAGATGAGCCGATGACTTTTGTGAACGTGCCGGATCTGGCTGACGTTCATACCATGCTTAAGCTTTTAGAGGAACTCGGCTGCAAGGTGACGCAGGAAGGCCATAAAGTGACGATCGGTGCCTCGCATATCACTTCAACCGAAGCTCCCTACGATTTAGTTAAAACGATGCGTGCATCTATTCTGGTGCTCGGCCCGCTGCTCGCACGCTTCGGAAAGGCCAAAGTGTCGCTTCCCGGCGGCTGCTCGATCGGTGCCCGCCCAGTGGACCAGCACATCAAGGGCCTCAAAGCGCTCGGGGCCGACATTTCTATTGAACACGGATATGTTACGGCGCATGCCGACAAGCTCGTCGGCACCAATATCGTGACTGACATGGTCACAGTGACCGGCACGGAAAATCTTCTGATGGCAGCCGTCTTGGCAGAAGGTACTACGGTGCTTGCCAACGCCGCGCGCGAACCCGAAGTCGCTGATTTAGCAAACTGCTTGGTGAAGATGGGAGCCAAGATCAAGGGCATCGGTTCCCCGCAGATGGAAATCGAAGGCGTCAAGAAACTGCACGGAACGACTTATCGCGTGATTTCCGACCGAATCGAAGTCGGAAGCTTCCTAGTGGCCGCCGTGATGACCAAGGGCAAGATTCGTGTGACCGACTGCGATCCGCATACGCTTACGGCTGTGCTTGAAAAACTGGAAGAAGCCGGCGCCAAAGTAACGACCGGAGAAGACTGGATTGAAGTCGACGGGACCGGGGAACACCAGGCCGTAGATATTCGTACGGCTCCGTATCCCGGATTCCCGACAGATATGCAGGCTCAGTTTATGGCGCTCAATACGACGGCTGAAGGTGCCTCGCACGTTGCCGAGACGATTTTTGAAAACCGTTTCATGCATGTTCCCGAACTGCAGCGTTTGGGTGCAGATATCACCATTGACGGTAACAATGCCGTGGTACGCGGCGTTGAACGCCTTTCCGGCGCTCCGCTGATGGCAACCGACCTGCGTGCCAGCGCAGCGCTCGTGATTGCCGCATTGACGGCAGACGGCGAGTCGACGGTAGATCGTATTTATCACTTGGACCGCGGCTACGAAAAAATGGAACAGAAACTTTCGTCTCTCGGCGCCAAGATTAAGAGAGTAAAAGCATGATTACTTTGGCATTATCGAAGGGAAGAATCTTTACCGAGACGCTTCCGTTTTTAGCCGCTGCCGGAATCTATCCGCTCGAGGATCCGGAAACCTCCCGCAAGCTCATTATCGGAACCAATAATCCGGATCTGAGAATCGTGGTCGTCCGCGCGAGCGACGTCCCGACCTACGTCCAGTACGGCGCGGCCGACATGGGCGTTGCCGGCAAGGACTCCTTGTACGAACACGGCGGCGCCGGTCTTTATGTACCTTTGGACCTCAATATCGCCAAATGCCGCATGTGCGTAGCCTGTCCCCGCGATTTTGACTACGCCGCCCGCGTCAAACGCGGTGCACGCTTAAGAATCGCGACCAAGTACATGAAGTACTCGAGAGACTACTATGCGCGCGTCGGTGTGCACGTTGATCTCATCAAACTCTACGGCTCGATGGAGTTAGCTCCGATTTCCGGTTTGTCGGACGCCATTGTTGACTTGGTGAGTACCGGAGCAACACTTAAAGCAAACAACTTAGTTGAGGTGGAGACGGTTGACTATATCTCCTCCCGCCTCATCGTCGGCAGTACCGCAATGAAGTTGAAGCGCCAGGAACTGCTGCCCTTAATCGAAATTTTTGCAAACACGGTGAAAAAAGAATGAGCATTAGAAGATTAAATACCCAGCAGCCGGACTTCGCGGCCAAATTCTCTGAACTTGTCGCAGTCGACAGCTCTGTTGATCCCGAAATCACACGCCGCGCCGAGGCCATTGTTCAGGATGTCCGCGCCAGAGGCGACGAGGCTGTCCTTGAGTACACCAATCGTTTCGACCACATGGACGCCAAGAGCGTTGCCGAATTCCGTCTGACGGAAGAGGATCTGAAGGAAGCTCTTGAAACGCTTCCGAAAGATCAGAAAGATGCTCTGACACAGGCCGCACAGCGCATCCGTGAGTTCCACGAACACGAACTCGGACAGAGCTGGTCCATTACTGAGGAAGACGGCACCAAACTCGGTATCCGCTACATCCCGCTGGATTCCGTCGGCCTTTACGTTCCCGGCGGTAAAGCCGCTTATCCGTCTTCCGTTCTGATGAACGCCATGCCCGCTCACGTTGCCGGCTGCAAAAAGATCGTGATGGTTGTCCCGACGCCGGGCGGCAAACCCAATCAGCTCGTTCTTGCTGCTGCCTGCTTGGCCGGCGTCAAAGAGTGCTACACCATCGGCGGTGCTCAAGCCATTGCCGCTTTGGCCTACGGCACGGAAACTATTCCTGCAGTCGACAAGATCGTCGGGCCGGGCAACGCCTACGTGGCCGCCGCTAAGCGCTATGTCTTCGGTACGGTCGGCATTGACATGATCGCCGGGCCTTCTGAAATTCTGGTGATTTGCGACGGCAAGACCAATCCTGACTGGATCGCAATGGATCTTTTCAGCCAGGCTGAACACGATGAATTGGCTCAGGCGATTTTGCTGACGGACGACGCTGAATTTGCCGATAAAGTTGCCGAATCCATTGATCGTCAGATTGAAGGCATGTCCCGCAAAGACATCATTTCCGCTTCGCTCAATAACCGCGGCGCCATCATCGTGACGCGCTCGATCGAAGAAGCCTGCAAGGTTGCCGATACGATCGCGCCCGAACACTTGGAACTTTCCGTTCAGGACGCCGACAAATACATTGATCAGATTCACCACGCCGGTGCGCTCTTCGTCGGTCCTTATACCTGCGAAGCCTTAGGCGACTACTGCGCCGGTCCGAACCACGTTCTTCCGACTTCGCGTACCGCCCGCTACTCCTCTCCGCTGGGGGTCTGGGACTTCCAGAAACGCATGAGCGTTCTGAAGGTCAGCAAACACGGCGCAGAAAAACTCGGCCGTATTGCCGACGTGCTGGCTCGGGGCGAATTCCTGACGGCTCACGCCGCCAGCGCTATGTACCGCGTTCACGATCTGGAAAAGAAATAAGGATTTCATTATGACGAGACGAGCCGATGTAAAGCGTCAGACGGCGGAAACATCGATCCTGGTATCGATGGATCTTGACGGCACCGGTAAAGCCGATATTCGTACAGGTATCGGATTCTTCGATCATATGCTGCACCAGATCGCACGCCACGGTCAGATCGATTTGACCGTGATGTGCGACGGCGATCTGCATATCGACGGACATCATTCCGTAGAAGATATCGGAATCGCGATGGGCCAGTGTCTGGCCAAGGCGTTAGGAGACAAAGCCGGAATCACGCGTTTCGGCTCTGCCTACGTGCCGCTTGATGAAGCGCTCTCGCGCACGGTTCTGGATATTTCCGGCCGCCCATATTTGGTCTGGAATGTCGATTTTACTGCCGCGATGATCGGCGAGCTTGATACTCAGCTGCCGAGAGAATTCTTCCTGGCGCTTGCCAACAATGCCCGCATTACGCTTCACATTGACAATCTGCGCGGCATCAATGCGCACCATCAGTGCGAGTCCGTCTTTAAATCCTTCGGCCGCGCAGTGCGCATGGCCTGCGAGTACGATCCTCGCGCCCGCAACGTTATCCCGTCTACAAAGGGTGTGTTATGAAAATAGCCATCGTTGACTACGGCTCCGGCAATCTGCGCAGCGTCAGCAAAGCCATTGAAAAAATTGCGCCGGTCAGCACGCAGGTACTGGTAACCGGAGATCCCGAAGAGGTTCTGAAAGCGGACCGCGTGGTCTTCCCCGGACAAGGCGCGATGCCTGACTGCATGAAAAATCTTCGCACAACCGGTATGGAAGAGGCGGTGCGTGACGCGATTCGCAACAAACCGTTCTTTGCCGTATGTGTAGGCGAGCAAATGCTCTTCGAACACAGTGAAGAAGGCGATACGCCGGGCCTGGGGATTTTCCCGGGCGACGTCGTTCGCTTTGCTTCCGACCGTGTGGATCAAACCGGTGCACGCCTCAAAGTTCCTCAGATGGGCTGGAATCAGGTGACGCAGACCCGCGAACATCCCATGTGGAACGGTATCACCAACGGTGCTTGGTTTTATTTTGTTCACAGCTATTACGCCAAACCGACAGAAGCAGACTTGACCGTCGGAACGACGTTCTACGGTGAGGAAGTCACCGTGGCTGTCGCCCGCGACAACGTTTTTGCAACGCAGTTCCATCCTGAAAAAAGCGCTGCGGTCGGTTTAGCTCTCTATCAAAACTTTTTGACTTGGAATCCTTAACGAGTATTTATCATGTTGTTAATTCCCGCTATTGACATTAAAGACGGACACTGTGTTCGTCTTCGCCAGGGAGATTTAACTTCCAACATTACTGTCTTCAACACTGACCCCGTTGCTCAGGCCCGTCATTGGGTTGAGCTCGGCGCCGAACGTCTGCATCTGGTTGACTTGGACGCGGCCAGAAGCGGAAAGCCCGTGAACCTTTCCGTGATCCGCAAGATCTGCAATGAATTCGCAGAAGACGTTGAAATTGAAGTCGGTGGCGGTATGCGCACGCTGGAGCGCGTCGGCGAAGTGCTCGACCTCGGCGTGGACTATGTCGTGATCGGAACGGCTGCCGTGAAAGCTCCGGGATTCCTGCATGACGTCTGCAGTGAGTACGGCGGCAGCGTTATCGTTTCTCTGGATGCCAAGGACGGCATGGTCATGACCGACGGCTGGACAAAGAACACCGGTCACTCTGCCACTGACTTAGCCAAAAAATTCGAGGGCTACGGTGTGGACGCCATCCTTTACACCGACATTAGCCGTGACGGTATGCTCACCGGCTGCAATGTCGAGGCAACCGCCGAATTAGCGAGCCAGCTCTCTATCCCCGTTATCGCCTCCGGCGGTATCCGTGATTTGGACGACATCCGCAAGCTGCTTGCCGTTGAGGACGACGGCGTGACGATGGCGATTTTGGGCCGCTCTCTTTACGAGGGTACCTTGGACTTCACACAGGCGCTTGATTTAGTCGAAGCGACAGAAGCCGCCAAAGACAATCAGGCCGATCTCGAAGGATAAATTCATGCTCGCAAAACGCATCATTCCGTGTTTGGACGTCACCGGAGGCCGCGTGGTCAAAGGAACGAATTTCGTCGACCTCAGAGACGCCGGAGACCCGGTGGAAATTGCTCGCCGCTATGACGAGCAGGGCGCCGATGAACTGACCTTTCTGGACATCACGGCGACTTCTGACGAAAGAGATTTGATCCTCAAAGTTATTGAAGACGTTGCGGCTCAGGTCTTTATTCCGCTGACTGTCGGCGGAGGGGTGCGTAAAGCAGAAGACGTCCGCCGTCTGTTGAATGCCGGCGCAGATAAAGTCTCGATTAACTCCGCAGGCGTGAATAATCCCGATCTGATTGCCGAGACCTCTTCGATCTACGGCAGTCAGGCCATTGTGGTTGCCATCGATGCCAAGCGCAGAGGCGACGGAACTTGGGAGGTTTATACGCGGGGCGGAAGAACGCCGACGGGCATTGACGCGGTTGAATGGGCCAAGAAGGTTGAAAAGCTCGGCGCCGGCGAGATTCTTCTCACCAGTATGGACGGCGACGGAACAAAGGCCGGTTTTGATCTGGAATTAACGCGCGCCGTGAGCGACTCCGTATCGATTCCCGTGATCGCCTCGGGCGGCGTCGGAAATCTGCAGCATTTGGTCGACGGCATTGTCGTGGGCCATGCGGACGCCGTACTTGCCGCTTCGATTTTCCACTTCGGTGAATACACGATCGAAGAGGCTAAGCGTTACATGCAGGATCGCGGTATTCCTGTCCGTCTTGACTAAGGACCGGTCATGATTGAAGAAGTTCGCTTTAATGCCGACGGCCTGGTGCCTGTGATTGCGCAGGATGCCCATGACGGCACGATCCTGATGCTGGCTTGGGCCAATAAAGAAGCTCTGGAAGAGACCTTGGAGACCGGATTCGGCACCTATTTCTCACGTTCCCGTCAGAAGCTTTGGCGCAAAGGCGAACAAAGCGGGAACCGTCAAAAAGTTTTTGAGGTTTTGCTCGACTGTGACGGGGACTCCGTTATTTACAAAGTTGAGCAAAAAGGAAACATTGCCTGTCATACCGGCCACAGAAGCTGCTTTTACCGCAGCTGGGACGGCAAAGACTGGAAAGAGAATGCTCCTGTCCTGAAGTCTCCGGAAGAGATGTACGGCAAGGAACATCACTAAAGGAATAAAAAATGGAACGCGTTCCTGTTATCAGCGAAATTGCCGACGTCATCGACAGCCGCAAGGGCGGAGACCCGAAGGTCAGTTACGTTGCCAAATTATTTTCGAAAGCCCCGGATGCCGCTTTAAAGAAGGTCGGTGAGGAAGCCACAGAAGTCGTGATGGCCGCAAAAGACGGCGATCGTGATCATTTGATTTATGAAACTGCCGACCTTTGGTTCCATTCCATGGTCGTGCTTTCTCAGGCCGGAATCCGTCCCGAAGAAGTGCTTCAGGAACTCGCCCGCAGAGAGGGAACCTCAGGTTTGGTCGAAAAAGCGAATCGAAAAGAATCGTGAGAAAGAGTTAATAACAACCCTAAGGTAGGGTTATCCATATTGAGCCAACGGCTGAATTCTTTAAAAATATAAAAGTAACTCGGAGAATGGTATGCAAAAGGAAGATTGCCTTTTTTGCAAAATCGCAAGGGGAGAGATCCCTTCCCAAAAAGTTTATGAAGATGACGAAGTGATTGCCTTTAAAGACATTCACCCTGCTGCACCTGTTCATCTCCTGATTATCCCCAAACAGCATTACGACTCTTTAGCCGTCATGGGCAAAGCAGAAGAGCCGCTTTTAGGTAAAATGCTGGCTTTAGCGCCTGTGTTGGCAAAAGAAGCGGGTGCAAATAACGGCTTCCGCGTCGTGATCAACACCGGACATGACGGTGGTCAGGAAGTAAATCATATTCACGTACATGTCTTGGGCGGCCCGCGTCCTTGGACAAAACTCTAGGAGTAAAAAATGGGTTCTCTTTCCATTTGGCATTGGTTAGTTGTGCTGGTTATCGTTGTTTTGATTTTCGGTACCAGCAAACTTAAGAACATGGGTAAAGACCTCGGCGGTGCCGTTAAGGGCTTCAAAGAAGGCATGAAGGAAGCTCAGGACGAACCGGCCAAACCGGCTCAGGTTGCCGAGCAGAAACCGGTTGAAGCACCTGCTGCTAAGGAAGAAGCTAAACCTGAAGAAAAGAAACAGGCTTAATTCAACACGATTGAGTACATATGCTTGATTTAAGCATGGGCGAAATCGGGGTCATCGCGGCCATCGCGTTGGTCGTCCTCGGCCCCGACAAACTCCCTCAGGTAGCAAAAACTGCAGGCTCTCTTATGGGGAAAGCCCAGAGGTTTGTCTCGCAGGTTAAAAATGATATCGACAAAGAAGTCGAACTTTCTGAACTGAAGAAAATTCAGGAAGATGCCAAAAAGATGGCGAGCGACCTTCAGTCGAGTCTGAAGAACACCACCGACTCCATTGAAAAACAGGTCAGCGATGTGCGGGACTCCGTCACTTCCGCCGGCCAGGAAGTCAAGTCCACGATGGACAACGCCTCCAAGGAGCTTAAGGACCAGTGGATGGAATCCACCGCTCCGAAGGCCGAGCTTTCAATGGAGAACATCGTAGACGGTACCGCTAAGACCGAGGCAGCTTCTGCCTCTACCGGCCTTGGCAAGGATGCCGCCTGGGAAAATCTCGACAAGTCGGTCAACACCTCTATGCTGGAAAAAGCTTTCGATTGGGGTGCTTCCGACATCAAGCCGACTCTGCCTCAGGAACTGAGCGGTCCGGCTCCTACAGTCGAATCCTACAATTTCGGACAAGCGCCGGCCAATACGCCGATGACAGATCCCAACGCTCCCACGCTTGCCGATTTAATGCGTGAAATCAATGCGCTCAAGCAGCAGGTTGAGGCCCAGAAGGTTGCTTCTGTTCCCAAGACCGGCGCCGGACGCTTTGCACCGCGCAGTCACGTTAACAAAACCCGTATTTCACGTGTTTAAGAATGAGTGATAAAGATTTGGTAGAACGCCCGGAAGACGGGCCGGAAGATGACCGCGAGCAGACACTCGTCGCTCATTTGATTGAGCTGCGCTCCCGTATTGTCCGTATGGCTGTGTCGGTTCTGCTGGTTTTTGCCTGCTTGTCGCCGTTCATGAAGCAGATTTTCGACTACCTTAGCAAGCCGTTGATGGTGGCTTTGCCTCAGGGCGCAAAACTGCTGGCCACCGGTGTGATCGCGCCGTTTATGGTGCCGCTGAAAGTGACATTGTTTGTCGCTTTTGTGATTGCACTGCCTTATGTGCTGTGGCAGCTTTGGGGCTTCATTGCTCCCGGACTTTATCGGAAAGAGAAGAAACTGGCCGCTCCGATCATTATTTCGAGCTTGGTCATGTTCTTCCTTGGAATGGCATATTGCTATTTCATCGTGTTCCGTATGGTGTTTCAGTTCATTGCCGGATTCTCTCCGAACTCCGTGAACTTCGCACCGGACATTGATTCGTACTTCAGCTTTGTGCTGGCGCTGTTCTTGGCGTTCGGCTTGACGTTTGAAGTGCCGATTATTGTGGTTGTTTTAAACCGCATGGGCATTACTTCGATTTCAAAGCTGAAGAAGGCTCGTCCCTATATGGTTGTCGGTGCCTTCGTTCTGGCTGCTATTGTGACGCCGCCGGACGTCCTTTCTCAGTGCTTACTGGCTTTGCCGCTGGTGATCCTTTATCAAGTCGGTATATGGCTGTGCGCCGTATTCGGCAAGAAGGACGAGCCTGAGGAAGAAAACGCAGAATCGTCCTAAATAGGAAAATGAGAGCAGGCTGATCCGCCTGCTCTTTCTGTTTGAGGACAGAAATCTTCTAACGCCTAACCACAAGTTTTAATCTCCGGTTGTCCTCTCGCTCAGGCGTTCGGTCATAACTGTAAACATCTTAGAGGCGTTGCCTGCGTTACGGTTTTTTCACTATTAATCTATAATTTTTTCACGAATAGACAGTGAGATAACACTGTTTGGTGAATTTAGAATAACGTGGGTGCTTATAAAGACCGATGACTCAGACGGATATCAAACCGTTTACTAAAGAGGATCTCGAGCAGGCAGATGTGCAGCTGCTTCGTGACGGCCGATGGGGAAATGCCCGGGTGTCAGTGGCTAACATCAATGGTAAGCGCTGGACAATCAAAGACTTTTCCGATCGCCATTGGCTTGTAAAAAACAGTTTTGCTAAGTTTGTGCTTTGGCGTGAACTGAAAGCGGTCCGCAAGCTTCACGGCCTCGAAGGCGTTCCGACGGAAGCCTTCATGGTGACGCCGCATATGCTTGCGATTGAATATATTCCCGGCCGCGTTTTAAACCGTGTTCCGAAGGAAGAGGTTTCTCCGACTTTTTTGGAAGAATGCGAGGAGATTATTCGTTCGATCCATGCCCGGCATCTGGTTCATTTGGATACCCGCGGAACCAGCAACTGGGTCATGCAGGTCAACGGAAAGCCCGCGTTGATTGATTTTCAGGCAAGCGTAGATACGCAAGGTCTTCCTCAAAAGATTCGTTCTTTTATGGAAGACATGGATATCGGCGGTGTTTATAAGAAGTGGAAGAAGTATTGCCCGGATGAGATGGGCGAGTTCCGCGAGAAGGAAAACGAACGCATTGCCAAGCTCAGAAAGCTCTGGGTCCTTCGCGGATACTTCGGCGTGAAAAAGCGCAATGCCAAACACGGCAAGCCGATTGACAACTAATTAACGAACACTATAACCAGCTTATTTTTATGGCTCAATTTGTATACACAATGAACCGCGTGGGCAAAATTGTTCCGCCCAAGCGACAAATTCTTAAAGACATTTCCCTGTCTTTCTTCCCGGGCGCCAAAATCGGCGTCTTAGGTTTAAACGGCGCGGGTAAATCTACGCTGCTCAAGATTATGGCCGGCGTGGATACCGAAATTGAAGGCGAAGCCATTCCGATGCCCGACATCAAGATCGGTTACCTGCCGCAGGAACCGGTTCTTGATCCTGAAAAAACCGTTCGCGAAACGGTTGCCGAAGGTCTAGGCGACATTTTCGACGCTCAGGAAAAACTTAATAAAGTTTACGAGGCTTATGCCGATCCTGACGCCGACTTCGACGCTTTAGCTGCCGAGCAGGCTCGTCTGGAAGCCATCATCGCGACCGGCGGTACCAACGCCGATACACAGATGGAAATTGCTGCTGACGCACTTCGCCTGCCGCCCTGGGATGCCAAGATCGGCAATCTTTCCGGCGGTGAAAAGCGCCGTGTGGCTCTGTGCCGCTTGTTGCTGTCTAAACCGGATATGCTCCTTCTCGACGAACCGACCAACCACCTGGACGCAGAAAGTGTGGATTGGCTTGAACAGTTCCTACAGCATTTCCCCGGAACCGTGGTTGCCGTGACCCACGACCGTTACTTCCTGGACAACGCTGCCGAGTGGATTCTTGAATTGGACCGCGGACACGGCATTCCTTGGAAGGGCAACTATTCCTCCTGGCTCGATCAGAAGGAGCAGCGTTTAGAGCTGGAACAGAAGAAAGAAGACGCCCGTATCAAGGCCATGAAGCACGAACTTGAATGGGTTCGTCAGAATGCCAAGGGCAGACAGGCCAAGAGCAAAGCTCGTCTGAACCGCTTCGAAGAAATGTCGAGCTACGAATATCAGAGGCGTAACGAGACCAACGAAATCTTTATTCCGGTGGCTGACCGCCTCGGTGATAAAGTCATCGAATTCAAGAACGTTTCTAAGGGCTTCGGCGATCGTCTCCTGATCGACGATCTGAGCTTCTCGATTCCTCCCGGCGCGATTGTCGGCGTGATCGGCCCGAACGGTGCCGGTAAGTCCACGCTCTTTAAGATGATCACCGGCAAAGAAACTCCGGATTCCGGCGAAATCGATATCGGACCGACCGTTAAACTCAGCGCAGTTTCTCAGACCAGAGAATCTCTTCCGAACGATAAGACCGTTTGGGAAGCCGTTTCCGACGGTCTGGATATTCTGAAGGTTGGCAAATTCGAAATGCCGAGCCGTGCGTATCTCGGCCGCTTTAACTTTAAGGGCGGAGATCAGCAGAAGATCGTCGGGACGCTCTCAGGCGGTGAACGCGGACGTCTCCATATGGCCAAAACGCTTCTTGCCGGCGGCAACGTTCTTCTTCTTGACGAACCGTCTAACGACTTGGACGTTGAAACCCTCCGTGCTCTGGAAGAAGCGCTGCTGGAATTTGCCGGCTGCGCCATGGTCATTTCTCATGACCGCTGGTTCTTAGACCGTATCGCTACACACATTCTGGCTTTTGAAGGCGACTCCAAGGTCGAATTCTTCGCCGGCAACTATACGGAATACGAAGCAGACAAGAAACGCAGACTCGGAGATGCGGCAACACCGCACAGACTGCGCTTCAAACCGCTCAAGCACTAAGCGTCAATATGACTATTGCTCAAGGGAAAATTTCTCTTGACGACCGGGGCTGTGCTTACAGCCCCGAGTTCGGCGATGTTTATGCATCCAAAGACGGGGCTTATGAACAGTCCCGTTTTGTTTTTTTGGGCGGAAACCGGCTGCCCGAGAGATGGCAGGGAAGAGATCAGTTTACGATTGTTGAAAACGGGTTCGGCCTCGGCACGAATTTTTTGACGACGCTGAAAGCGTGGCGGGAAGATCCGCAGAGAAGCGGCAAACTGTTTTATTTGGCCGTAGAAGGATTTCCCCTTCAAGCATCGGATATCAAAACATTTGCCTCTTCTAGCCTGAAAGCGCAAGCCGAAGAGTTGGCAGGCAAATGGCCGACTCTGACCCCGGGTGTTCATCGACTGACGTTCGATGAAGGGCGCGTCGTCTTAGATCTCTACTTTATGCCGTCTTCCGCGGCAGCTAAAAAACTTTCCGGCGCTTTTGATGCTTTCTATCCGGACGGCTTCTCGCCTAAGAAGAATCCGGAGATGTGGGAGCCCAGACTGCTCAAGGCGATTTGTTCGCACGCTCGAGAAGGTTCCACACTGGCGACTTGGTGCGTGGCTTCGGCCGTCAGAAAGGCTTTTACGGAAGCGGGATTCGCGATCCAAAAGGTTCCGGGTTTCGGACACAAGTCAGAAATGACCGTCGGCCGCTTTGAACCTAAGTTCAAGCATCGCCGCTCAACGACATTTTTAAATTCAGTCGAAAAACCTCAGTCAGCTATTGTCATCGGGGCCGGACTGGCGGGTTCGGCGGTGGCTCGCGAGCTGGCACGCCGCGGAGCCCAAGTACAAGTTATCGATGCGGGTCCAGTGGGTGCTGCCGGCGCCTCAGCGCTTCGCTGGGGCGTGGTGCATGCTCAGCCTTCCGGAGATGATAATCAGCTCTTTAGACTGACAAGGTTGGGTTTAGAGATGCTGCAGGAAGAATTGCGCAGCTATCCGGAGCTGGTACGGACTGAGGGGCTTTTCCAGATGGCCAGAGACGAAGCAGAACTTCAAAAATGGCAGCAGTGGTTTGCTCAGTCAAAACCGTTCAGTTTTCCGAAAGATTTCCTCCGGCTGATGTCAGCAGAGGAAGCCGAATCAAAAATCGGTCTTAAGCCTCGGTTGGGCGGTCTCTGGCACGAAGGCGCCGGTATCGTTGCTGTGGCTGAATGGGTGAGGGCGCGTCTGAATCGATCGGGTGCTTCTCTGCTGCTTAACACTCGGGTCGGCACTCTGTCGAAGCAAGGAAAAAAGTGGCAGGCAAAAGACCCACTCGGGCAAATCATTGCTGAAGCGGATGCGGTGGTCGTTTGCTGCGCAGCTGATACCGCTAATCTTCTACCCGGAATCGAACTTCCGTTAACCCGATGGAAAGGCAGATTGTCCCTGCTCTGTGAGGGCGCTTTGACAGACTTGAAAGGTGCGGTGACAGGTCCGGGTTATGCCATTCATAGTCCTGACAACTGGATCGGGGTCGGTGCAACCTATGAGAGTGCCGAGAAACAAATGCCGCTAGAGGAGGCACATCGAAAGAACCTTTCTCATTTAACGGACCTGTTTCCCCAGCTAACTGAAGCTGATGCGGCCGGATTTTACAAAGGGTTCCGCTGTGTGGCGCCGGATCGCCTGCCGGTTGTCGGACAAGTGCCGGCAGCGGAAGGCTTTCCGAATGCGACAGGTATTTACGTGAGCTGTGCTATGGGGTCTCGAGGTACCGTGTTCAATGAACTTGCCGCTAAAGTCATCGCAGCGCAAATGTTTAATGAGCCGATTCCGTTGGAGGCCGACCTTCTGCGTGCGATTGATCCGGGCAGATTTCTCAAAAAGCCTCGGTAAACGGAGCATTGTTGAGCCTGCGGTCGGCTCGTAGAATATCAGCCACAACAAACCTCAAAAACTACAATCTATGACCGCTCAAACCAAGGGACTTCTTGCCGCCGTCGGCGCATACCTCTGCTGGGGCTTTATGCCTTTGTATTGGGCATTATTCGGAAGCGTCCGGGGCTGGGAAGTCATCGGTCATCGAGTGCTTTGGTCCTTGGTCCTGATCTCTGCATTTCTTATGCTGATCGGGCGATTTTCCGAGATCTTCAGCACACTTCAAACATTCAAAAAGCAGCCGATTCAATATTTCAACTTATTCGCAGCGGCAGCGATTGCGGCGATTAACTGGTGGATCAACGTTTACGCCGCGACATCCAATCAAGTTGTCGAACTTGGCATCGGGATGTTTTTAACGCCGTTGTTTACCGTTGCACTGGGCGTCGTGTTCTTTAGAGAGCGGCTGAGCCGATTAAAGCAGCTGAGCGTGTTTCTACCTTTTCTCGGTGTGTGCATCATGATTTACACACTCGGTCGGATGCCTTGGATCGCATTGGGCGTTTCTTCTTCCTGGGCGCTTTACGGGGTCTTTAAAAAACGTCTGGGTATAGATCCTTGGGTAAGCAACGCATTGGAAGCCTCGCTTATGCTTCCCTTTGCCATTGCCTACCTGTTTTATCTTGATGCGAACGGCGTCGGAGCTTTTATTGCCGGCGGAACCTACATTACGATTCTCCTCATCAGCGTGGGTCTGGTGACATCCGTACCGATGATTGCATTCTCCGCTGCGACCAATGTTCTTCCGCTGACGATTCTCGGCTTTATCCAATATATGAATCCGATCCTCACGCTGCTTGTGGGATTGGTTTTCTTCCATGAACCCTTTAATCATCAGCAGCTCATTCCCTTACTGTTTATTTGGGCCGGAATTCTGACTTTCATTTACAGTGAATTCCGAGAGAAAGCGGCGAGGAAGGCTCAAACTGTCTAGTCCTAATTCAGGTCAATGAAGCGGCAGCTCAGCAACGCAATTGAAGACTCGCTTTCGTCGTGAAAAGACCATAGATTGCAAGCTAACTGACTGAAGAGGCGTAAAAAATCACTTATTATTACGCCTTGCTTTTTTGTTTTAGTCGGTGTCTTGTATGTTTATCGTCTCTCGGTATCGAGCCCCATGGGTCGCCTTTGCTTTTATTGCGGTCGTGTCAATCGGCGCGTTCATGCGTTTTCAGCAAAGTGCGGAAACCGACGCGAAAAACTTAGAACTCGACCGAGCAGAATTCCAGCTTTTTAAGAAAGATTTGGCGCCGGTGAACCTTCCGGAAAAGACGATGAACTCAACGGTTCTTTTCGAGCTTTTCCGCTGCGGCGTCCGTTCGATTAACGAAGCCGGTTACTGTAATAAGATCGGCGAGGACTTCTTCAAACAGTTATCCGACGAACAAAAGACCGCTATTCGTCCGATTTTCAATAAATACTTTAGTAACCGTCCTGTTAGGTAGGCAGTTTTCTCATGGATTGGATTCTTTATTTAAAAGCCGTCATTCTCGGTATTGTCGAAGGCTTGACGGAATTCTTGCCGGTTTCTTCCACCGGTCATTTGATTGTTGCCGGCAGCTTATTGGACTACACGGGACAGGAAGCAGACACTTTTTATATTGCCATTCAGGCCGGCGCCATCTTTGCGGTGTGCTGGCATTACCGTCAGCGCCTGATCGATGTTTGCTTAGGCCTTTTCTCCGATAAAGTTCAGCAGCGACTAGCCGTCAATACGGTTGTTGCTTTCCTTCCCGCTGCAGTGATCGGCGTATTGGTTGCAAGCTACATAAAAAAATGGCTCTTTAATCCGATCGCGGTTGCGACAGCTCTGGTCGTGGGCGGTGTGATTATTCTCATCGTTGAGTATTACCAGGACAAGAAAACCTACAAACCGCGTGTAGAAACGATGGATGACATGAGTTGGAAAGACGCTTTGAAGGTCGGTTTCCTGCAGTGTCTGGCCATGATTCCGGGCACTAGCCGCTCCGGCGCAACTATTATCGGCGGTCTTTGCATCGGTCTGTCTAGAAAAGCGGCAACGGAATTCTCTTTCTTCCTGGCGATTCCGACGATTTTCGGAGCTACGGTTTACGACCTCTGGAAGTCCAGAGACGTATTGACAGCAACAGCGCTTCCGATGATTTCCGTGGGGTTCATAGTGTCTTTTTTCTCCGCACTTGTGGTGGTGCGCTGGCTGCTTCACTACGTTTCCAAGCACGACTTCTCCCCCTTCGGCTGGTACCGAATCTTCTTCGGCGGTGTCATTCTCCTGACGTGGTGGACAGGCTTAGTGCAGTGGTAACCCGCTCTGAACATTATTCATAACTCAGAACGGCGCCTCGGCGCCGTTCTGCATGTCTGCCTATTGAAGATCCGATACCAGAAGCTGACGACGTTTGGCTTTTCTCCACTCGGACGGTGTTGAATTGAACTGCTGTTTGAATTGCTGCCGGAAGGAGATCGGGCTCTTGTAGCCGGAGCGCTCTGCGACGGTTTCGATCGGAAGCTCCGTGGTTTCCAACAGCTCGCAGGCGGTTCTCAGACGGATTTTGCGGTACCAGACTTCAAATGTTGTTCCTGTCAGTGCTTTGAACTTACGCGTGAAAGAGCGGCGCGAGAGGAAAGACTTCTGCATCATCACGTCTACAGTTAGATCTGAAGGCGGCTTTTGTTCCATGAACTTAATCAATGCAGGAAGCGCGTTCACGATTTTCGGCTTTGCGTAATCCAGAAATTGGTCCTGAGCGCCTTCACGAATGAGCGGAATGGCCAGGATCTTTGCCAGCTTGTTGGCTACGGTAGCGCTGTAAATGATTCGGATGAAATGCAGGATACAGTCGACGGTTGCGGAGGCTCCGGCTGAGGTAAGGATGTTGTCATCTTGAACGTAGATGACGTTCTTCTTCAAGGAACAATAAGGAAACTCCTTGGAGAAATCTTCCTCTGCAGACCAGTGGGTGCAGCAATTCTTGCCGTTCAGTACGCCGCTGTAGGCCAGCGCGTATGCTCCGAAACATGCGCCGATCAGCCACTTATTTTCTTTGTTAAAACTTCTGATGAGTTCCTGCAGCTGCGGGCTCGGGGGCACATCTAAATCGGTCCAGCTGGGGACGACTATGGCGTCTGCGGTTTGGATTTCTTTCCAGTCGGTCAGTGCCGTTATTTGCACGTCCGGATCAGTAGTTACAACCGGACTCTTATCACTGAAACGAAGCAGGCTGAAGAGTGTGCGTCCCTCAAATTTTGTACTTAACAGCGAAGAAATGATCGCATAGTGATAAAGGTTAACTTTGTCCGGCAGGTAGATTGCCACAGTGAATAACTTTGACATTTGGCCTAATTTCATCCTTTTTGGCATACATCGTACTTTAACCCTAAGGCCTCCAAAAAGATAATAACCATACGGTTTGTAATTTTCTTTGGAATTAAAAATGTCACTATTATTCAAAGCTTCAGCGGCAGCATTTCTTTTTCCGCTGCTGATGCATTTTTCATATGCGGCTGATGTTCAGCCAATTGCTCAAGATTTAAATGGCCAGGAACAATCGGTTCAATTAATTCGAAACGCAACCGTTAAAGTTAAGTACAACGGTGTAACTTTCTTAGTCGATCCGATGCTGGCACCGAAAGGTGCTTATCCCGGATTCACGGGAACACTGCACAGCGAAATTCGCAACCCGACCATTCCTCTGACGCTGAGAATTCAGGAAATCCTGAACGGCGTTGATGCGGTCCTTTTAACTCATACGCACGAAGATCATTGGGATAAATTTGCTCAGCAGTACATACCCAAAGAGATGCCGATTTTTGTGCAGAATAAGGCGGATGAAGATCTGCTGAAGTCTCAGGAATTCAAAAAAGTTCGTATCCTTGAAAACGGTACAAACTTCAAGGGCGTATCCCTCTACCGCACATTTGGGCAGCACGGCTCTGACGTCATCTGGAAGTACGACTATCTGAGAAAAGCGCTTTGCTCTTCTATCGGTTTTGTTCTGAAGGCGCCGGGTCAGGAACCGATCTACATCGCCGGCGATACCGTTTGGCATCCGGAAGTAGAGGCCGAAATTCAGAAACATAAACCCGGCACAATTGTTCTGAATACAGGCGGTGCTTCTTTAGAAACAGACGTGAATCGTATTTCCTATCCTTGGGTTAAGGCGGATCCGGAAATCATCATGAATAAGGAAGACGTTGAAAAAGCCTACAAGGTCGCACCTCAAGCCAAAATCATCACCGTACATATGGATGCTATCAACCATATGACTGTGACAAGAAAGGACATGAAGAAGTTCGTGGAAGAAAAAGGCCTCGGCTCCCGCGTGCACATTCCGCAGGACGGAGAGGTGATTGTTACCGGTTCAGGAAAGAACTAAATCTCTATGAAGATGGGAGGGGCAGCTCAGTTTTCTCTTCCGGCTTCGGAAAATAAAAAAGGCGCCCTCGGGCGCCAATTTATTAGCTAACTGCTCTTAGATCTTGGTGTAAACAAAGTCCCAGCAGCCGTGACCTAAGCGGTTGCCGCGCTCGTTGAATTTTGTTGTCGGACGCTTAACGAGCGGATTTTCAGGCTGAGGAGCGGCACCTTCATGGAGGTTTTTCAGAGTAGGTTCTGCGGAAAGCACTTCTGCCATCTGCTCGGCGTAGTTTTCCCAGTCCGTAGCGGAGTGGAAATAGGCGCCTTTTTTCATTTTCGGAACGAGGAGTTTTAAGAAGCTCTCATTAATCAGACGACGTTTGTGATGGCGTGCTTTTCTCCAAGGATCCGGGAAGAAGATATGCACGCCGTCTAAGGATTCGTCTTCCAGCATGTCTCTGACGACTTCTACCGCATCGTGACGGAAGATTCGGACATTCTTGAGATCTATGTCGTGGAGGCGTTTGCTCAGAGCGCCGACACCGGCAGCAAAAACTTCGCATCCGATAAAGTTGATTTCAGGATGAGCCTGAGCGATAGCGGCAGTGGTTTCTCCCATGCCGCAGCCGATTTCAAGAACCAATGGATTATTATTTCCGAATGTCTTAACCGCATCGAACTTTTGATTGGCGTCATAGGGAATTTCGTACAGTGGAAGAAGCTCTTCCAAAGCCTTTTCCTGGGCGTTGCTGATATGTCCGCGGCGCATGCAGAAGCTGCGGATGTGACGTTTTTTCAATTCTTCAATTTGTTCGGCGGTCAGCGGTTCGGATGACATGTAAAAGGATCCTTAATTAAAGCGAGGCTTAATTTTAGAAAAATAAGAACTAATTGTCCGCGATATTTTCTTGAAGTTACAAGCGTTTATGATTAAATCGCAGACAAGCTTATTTTATTGGGAGGCTTGGAAGTCTTTTGGCCTTCGGGGCGGACATCCTCTCATAGCTGAAAGAATGAATGGATACAAAGACCGCAACGAAGAAATGACAAGCAACGGCTGAAGATCGAAATCGAGAGAGGAAAAGTAGTAGGTGGAGCGGGTGAGGGGAATCGAACCCCCGTCGTAAGCTTGGGAAGCTTCTGCTCTACCATTGAGCTACACCCGCATTTGATAGAGCAGGATTGTACCCGAATTTTCACAAATTGTTTCAGAGTTTGAGAGGAAGTATCCACGTGCTTTCTCTCATATGTCGACCATCGCTGATGTGCAAGAATTGAGCAAAATAACTTCAACACCAAATCCCATGTCCTCTATTGCTCTTGTCTATTTTTCTCCGACGGGAAACTCTAAGAAAGCGGTTTCTTCCATCGGGGAATTGCCTTGTGTCACCGTCAAGACATTCGATATCACAGGCAACGTCGAAGTTCCGGAAACCGATCTCAGCGGCTTTGATTTCGTCGTTTTCGGGGCGCCGGTCTATGCAGGAAGAATCCCGGCCTGCAGCGTCGAACGTTTTAAAAAGATGAAAGGAAGCGGCACTCCTTGTGCATTAGTGCTTACTTACGGCAATCGAGCCTATGAAGACGCTCCGAGAGGGCTTGGTGACATTGTTGCAGCCAACGGCTTCAGAATTAAGGGTGTGGCGACGATGGCGTCTCAGCATACCTACGGTCAGATTCAGCTCGGTCGTCCGAACAAAGATGATATTGCCGAGCTGCAGGAATTCTTTTTTCATATGCTGGCCAAAGCGGAGGAGCCGGAAACGGTTGTTCCTCCGGGAAACTATCCTTATAAAGTCGTCGAAGCAAAAGCCAAATTTAAACCGACGACTAACAGCAACTGCTTAGCCTGTGGAATGTGCGTTAGAGATTGCCCGGTCGGAGCGATCGAAGAAGATATCAAGACCGTTAATGACAACTGTATCGGCTGTATGCGCTGCGTTAAGAATTGTCCGATGAAAGCGAAATCAGTTGTCGCTCAGGCTTTCTCTGACTTCGAAAAACTCCTCTCCGAACGCCTCAAGAACCGTAAAGAAAACGAATTCTTTGTTTGTTGAATTGCTTAAGTTCAACTGAGAAGCACTTCGAAGAAAAAACAAACCCGGCGTATCGAGAAGAACGCCGGGTTTGAAATTGTAGGGGATCGGTTAGCGGTGAGAAACTCTTCTGACCATCCAATCGCCGAAGCTCTGCAGACTTTGGACGAAGACAATCAAAATGATGACAACAGCCGCCATGACTTCAGGCATGAAACGCTGATATCCGTAGCGAATACCCATGTCGCCTAATCCGCCGCCGCCAACGGCACCTGCCATGGCGGAGCTGCCTACTAATGCGACAAACGCGATCGTAAGGCCTGCAAGGATGCCGGGCATCGCTTCCGGAAGAAGCACCTTGCAAATGATCTGAGTGTTGGTTGCTCCCATGGACTGAGCAGCTTCAATCAGACCTTTGTCGACTTCACGCAGACTGGTTTCGACCAGACGAGCGATGAGCGGAGCAGCGGCAATCGTCAGAGGGACGATGGCGGCAACCGTACCGATGGAAGAGCCGACGATTAAGCGTGTAAACGGAATGATGGCAACCAACAGAATGATGAACGGCGTCGAGCGCACGGCGTTCACGATGGTGCCGATAATGCGGTTGACGTACGGCTTGGGCATGATGCCTTTGGGAGACGTAACGAACAGGAAGACACCCAAAGGAATACCAATCGCGGCGCCGAGTCCGCCGCTCACGCCGACCATCAGAATGGTTTCAAGGAAAGATTCCCAAAGAAGATTGATGATGTTAGATGACATTTGTGAGCTCCTCGACGCGAACGCCTCTTTCGGCGATGTAGTTCAATGCCTGTCGGAAGTTTTCTGTGGTTCCTTCCATCACGATCGTGAGTGTGCCGTAGCTTTCGCTTTGAATCTCATCAACCTGTCCTAAAAGGATGTTGAAGTCCAGATCGAATTTGGAGCAGGCGCGGGAGAGTACCGGTTCGGTCGTTGAGCTGCCGACGAAGGTCAAACGAATGAGATGATTCTTGCGTCCGTTTTCTCCCGGTGTGTTCAGAACTTTCTTCACACGTTCGACCATGCTTGCCGGAATCGTGCGGGCGGCAAGAGCCGTGCCGAGCATCGCCTGAGTGACTTCGTTTTTCGGGTCACGGAAGACTTCGAGCACATCGCCTTCTTCGACAACGACGCCTTTATTCATCACGACGACGCGGTTGCAAATCTGTTTCACAACGTCCATTTCGTGCGTGATCATGACGATCGTCAGACCAAGCTCCTTGTTAATTTTCTTGAGGAGCTGAAGCGTTGCCTGAGTGGTTTCAGGGTCAAGAGCAGAAGTGGCTTCGTCGGAAAGCAGGATCTTCGGATCGGAAGAAAGCGCACGAGCGATACCGACGCGCTGTTTCTGTCCGCCGGAGAGCTGAGACGGATACTTGTTGACGTGTTCGCTCAAGCCGACAAGTTCAATCAGCGGCATTACTTTTTCGCGAATCTTGTCCTTCGGCATCCCTGCAAGTTCCAGAGGAAGCGCAACATTGCCGTAGACGGTACGGGAGGAGAGCAGATTGAAGTGCTGGAAGATCATACCAATCGAGCGTCTTTCCTCTCGCAGTTCGGAATCCGGCATTTTGGTCAGATCCTTGCCGTCGACGATGACGGACCCGGAAGTCGGGCGGTTGAGAAGGTTGATGCAGCGAACCAGCGTACTCTTACCCGCGCCGCTTCGGCCGATAATGCCGAAGATATCACCGGGTTTGACGTGGACGTTTACATCCTTACAGGCAAAGAATTTTCCTTTGCCGTCAGCAGTATCGTATTCCTGCGTTATGTGTTTTAACTCAATCATTTAATTTAAATCCCAGGGCGAGGTTCTGACACCTCGAGGTCCTGCTCCTTCAGCAGGACAAATAATTTCTACGCGGACTTTGCAGTCAATGGGCAAAAAGTAATGTCCACGGGAAATTATCCTTGATTCTTTTTAAAGAATTCTTATTTTTGGGAGATTTTTTCGTTTCGAAAAAGAAAATGCCCGGAAGTCTTTCGACTACCGGGCGGAATCTGGTGGGGGCACAGGGATTCGAACTCTGGACCTACGGATTAAGAGTCCGCTGCTCTACCAGCTGAGCTATACCCCCATAATTGGTGGGCTGTGCAGGACTCGAACCTGCGACCAATGGATTAAAAGTCCACTGCTCTACCAACTGAGCTAACAACCCTTTGTTTCGATCTCTGTTTCGCTCCGAAGCGCGTCTCATCAATCGAGAAGTCGAATACTACACAGGTTTTTTCGGTTCGTCAAACCAAAAAGAAAAATAGTGAATTTATGAGACATAAATTGGCGCATACGCCTTTACTATGACTACAACAGAAAAATGAGTGATGAGATTTGATTTGATCTTGTTAAATTAAATTCTTTCGCTAGTATTAGACAACTTAGGTCAGTTTTGTCTGATCGGAGAATGATTAGGAAATAAAGATGGCAGAAAAGAAAAAAGTTAAACCGCCCGTTGAACAGCTCGTGGATGCGGATGCTCGTAAAAAAGCGCTAAAGATGGCCTTGGACCAGATTTCCAAGCAATTCGGCAAGGATGCGATTCTGAGCATGGGCAGCCAGCCTGACCAAAATCTGGATGTTGTTTCTACCGGCTCCTTTACTTTGGACCTGGCACTCGGCGTCGGCGGTCTTCCCCGCGGACGTATCGTTGAAATTTACGGACCGGAATCTTCAGGTAAAACTACGCTGACGCTTCACATCCTTGCTGAAATGCAGAAGCTCGGCGGAACCTGCGCCTTCATCGACGCAGAACATGCATTAGACGTTAAGTACGCCAAAGCACTCGGCGTTAAAGTGGACGACTTGCTCCTGTCTCAGCCGGACAGCGGTGAACAGGCTCTTGAAATTACGGACGCTTTGGTTCGCTCCGGTGCCGTTGACCTCGTCGTTATCGACTCCGTAGCTGCTTTGGTGCCTCGCTCTGAAATTGAAGGCGACATGGGCGAAGCCCTCCCGGGTCTCCAGGCTCGTTTGATGAGCCAGGCACTCCGCAAGCTCACTTCCAGCATCAAGAAGTCCAACACTCTGGTTGTCTTCATTAACCAGGTTCGTCAGAAGATCGGTGTGGTTTACGGCTCTCCGGAAACAACCACCGGCGGCAACGCACTCAAGTTCTACGCCACGATTCGTATGGATATTCGTCGTACCGGCGGCATCAAGCAGGGCGATGAAATCCTGGGTAACGAAACCCGCGTGAAAGTTGTTAAGAATAAAGTTGCGCCTCCCTTCAAACAGGCTGAATTCGAGATCATCTACGGTCAGGGCATTTCCCGCGAAGGTGAAATCATCGATATCGGTACTGACATGGATATCTTCAACAAGTCCGGTGCTTGGTACTCCTATCAGGGCAACAAGATCGGTCAGGGCAAAGCTGCTGCCAGAGAATGGCTGAAGTCTCATCCTGAAGAAATGAAGATGATCGAAGAACAGATCAAGGCCGCGATCAAGGGCAAAGATCACGAAGAAGATGCTGCCGAAGAGGTCGTGACCAAAGAAACTGAAGAAACCTACGAAGACGCTCAATAATGTTTGATCCTGCTGATCGCAGAAAGCAGATCTTATACAAGGCGGTAGCTGCTCTCGCTCGTCGAGAGCGCTCCCGCCTCGGCCTCTATAAGAAGCTGTCAGAAACTTTCAACGAAGAGGGCGATAAGGAATTAATCAATTCCGTCCTCGACGAACTCGTCAGTAAAAAGTATTTATCCGACGAGCGGTACGCTCGTATTCAAGTTTTGACGCGGAGCGCCAGATACGGCGACCGCAAGCTCTTTTGGAACCTCCAGAGGGACGGTGTGTCTCGTGAAATTGCCGAAGAGGCGTTAAAACAAAACGAAGAGTCGGAATACGATCGAGCACTCGTTCTTTGGAAGCGAAAATTTGGAGAGCCGCCCGAGGATTACAAGGAACGCGCTAAGCAGATCCGCTTCCTTGCCAGTCGGGGTTTTACCTTTAAAACCATTGAAAAAGTCTTGAGTTGTGAACTTCCTGACGAAGTCTTTTAAGACGGCAGCCTGAGATCGTTATACTTTTGTTCACAAACAAAAGTTAACAATTTCACGGCTATGAAAATCCATGAATATCAAGCACGTCAAATTCTGAAGAATTTTGACGTTCCCGTTCCTGTTGCTGAAGTTGCTTCAAGTCCTGAGGAAGCTCGAAAGATTGCCGAAGAAATCGGCGGAAAGGTTTGGGCAGTTAAGTCCCAGATTCACGCCGGCGGCAGAGGCAAAGGCGGCGGCGTAAAACTCGCCCGCAGTCTGGAAGATGTCAGCAATCTCTCCCGTCTTATGATCGGCAGCCGTTTGGTCACCAAGCAGACCGGTCCTGCCGGAGCCCCTGTCAGTAAGGTCCTTGTTCAGCAGGGTCTCGATATCGTCCAGGAGTTCTATGTCGGTTTTCTCATCGACCGCAAGCTTCAGAGGCCGGTACTCATTGCTTCTGCTGAAGGCGGCATGGAAATTGAAAAAGTTGCCGCTCAATTCCCTGAAAAAATCATTAAAACGGTCATTGATCCTGTGGCCGGTCTTTCCGTTCCCGAAGCTTTGGAAGTTGCTACTCGATTGGGCGTGCCTGCCGACATTACCGGAGACTGTGCAGAAGTCCTGAGAAAGTTATGGAGTACCTTCGTTTCAATGGACTGCTCTCTGCTTGAGATCAATCCGCTTATCGTGACGGCAGACAAAAAAGTCTATCCGCTTGATGTGAAGATGACGTTCGATGACAACGCGCTTCTGCGTCATCCCGAGCTTGAAGAACTCCACGATCCTGAGCAGGAAGATCCGACAGAGCTCCGTGCACATAAAGCCGGCCTTCAATACATTCAGCTCAACGGCAATATCGCCTGCCTTGTCAACGGCGCCGGCCTCGCAATGGCGACCATGGACACGATTAAGCTTTTCGGCGGTGAGCCCGATAACTTCCTCGATATCGGAGGCGGTGCCTCTCCTGAGAAGGTCACGGCAGCCTTTGAAATCATGCTGGCTCAGCCAGAAGTCAAAGTTATTCTGGTCAACATCTTCGGCGGAATCATGAAGTGCGACGTTATTGCCGAAGGTATTGTCGAAGCTTGCCGACACGTCAAATTAACTGTTCCCTTGATTGTTCGTATGAAGGGTACGCACGAAAAAGAAGGCAAAGAAATCCTCAAGAACAGCGGTCTGCCGATTATCTCAGCCGAGTCTCTCGGTGACGCCGCGAAGAAAGCCGTAGAACTGGCAGCGGAGAAATAACATGAGCATTTTGGTAAACAAGAACTCCCGCATCATCACCCAAGGTATGACCGGTAAAACCGGCCAGTTCCACACTCGTCTTTGCAGAGATTACGGATTTGGTAAGGAATGCTTTGTCGGCGGTGTAAATCCGAAAAAAGCCGGACAAGTCTGGGAAGGTCTGCCGATTTTCGGATCCGTTAAAGAGGCCAAAGAAAAGACCGGTGCAAACGTTTCCGTGATTTATGTTCCGCCTGCCGGGGCAGCTGCAGCTATCCAGGAAGCAAGTGATGCCGGCATTGATCTCATCGTCTGCATCACAGAAGGTATTCCTGTCATGGATATGGTTAAAGTCAGAGACCATATGAAAAAGACCGGTTCCAAATCTCTTCTCCTCGGGCCGAACTGCCCCGGCATCATGACGCCGGGAGAAGTCAACGTCGGCATCATGCCTGCGCACATTCACCGCAAAGGCAGAATCGGTGTTGTCTCTCGCTCCGGCACCCTGACCTATGAAGCGGTCGCGCAGATTACGGATTTAGGTTTAGGACAATCTACCGCCATCGGTATCGGCGGAGACCCGATAAACGGCTTAAAACATATCGATGTGCTCAAGCTCTTTAACAATGATCCGGAAACCGATGCGGTCGTCATGATCGGAGAAATCGGCGGAAGCGACGAAGAAACTGCTGCCGAATGGGTAAAAAATAATATGAAGAAACCCGTCGTGGGCTTTATTGCGGGCGTAACAGCTCCCGCAGGAAAGAGAATGGGGCATGCAGGTGCGATCATTTCCGGCGGTACGGGAACTGCCGAAGGCAAATTAGCCGTGATGGAAGCCTGCGGCATTCGAACGACACGGAATCCGTCTGAAATCGGCTCATTGCTACAATCCGTGCTCTCTTCGAAAAAGGAGTAATTCATTTTGGAAGCGCTTATTGCTTGGTTTGGTGAGATTCATTGGGTCGCAGTTCTGCAGATCATTCTCATCGACATTCTTCTCGGCGGTGATAATGCCGTCGTGATTGCATTGGCTTGCCGAAGCCTTGATCCGCATCTTCGCGTGAAGGGCATTATTTACGGCGCCGGCGGCGCTATTTTGCTGCGCGTCATTTTGATTGCTTTCGCAGTCTCGGTGATGAACATTCCGTTCCTGAAGTTCTGCGGCGGCTTGCTGCTTTTGTGGATCGGCATCAAGCTCATTGCCCCGGCGGACGAAGGGGAACATGAGATACATGCGAGTAAGCGGCTGTGGGGTGCAGTTAAGACCATTATCGTTGCCGACTTGATCATGAGTATCGATAACGTGATTGCTATTGCCGGTGCGGCTGAGCAGGCTCCGGGCCACCATCAAATGGCTCTGGTGATCTTCGGTCTGCTTGTGAGCGTTCCGTTCATCCTCGGCGGCAGTCAGATTATTCTGAAGATCATCGATCGCTTCCCGATCATCGTGTACGCAGGCGGAGCTTTGCTGGGCTGGATTGCCGGCACGCTAATGGTTGACGACCCGGGCATCTTGGCACACCTGCCTAACCTGCCGGCTCTGCATACCGAAGGCGGTATTGCCGGTGCGATCTTTGTGCTGATTGTCGCTTTTATTCTTAAGTACTTCAGATCAAAGAAAACCAAAGCTTAATCAGAATGTAGAACTAGAAAAGGCGTTTTCTCATTTGAGGAGCGCCTTTTTAAATGGTCGTTATGTGATCTATAGCGTTGTAGCCGCCTCTCTGACCTCTAACGCGGCTTGTTTACCGGTAATCCATTCAGGAACAAGCTTGGTCATGAAGACGTAATTCAAAGAATGTTGGATTTCATCTTCATTATCGGGAATGCCGGGGCTGTACTTCTCTGCAAGTGCACGAAGAGCGGAGAGTTTTTCAGCCGTATCGGTGACGGGCTGCAGTCGGCCCCAAATGAGAACGCTTTGGAAATTATTTGCGCGGACACTTGGAACGACTAGGCTCTGTCCGACGATAGAAAAGCTGGTTTTGTTCGTTCTCTGAAAGCATTCGTACTTGTATCCTCGCGGCGATCCGTGGAAATAGACAACTCCGTCCGTGTAAACGTAACTTAGCGGCACTGTATAGAGGTAGCCGTCATCTCCGTTCAACGAAAGTACACCGTAAGCCGTGGTCTCAATGATCTTCCGGACGGTTTCTTTGTCTAAGGCCTGTTTTGTTCGTGTCAGTTCTTTTCTCATAGCAATTTCTCAACCTAAAGTTTGTTCCAGAGCGTCTTTGAGTTTTAAAACGGCGTGTTCCAATTCCTCCTCAGTGAAGTGAGCGTAACCAAGAATAAAGCCGGTGAGAGGTTTGGCTGAGCGGTAACAAGCAGAAAGCGGCCTGGTCTCGATCTGGTAGGAACGCTTAAAAAGTTCGGAAAGCTTGACGTCATCTTGCGGATGATTAAAGATGAAGGTCAGATGAGTGCCTTCATTAGCTCCTTCAATATGTCCGTAGGCAGAGAGGTATTTTCCGATCGCTCTTACTGCAGCCTGACGGCGCTTTTCATAAATCTTTTTAAGACGGCGGACGTGTGAATAGTAGAAGCCGTTCTGAATGAATTCGGCCAAAATGTATTGATGGACTTCACTGCTGTGTCGATCTATCAGGAGTTTGGCTCCCTCAAAAACCGTGATGAGATTTTTAGGAACGACCATATAGGCCATATTGAACCCGGGATAGATGACCTTAGTAAAACTTCCAAGATAAATACACGGTGCACCTTCTTTGTAGGAAGAGAGTGCCGGAAGAGGTTTCTTTCCATATCGGAGTTCACTGTCGTAGTCATCCTCGATGATCCAAGCTCCTTCCGTTTTTGCCCAAGCCAACAGCTTTTCGTTGTTCTCGGCGGACGAGACATAGCCGAGAGGATACTGATGACAAGGCGTGACCAAGACACCTTTGATCTTCTTTTGTTTCTTTAGTTTTTCGATATCGATTCCGTCCTGCGTCACAGGAATAGGAATCGGTTTTAATCCTCGAAATTCCATCAAATTAATGTGAGTCTGGAAGTAAGGATCTTCGACGGAAATCTTGTCACTTCTTTCAAATAAAACGCTTGCACAAAGATCTAATGCCTGCTGAGTACCGTCAGTAGTGATTACTTGTTCCGGCTCACATCTCAGACCTCGGTATTGACGGAGGTAGTCACAAACAGCTTTTTTGTAAGGCATGAAGCCGCCGGGATCACAGTAGCCGTTATGCAGCCAGGGACTCTTAGAAGTGCGGGCAACGACAGTGGTCCAATTTTTGCCCGGCAGACTTTCCTGATCAGGCGCGATGAACGCGAAAGGCATCGGCTTTTGAACTTTGAATTCAGAAGCGGCTGCCGCTATCTTTGCAGACAGTGGAAGTTCTGACGGAAGGAACTTCTCATTCGTCGAACCATTTTCTTTCCGATTTTCGAAGACTCCCAGAGAGATTTCCGAGACAAAAGTGCCATTGCCGTTCTTCGTTTCCAGAAGTCCTTCTTCCAGCAATCGGTTGTAGACGCTGACGACTGTTGATCGTGAGACACCGATTTCGGAAGCGAGTCTGCGGCTTGAAGGAATAGGATCACCGGGACACAGGCTTTTGAGTTCGATGAGTTCGAGGATCTTTTGGTAGAGCTGCTCTTGGAGCGAAGGTGCTCCGCTTTTCAGATTTAAGGATATGTTTGAGAGGCTCGGCTGAACTTTGTGGGTCATGTCGGCTCCGAAAACGTTAAGGCCGGAGGTTGACTCCGGCCGGTGCTGAGTTAGCTTACTTTAGCGCATTCTGTGCAGCTGCTGTCGCAGTTCTCAGATTCCAGGACGGACGCACCAGAAATTGAGCAACGAACCACGATATAGGTCTCCTTTTATCGGAGACCTAACCCGTGGCACCTTTTAGATTCTGATGCAGTCGTTCATGGCGGCCAGCATGTCCTCTATCTTTCTGAGTCGTGCCCTGATAATCGGTTTTGAGGGCGCTGCTTTTCCTGTTGCCTCCTCCAAG
>LARN01000006.1:0-115000 GCA_000980495.1 Acinetobacter sp. N54.MGS-139 | reverse complement strand
GCTTGCGCCCATTGTCCAAAATTCCCCACTGCTGCCTCCCGTAGGAGTCTGGGCCGTGTCTCAGTCCCAGTGTGGCTGGTCGTCCTCTCAGACCAGCTACTGATCGTTGCTTTGGTGAGCCGTTACCTCACCAACCGGCTAATCAGTCATCGGCCGCTCCGCTCGCGAGAGGCCCTTGCGGGTCCCCCTCTTTCTTCCGTAGAACTCATGCGGTATTAGCCAACCTTTCGGCTGGTTGTCCCCCACGAGCGGACACGTTCCGATGTATTACTCACCCGTTCGCCACTCGTCGTCGGGGTGGAGCAAGCTCCTCCCCACGTTACCGTTCGACTTGCATGTGTAAAGCGTTCCGCCAGCGTTCAATCTGAGCCAGGATCAAACTCTATTGTTTAATCTCTGTTGTCGCTCGAATTACTCTTGCTTGGTGTTTGACGGAGTATTTTCTACTCCTTCATCTCCAATAAGATCGAGCAATTTAAATTTGCAGTTTTTACCGCAGACTTCTTAGTGCCCGCTCTTATCGGTCGTCGATAAATTTTTAAAGATCGTTTCGGCTTTCGCCGCCGCTCAGTTTCGTGAGCGAAGAATTAAAATTCTACACGTTTAAAATTTTCTGTCAAATGACTAGAGAATTTCAAGTGTAAAACTTCGTTTCCGTCTGTCGTTGCTGCGCTGTGCATTAGCGACAGGACGTGCATCTTAACGAAACAGTTCGGTGTGCGCAAGTTGAGCACGTCTTACAAATGTTTCTAATTGTTGTATATTTTATACAACCTATCTTTTATTTTGAACTTCTAAAGCCAAACCTTTTAGTACAAGATTCGTATTGATATGAGCCCTTGGCAGGTGATCAACTGCACACCGATGCAGGGCTTCATAGCTCTCAATCCCGCCTCCGGTCAATACAACGATTACGGGAGCATGATCACTTTTCTTTTTAAGTTTTTCCACCGCGTTTTTGATAAGACCGATCTGGCACTCTATGATGCCCGTCGTTACTGCGTCCTCTGTATTTCTTGGAAAATCAACTAAATCCCCTGAGCTTACGTTCAGCGCAGGAATTCTTTCCTTTAAAGACTTGAACATAACGTCGATTCCAGGAGCAATCCTTCCTCCGAGAAACACGTATCGATCTCTCTCGAAATTGATTTCATCCACTGTGGTCGCTGTTCCGAATTGAACTAAGACAATAGAGTTTCCGTAGTATTGAGAAGCTGCCCCCAGAGCAGCAAACCAACGGTCAGCGCCTAATCTCGAGGGACTGTCGTATTCATTGATCATCGTCAGCGGCCCTTCAAATCTATCCCCGGCTCTCAGCCAATGTACCTTACCGCCTTTTCGACCGACTAATTCTTCAAACTGAGTTGTCAGTGACTTTTGAGCAACCGAACAAGCCCAAGCTTCTTCAAAAGATAATTTAACCAAATCCGAGACTAGAACCGAACTTAATTGTGATTTGCTGTCGTGCAGGTACGCCCTGGGCTTCTCCATATTTCCTAGAGAAGACCATTTCAATGCCGAATTACCGATATCAACGAGAATATTCGTCATGGTCTTAGCGAAGCCTCTCCGATACAAAATGCTTTTGTTTGATTTCCGTCCTGCAAGAGAATACGCCCCTTTTTGTCAATTCCCACGTTCTGCCCTTCAGAAACTATTCTCTCACCTTCGATAAGCCTCAATCTCTGGCCGTTATAAACGTCTGACTGATTCCAATCTTTAATTTCTTCTGCGGAGAGTTCCTCCGGAAGATTCTTTACCGTTCGAATGATTTCTTCAGATGCACATAACAAAATCAGGCTTCGGATCCGTTTTAACTCGCCGGGGTCAATGCGCTTAAATAAAGATCCAGCCAGCGAATTTATATTTCTATTTACTTCCGGATCCGATGCCAGGTTAATCCCCACTCCGATGATTAAATAGAGAGTACCTGCTTTCTGGATTATTTCCGTCAAGATTCCGGCTGTTTTACCTTCGAGGCAATAAAGATCATTCGGCCATTTAATTTTTACTTCTTTCTTAGCTGCCGCAGATAAGACCTTCCTAAGTTTTAGGGCTATATAGGGACTAAGAAGCGCCAGTCTCTTCGATTCTCCTGCAAAACTAATCAACAGGGAAAATTTAAGGCTCGTCGGCGAATCAACCCATTTCCGCCCCTTTGTTCCCTTTCCGGCTGTCTGCCTTTCGGCCACGACAAGAACTGGCAGGGGTAAACTGATCGCTTCCCGCTTTACGAGTTTTTTTAGGTATTCGTTTGTCGAATCAATCTCATCGAAAACTTGTAGCAAGCATTCTTTTTTTATCTTTTCGACACACTCTGTCTCTAAATAATCATTCATATTAGAAATTAGCGGTTATATTCATAGAACAAGAAACATAAGTCCCTCTCATCCCAACTGAAGCGATAGAAACTGAGGAGCCTTACTTATTGCCATGCTTAAAAAATTCAAAAAACGTGCAGCAAAACTCTTTGTTTCTCTGCTCCTGTTCTTGCCGTTATTAAACGATGCTTCAGCAGCTTCCGACAACTTATCCTACGATGTGTTAAGTCAGCAGTTTATACAAGCACCGGCCGACTTTCTTGTCCCGTTCTCAAAAAAACTCTATAGCTTTTGTTTGGCAAAACAAATCCTAGAGAAGGTTGAAAGTAAAAAAACAGAACTTGACAGCAAAATAAAAATCACCCCGGAAATCCTGTCAGGACTTCATTCTTCAAAGGGAATTTTGTTAAGTGCCGATAAAGAGATATCGGTAAAAGAACTTCTAAGAGCCCTAATCTTTTTACAAGCTCCCGAAGCAAACAAAATCGCACTTAACTGGTTGGAAACGTTCTCAGACGAAAAAGAAGAGCGGTCAAAGGTTCCGGAATCTGATCAAAAGATAAACGGAAAATCTTTGCTCGAAGATGTCGGATTTGTCATCCGAAACTTGCCGAAGGCGGTTGGGCAACTAACAGATCAAACAGTAGAAATTCAGGGAAAAAACTTTCCCACAAGTATCCGGATCAGTCACTCTGAAAAATCAGACTTACTCTTTGTCTTAGATAATTCATCAGAAGTCGCACTAGGGGCTGCCATCGTTGCAAGTCGTCTAAGAGAAAACAATCTCAGGATGGTTCTCTGTCTGGTCCACGATTCGGATTCAAACGCGCTGCTTCCGGAAATTGCACAGGCTTTAGTGAGTTCCGTCAATCATTTTGAAACAGCAAAAGTGTTCTCTGAGGGCAAGCCGGTCACTGTTATTCCTATTGTTGACGGTGAGCAGCAAAACATAGCCTTAGCTCCGAAACAGGATGTTTTCATCACTGTTTCCTCAGACGAATTAAAAAAACAAAAAACACCTAAGGTAGAAATGATCATTGAAAGGAAAGAGCTCATTAAGGCTCCGGTAACAACGAATGAACCGCTGGCAAGAATTAATATCAGGCTAGGCGACAGGGTTCTAAAAACTGTGCCTCTTTACGCCGTGGCTGATGTTGCGGAAAAAAAGAGCAAACTGTCTGATATTTATAAAACCTTTAAACAGATTATCGAGTAAACAATGGCTGAACAAGATAAAAAAGATCTGCCGGAAGAACTTCCGGCCCCTTTGTTGCAATTTCCGTGTGAATTCCCGATGAAAGTTGTCGGCCAGAGAACCGATGATTTTGCCCAACAAATCGTCGCGATTATCGAAAAACACGCTCCGGACTTTAACGCCTCAGAAATAGAAATGAAAGTTTCCGGAAAAGGAAACTATCTCTCTCTGGGATTTTTGGTGAATGCAACTTCTCAGGACATGCTGGACGACCTCTACCGTAGTTTGACTGCCCATCCGCTTGTTAAGTTTGTTCTTTAGAAATTGATTATTAGAGATTTGGGTAAAGTCGATTATTTGACTGGTTGGCAGGAGATGATCGACTTCACAAAAAAACGGGATCAAACAACTGAAGACGAATTCTGGATCTGCGAACACCCGCCTGTTTTCACTCTCGGAACCAGTCTTAAAAACAGCATATTGCCGATTAAAGGAATCCCATGTATTAACACGGACCGTGGAGGAAAAATTACTTATCACGGGCCGGGACAGTTGGTCGGTTATCCACTGATAGATCTTAGAAAAAATGATCTTTATCCGAAAGAACTCCTCGAGCTTATCAATCAGATGGTTCTCTCAGTCATGAGAAAATTCGGGGTTAAGGGACTTCTGGTCCCCGAGGCCCCCGGAATATACGTTTCTAAACCCGGAGGAGTTAACCAGTTTTTTAACCTGGCTAAGATTTGTTCAATCGGTCTTAAAATCTCCAATCATTGCTCCTATCATGGTTTTGCACTCAACGTCAGTGCGAATCTTGAACCTTTTTCTTACATCAACCCATGCGGTTACGAAGGGTTAAGGGTCGCAAACTTAAACGAATTTGCGCAAAACGCCACTTTAGAATCAACAAAAAGAGTTTTAGTAGAAATAATTAAGGAACAATTCAGTGAAAAGCGTAATTAAAAAAGAAATCCGCCCCCACTCCTTTGCAGCCTGGATGGCTTTCATGCGACCGAAAACTTTTTGGATCGCTGCCGCTCCTGTTTGTGTCGGTACGGCTTTTGCCGGAGCATTGGCCGGAACTTGGAACTTATGGATTTTCCTTTTCACATTACTTGGAGCTGTTTCCATTCAGGCCATGTCCAACATGGTAAACGACTATGCTTACAACCTTAAAAAAGCAGAAAACGGCACGCGCGTTGGTTTGCCGAGGGCAACGACCGAAGGCTGGATCTCCATGTCCGCAGCAAAGAAAATGGTCGGCTTTTCCATTGTTGTGTGCTCTCTGTTCGGCATTCTCTTAATCGTAATTGGCGGACTCCCCATAGCCTGCATTGCAGTACTTTCTCTGATTTGCGGATTTTGCTATATGGGGGGACCGAAACCCATTGCTTACACGCCCTTTGGAGAATTTTTAGTTTTAGTTTTTTACGGCCTTTTTGCAGTCAGCGGAACCTATTGGCTTCAAACCCATAGTTTCAACTGGCTTACATTAGTTCCCGGCCTGAGTCTTGGGTTAATCGGAGCTGCGGTCTTATTTGTTAATAATTATCGGGATTTGGATCATGACAGATCTGTCGGTCGCTATACATTGGTAGCTGCATGCGGTCGAAAACTTGCCAACACCCTTTATATGCTGATGATATTCCTGCCCTTCGTTTTTATTGGCTGGATGGTTCCCGTAAATCAGCATTATTGGCCCTTCCTTTTTGTTCTTATGGCCCTTCCTAGAGCTAGTTTCCTGCCTCATCTTTTAAAAACGAGTCCTCAGGAGAAAATCACGACGGTTATGTTCAAGACGATCCAGCTTGAGCTTTTCTTCGGCTTCTTATTAACACTGTCGGGCATAGCCGTTGCGTTCCTTTCCTGGCCTTCTACCCAATTAGCTTCTAATTTATTCGTATCTCCTTTTTAACTATGGCCCTGTCGGATTTCAACAAAAACCGAGAAGTTTTAAAAATAAAAAACTACAAGGAGTTCATTGCTCAGGAAAAACTTAAAAAACCTGAATGGCTGAAAATTAAAATTTCACCTAACCGACAAACAATAAAAGAGGTGAAGAACCTACTCGCTTCGAACATTTTGTCGACAGTTTGTGAGCAAGCCTGCTGCCCAAATCTCGGAGAGTGCTTTAACAATAAACGAGCTACTTTCCTGATTATGGGAAACGTTTGTACCCGTCGGTGCCCGTTCTGCGATATTGCGCACGGCTACCCTGATCCTCTCGATCCGGACGAGCCCAAACGGCTGGCCGAAGCCGTGAAAGCTCTAAAACTTAAATATGTCGTCATCACCAGTGTCGACAGGGATGACCTGAAAGACGGAGGAGCTTCGCATTTTGCAGAATGCATTCAAGAGTTGAAAAAACAAGAAGGCGTAAAAGTTGAAATCCTCGTTCCGGATTTTCGCGGAAGAGTTGAGCGAGCAATTGATGAACTTCTTTCCGCTCCGCCTGATGTCTTTAATCACAACATTGAGACAGTTCCTAGGTTATACAAGGAAGCACGTCCTGGCGGAAACTATACTCATTCGCTAAATTTATTAAGAACATGGAGTGAGCGCTCACCTTCTATTCCAACAAAAAGCGGCATCATGGTGGGGCTCGGAGAAACTGACGAAGAAGTATTGGAAGTAATGAAAGATCTCCGAGAATTCGGCGTTTCAATGCTCACTATCGGCCAGTACTTAGCTCCAAGTAAGTACCATATACCTGTAAAACGCTACGTCTCCCCGGAGACTTTTTCTTGGTTTGCTGAGAAAGCGAAAGAAATGGGCTTTCTCAGCTGTTTCAGCGGACCTCTGATTAGATCGAGTTACAGCGCCTTAGAACAGGCTCAGGAAGCTTCTAGCCTTTTATCGAAAAAGACAGAACGTCCTCAAAATTAGAAATACTCCATATCGCCTCGGAGAGGGCATCCTTTTGCTCTCTCCAGTGTCGCGCATCTTGCTCGGAGTAATTACCTTTCTTGATGGCTCTTCCAGTCCGTACAAACTCTTCAGGAAGTACACCAGGTTTGAGGGCACAGCAAAGCGTCTTAGAGCCCACTGTAACCTCAAAATACATGTGGCCATAGACACCCTCAGGAGTCCCTTCCGGAGCGTTCCCAAGGACTTCGTAAGCCTTCCTCGTTACCGCCCTCGTCGTCATCTCTACCGCATCTCTCAGACCCGGCCCCGGAAAAGCCGTTTTGAAGGAAATTTCTTTTCTTTCAGGAATACGGCCTTCTGTCAGCTTGTTTAAAGCAAAGCAGAGCAGTCTGTAGCCTAAAGAAAGCCCTCCGATGCTGTCTCGTCCGTGATACAGAACGCAGGCCTCAAAGGGGATATCTAGGCGGACTCCATCATCGTAAACAGATATAACTTCAGTCATTATTTCAACGCAGTAGGCAGCACAATGTCTTTAATGTTGACGTCTTTTTCCATCATGCCGTTTTCTCTCAAAAACTTCTGGTCGGCTGCCAATTCATCTAAGTCTTTCTGGGTCAGGGTGTCATAGAAATGGCTTCCGTCGGCCAAGTTCTCGGCGGTCTTGACGGAGATTCCGTGCTCCTTGGCGCCAATTTCGAGAGCTTCCTGCTTGTGATCTTTAATCCACTTATGAGCTTCTCTGTTGACTTTAACCAATCGTTCGACGAGCTGAGGATGTTCTTTAGCAAATTTTCCGCTTACCGTGAAAACAAGGTTCGGCTGAATCAGTCCTTGGGCTGTTGTGATCGTCTTTGCGCCGCCTTCATTAGCCTTGTAAATGCCGCTGGCAGCCAACAATGCAGCATCTGCTTTTCCTGCCATCATGGCTGTCATTCCTTTAGGAATGTCCATGCTAATAAAGTTTACGTCTTTAGGATCAATACCCTTGCTGGTAAGAGCAGCAACAAGTGTTTGATGAAGAACCGTGCCCTTTGGTCCCACTACCGTTTTGCCCTTCAGATCTTCAATTTTCATTTGAGGGCCCGGTTTGCCGACAATCGCAAATAAATTAGTCGGATGAGCTACACCTGTTGCAATACGAATCGGATTACCGGCAGCGTTTGCCATAAGAATCGAAGCTGTATTCATAGCTGCGCTGGCATCGAGGGAGCCGGCAGCCATCGCCTGGGTTTGTTTAGCTCCGGAAGTGATATCGTGCCATTTAACCTTAATGCCGTCTTTCGCAAATTCTTTCTCCATCATCTGGTTATGCTTCATCACGATGTTCTGGAGATTGAAAGGTGCTTTCACATAAGCAATATTAATTTCCTGCACGTCAGCTGCACTGACGCAGGCACCAAGACTAAGTCCGAATAAACAGGCTAATAATGTTTTTTTCATTTCAGTTTTCTAAGTTAAGTGAGGAAAAAATTAAATAATGTCTGTTGGTAGGGAAGCAAATTTTGGTCGCCAAAACGACGCGGCTTCGGTAAGTCAATGTTTACCTCTTGTTTGACCTTCCCTTCATCTAAAAATACGATCTTATCGCTCAATAAGACGGCCTCATTTACATCATGTGTTATCAGGACCATGGTCATACCGAGCTCAGCCTGGATCTTGGAGAAATCCATTTGGAGGCGGCTGCGCGTCATAAAATCCAGCGCACTGAATGGTTCGTCTAACAGCAGCAGGTCCGGTTTTGCGATGATTCCCCGTGCCAACCCGACGCGCTGCGCCATACCGCCAGAGAGCTCGGAAGGATAGAGCGCCTCCACCTCCGGTAAACGCACAAGTTCAAGTACTTCTCTAATTCTTTGCCTGCGTTCTTCTTCCGGTAAATGGCGAATAGCCAATGAAAGGTTTTCTTCCACCGTCTTCCAAGGTAAAAGACGCGGGGCTTGGAAAACCAAGGAGAGCTTCGGATTGCTAACTGAGCGTCCGGCTTCATCGAAAAATGATATTTCTCCGGCATCTCGTTCCTCTAAACCGGAGATCACTTTTAAAAGCGTCGTTTTACCGCAGCCGCTTTTTCCTAAAACAGCTGTCAATTTTCCCGGCTCAAGATTCAAAGAAAAATCCTTGAGAGGAGTGACCAATCTTCCCCTTGACTGAAAGGACTTACGTATCCCTTTAAGTGTGACGCCTGTTACCATTTGTTTTTCATCCACGGTGTTAGGCGTTTTCCAAACAGTTGAAATAATTGGTCTCCTAAAACCCCAAGAACTGCAATGCAAAGGATCCCGACAAAAACCTTATCAGTGCGAGACATTTCGCCCGCATCTCCGATAAGGTACCCAAGGCCCGAACTCGCAGCGATCAACTCCGCACCTACCAGAGCTCTCCAGGAGTAACCAAAGCCTAACCTTAAGCCTGTAAAAATATTAGGAAGAGACGCCGGAAACTCAATATGTTTAAAACGTTCCATCCGATTGAGCCTGAGCATAAAAGCCAGCTCCTTATAAGACTTATCGATTTGCTTAAAACCGGAGAACACATTTAAATAAATGGGAAAGAAGCTCGCTAAAAACACAATGGAGAGCTTTGCAGCCTCTCCGATCCCAAGCCAAAGTATCAATAAAGGAATAAGAGAAAGCGGCGGGATAAAGCGTAATGCCTCCAACAGCAATTTTGCCCTTTTCTCAGATGCCGGAGAATAATAAAAGAAATAAGCTAGAGGAATGGCGACAAACATTGCGAGAAGAAATCCTCCGAAGACTCTTCCGGCACTGGCCGCTATGTGCTTCCAGAGCTCACCGCTGAGAAGTAGTTCAGTGAAACTGCTCCATACTTTTCCCGGCGACGGCAGCAAAAACTCGGGGAACAATCCAAAGTGTGAGACAGCTCCCCATACCAGCAAGAGAATTGCCGGTACTTCAATTAGATTTAGAAAGTTTTTCACCTTCGAGAGCCCCCTAGAAAGGCCCATTATAACCAAATTTAATGAGAATAATTATTATTTACACCTTATAACTTAACAGGGGAAACAGATACTTCCTCCGTATTTGCATCGTCCGAAGTTAATTTACCGTTTTCCTCCGTCGCTCCATCGGTGACTTCCGCCGCTTCATTCTGCTGCAGTTTTGAGTCAATTAGCTTTCTTTTTTCAAGCTCCTCGGGAGTGATGATCGTGAAAAGACGAACAACTTGGACAACGCCCGGAACCCTTGATGCAATCTTGGAAATGATTTCAGCCTCTGTTTGAGTAACCGTTCCAAGGAGATAACAAATTCCCCTATCGACAACCACTTTTATTGAGGTCAAAGTCACTTGTTTGTTATCCAGCAATGCAGCTCTGACTTTACTTGCCGTGATGGAATCATTCATCCTAGTCGTCAGAGAAGAATTAGGCTGCACTGCTAGCTCGTTGTATACCTTATTAACTTCATTAATAGACTTAACGATTTCTGTGGCCTTCTGTTTACTCGCTTCAGAGTCGATTTCACCGCTTAAGAGGACATTTCCCTCATAAGAAGTTGTGGTGATATGACTGGAGGCAAAATTTGTCTGACTTAGGTGCATGGCTGACTTTGCCTCGATAACGCCATCGTTTGCCACCGCCCCCGCACTTCTCCTATCTGCGGCAACGGAAACTCCTGTGACCGCTGCTGATCCGATTAATACCGGCGCGCACGCAGTCGACATCAAAAGGGAAGAAGTAACACACAAAAAAATAGCTATACGAGAAGGTTTCATGTTGACCGTTACTGTTGAGTTAGTAGGGCAGCTCGCCTGCGTCCGCTCCATTTTACTAATTTCTATTAGGAAACTTCGATTTTCATGAATATTGAACGCCCTCATCCTTTAATTTATTGAAAAAATTTCTCAAAACGCCAACTCAGACAAGTTATCAACAAAGTTATTAACAGAATAACTCGTTGTTTATTAGAGGAAAATTTAATGTACGAACAAAATCTTTAAACACTACTAAGGTCATGTCTTTTGAGACATCTAATCTTTGAAGTTATTCACGATATAAAACAATCAATACACAATATCTTTTATTAATCTATTAATGAAATGTGTATTATTAGGAATCCTAAAAAATGTTAATAAGTTAGATTTATCTAATGTTTTCAGGTAATTAAACAAACGATAACTTCGTTCAAAATCCTAAAACAATAAGTAAATTTATGTGGACAAATCTAGCTCACTGCATTTCATCATCTCTTTTTCCACGTCTTTTCCACAAAAATCTCAGACCTTAGCAATTGTTTTTTCATAAAGTTCCGGTTTCTATCTCTGAAATCCGACACTTTGAGTTGTAAACGCTATTAGCGGTGCTCCAACTTAATTCTTATATTAATTATTAATAGATATAGTATTAATAGCTTTCAAAATAATTGTTGATAACTTGGATTCGTACTTAATAAACAAACGATTGCAGTGTTGATAAGGAACTATAAAAACTGCTGACTACTAGCTAAGAGTGGTTAACAAGATAGGGTCGGCTGTTTTTATTCACAACTAAAGACAGAAGTTA
This sequence comes from Acinetobacter sp. N54.MGS-139, assembly GCA_000980495.1. GTDB lineage: Bacteria > Pseudomonadota > Gammaproteobacteria > Burkholderiales > Burkholderiaceae_F > Parasutterella > Parasutterella gallistercoris. Next base: position 104,097 of record LARN01000006.1, on the reverse strand, counting down.
TTCACAATTTCTCAAAAAGAAGTTCCGAATAATCAATTGGATTGGAAACTGTGTTTTACAGGAAGTAATTTGGCGCGACTTGGCAAACGAGGTTCAAGAGACACAATTTTCACCGGTTGAAGTCAAAGTAACTATTTGGCAAGATGCAAAGTCTGAAAAAACTTACTTGAATCGAAGTTTAAGATGAGATGTGTGATTGGTTTAAATAGTTAAAGTTGACTTTAATTATTTAAAATTAAAAGAAAAGGCCGGCAATTGCCGGCCTTTCCACGGTAACAAAAGAGATTAGGTATCGATATTTCCCGCTAACAAGGCATTGTCCTCAATAAATCTTCTTCTTGGTTCAACCTCGTCTCCCATTAATTTTGTAAAGACTTGGTCCGCCGCAATAGCGTCTTCAATCCTCACCTTAAGCAGGCTGCGCTTAGTCGGATCCATTGTGGTTTCTTCCAGCTCTTCAGCCTTCATCTCACCCAGCCCTTTGTAACGCTGCATCTTTTTAACACCGGCTTTACCGATCTTCAGGATGAACGAAATAGCTTCACTGAAATTGGAGATTGGCTGGATTGTTTCTTTGTTGTTGGTCGTTCGTACCAGGCAGGCACCCTCATGCAGCAGGTTCTTAAATGTGACGGATGCTGCTGTCAAAGTCAGGTAATCCGGCGTCTCAATGAAAGCCGGTGTAATTCTGCTTTCGATAATATTGCCGAAATGTGTGCGTTTAACAATAATCGTCGGAATGTTTTCTTCCAAAGCGTAACCGAGAGAAATAGCCGGATCAGTTATTTTAGAAACCAGCTTCTCTATTGAATCAGCAGCTGCTTTGTCTGAAGATAAGTCAATCGTCGCGCCGGCAGCGATCGCGGTTAGGACGCTGGCATCAACAAAACGAGAGAATTTAGAAATAATATTCTGGGCGTCGCTGTAGGCTAAGAAGTATTCCTTCAGTTTGTCGCCTGAAATTCCCTGTTTGTTTTCAAAGGCTTCTTTAGAAACGTAAAGATTAGTTCCTGTAATACCTTGGTCTACAAGGAAGGTATACAGTTCTTTATCGTCTTTGATGTATCTCGTCTTCTGACCGTATTCAACTTTGTAGAGCGGAGGCTGGGCGATATAGACATGTCCTCCCTCAATGAGTTTCGGCATTTGACGGTAGAAAAGTGTCAGCAGCAGAGTGCGGATATGAGCACCGTCCACGTCAGCATCGGTCATGATGATGACACGGTCATAACGCAGCTTATCCAAATCAAATTCGTCACCGATACTGGTGCCTAAGGCCGCGATTAAAGTTGCAATCTGCTCACTGGAAATCAGTTTCTCGATTCGTGCTTTTTCAACGTTGAGAACCTTTCCTCGCAAAGGCAGGATCGCTTGGAAAGAACGATCACGGCCTTGCTTTGCAGAGCCGCCGGCGGAGTCTCCTTCCACGAGGAACACTTCACAGAGAGAGCGGTCTCTTTCTGAACAGTCGGCTAATTTGCCGGGAAGACCTGCCGAGCCGAGCAAGCCTTTTCTGCGTGTCGTTTCTCTCGCTTTGCGGGCCGCTTCTCTGGCGCGGGCAGCGTCCATAATCTTTTCGCAGATGATTCTTGCGTCTTTAGGATTTTCCTGAAGGTAGCTTTCTAAGGCGGTTCTAACCACTTGCTCTACTGCGGGACGTGCTTCTGAGGAGACCAACTTATCTTTTGTCTGAGAACTGAATTTCGGTTCAGGCATTTTCAGCGATAAAACGCAGGTCAAGCCTTCGCGAATATCCTCACCGGTGAGGTCAATCTTCTCTTTCTTGGCAAATTCCGATTCCTCAATATAACGTTTGATGACGGCTGTCATCGCACTTCTTAAACCATTGACATGCGTACCGCCGTCTTTTTGAGGAATATTGTTTGTGTATGCCAGGAAATTTTCTGTGTAGCCGTCGGTCCACTGCATGGCGACTTCGACGTTGATGTTTTCTTCCGGATTCACTGTAACTGTCTTGTTGGTGTAAAAACAGTTGTCATGGATCTTTGTTTTGTCTCTGTTAATGAAATCGACAAATCCGCTTACGCCGCCGGCAAATTGGAAAACTTCATCCTTTCCTTTTCTTAAGTCAGCCAAATGAATCTTAACGCCGTTGTTCAGGAAAGAAAGCTCTCTGAGACGGGAGGAAAGAACTTCGTAGTGGAAGTCCACCGTACCGAAAATTTCTGCATCCGGCAAAAATTGAACTTCAGTACCGCGTCGATCGGTAGCTCCGCTGACATGCATCGGAGAAACTTCGACCGGACCGTTAGGAGTTTGAACTTTCTCAATGAGTCTGTCCTGAAGAACACCTTTTTTGAAGTTTAAATAGTGCTCTACTCCCTCTCTGCGTACGGTGAGTTTTAACCAGGAAGAAAGTGCGTTAACGCAAGAAACACCTACGCCGTGGAGACCGCCGGAAACTTTATAACTGTTTTGGTTGAATTTTCCGCCTGCATGAAGCTCTGTAAGAGCGATTTCTGCTGCACTTCTTTTTGGTTCGTGCTTATCGCTCATCTTTACATCGGTCGGAATACCACGTCCGTTATCAACGACGGTGATGGACTCATCGCGATTGATGGTGACGTTGATGTGATCAGCATAACCTGCCAAGGCTTCATCGATAGAATTATCGACGACCTCAAAGACAAGGTGATGAAGCCCTGTTCCGTCAGACGTATCGCCGATGTACATGCCGGGACGCTTACGAACAGCCTCCAGACCTTCTAATACCTGAATTGCGTCCTCTCCGTAGCTTTCCTCGGCAGAGTAATTCTTGTCTTGCATTTCACTCATTATTTGGCTTACCTAATATTCTGACCGTGAATTTCAAAGTTAAATTTTCATGGGCATAACGACAAACTTGAAGTTGTCGTTATCCGGCATTCTGATTAAAGCCGGATTTTTCTGTTCGCCTAAGGAAATTCTGACGGAGTCGTTCTTCAACACATTCAAAACTTCGATGAGGTAGGCGACATTAAAACCGATTTCAATCGGAGAACCACTGTATTCAACGGAGATTTCGTCTTCGGCTTCCTCCATGTCCGCATTGTTGGCCGCGACATTAAGGTGCCCCGGTGTGAGGTTCCAGCGAACTCCCATAAGTTTGTCGGCTGTTAGGGTTGCGACACGCTGCAGGGAGCTCAGAAGTTCCTGACGTCCGACTCTGAATTCTTTTTCATTGTGTTCGGGAATGACTCGCTGATAGTCCGGGTAACGTCCTTCAACAAGCTTGGATAAAATCTCGATTCCGACGAATTTAAATTTGATTTGACGTTCGGAAATGTAGACTTCGATGGGGTCCTGAGAATCGGGAATCAGCCGGACTAATTCTTTAACTGTCTTTCTCGGCAAAATGGCATCAAGCTTCTTATCTGCCGTTTTTTCCGCTTCGACATCACAAAGTGCCAGTCTATGGCCGTCGGTTGCAACGCCTCTTACTTTGTTGTTTTCAGCACAGATATAAACTCCGTTCAAAAAGTAACGGACATTGTTGACTGCGCAGGCAAAAGAGACCATGTTCAAAAGATATTTGAAACGAAGGCAGCTCATCGTAAAAGCATGTTCCAAATCTACTTCAGTAATAACAGGGAACTCTTCTGCGCTGATTGTTTGGAGCTCGAACTTACTCTTGCCGGAGCTCAGTACTACGTGATCCCCTTTCTTGGAGAAAGAAAGCGGATTGGTGTCGGGAAGCGTCGCCAGAATATCCGTCAGTTTTCTTGCGGAAATCGTCGTGGACATTTCTGAATTTTCTTCACCTATTTCTGCAACGGTCAGGATTTGGAGATCAAGGTCGTTCGCGACTAAGGTTACCTGCTTCCCTTTTTGAACAAACAAGATGTTCGAAAGGACCGGCAAAGGCTGCTTTCTCTGGACGACACCGCTCACTGCCTGAATAGGCTTAAAGATATTCTCTTTTTTGGAGTTAATGAATACAGACGTTCCGGCTGCCTTATCCATGCCTTCATTCGCGGCAGCAGATCCGTTATCTAACTTAGTTTCATCCATTATCGATCTCCGTTAGTTCCAATTTTTTAAATCTTGTTCAATCAAATGAAGCGTGTGATTCAGTTCTTGGTTCTGAGCACGTTCTTTTGTGATTTTCTTAACAGCATATAGAACGGTAGCGTGGTCTCTTCCGCCGAATGCGTATCCGATCTCAATAAGACTCTTTTGAGTCAGCTCTTTTGCAAGATACATCGCTATTTGGCGCGCATATGCGACATTGGCCACCCTTCTCTTTGAGTGCATGTCCGCGATTTTGATATTGAAATGTTCAGCAGTGGACTGCTGAATATTTTCAATTGAGATACGTCCTGTTCCCGTAATTCCCTGCAGAGCCTCTTTAGCAAGCTCCTCGGTAATAGGCTTTTTAAAGACTTCCGCACGCATAATCACGCTATTAAGAGCACCCTCGAGCTCTCGAATATTCGTATTTAAACGAGTAGCAATGAGGTAAGCGACCTCTAACGGAAGTTTGACGCCCTGTTGTTTGGCCTTCTGTAAAAGAATCGCGGCCCTTAATTCAAACTCGGCGGGCTCAATGGAGACGGATAGACCGGCTCCGAATCTTGAAATCAAACGCTCATCAAAGTCAGATAACTGACGAGCATAGGTATCGCAGGTCAAAATGATCTGCTTGTTTTTTGGAAGCAGTGCTTCAAAAATATTAAAGAGACGCTGCTGTGTCCCGCCGCGTTTGCATAAAAACTGAACGTCGTCGATCAGGAGAGCATCGAGATTTCTGTATTTATTATCAAACTTTTGAATCTTCTCGTCAGAGTAGCGGCCGCCAGCAGACAGGGAAACGACCTCATTAATAAAACGATTCGCTGAAATGCACAAAAGATTGGTGTTCGGATTATCCTCGAGGATCTTTCGGCCGACCGCGTGCATCAGGTGAGTTTTTCCTAAGCCGACACCGCCGTAGATAAACAAGGGATTGCAGCGCTCTCCGGGAAATTCTGCAACTAACATTGCCGAACTTCTTGCGACGCGATTGGCATTTCCAATGACAAAAGTATCAAAAGTCAGACCGGAGTGGAGGCCGCATTTAGTCGCAATTTCATCGATGGACTTTGGAGCTTTTTCCTCTTCCGGGAAAGTATTGGCAGGCCCGGGCAAAGGCTCGGAAATCATCGCGCCTTTATTGGGATCTTTCACCGTTATTTTAAGTTTTATCTCACGGCCGCAGATTTCGGAGGCTTTTTCCTCAATATCTTTTTCATACTGAGCCTTGATGAATTTACTATGTGGAACAGAAGGTACACTAATATTAATAATGTCAGGCTCGCTGTCCTCAGTGAATTCAACCTTTCCAAACCACGGAACGAAGACTTCTTCAGGAATAGTATTCTTGAGGAAGGCTAACACCGACTTCCAAACTTCACGCATTTAAGTTTCCGAGAATAACTTGTCGACTATGAGTCTATTTTCAAACTAAACGATCATTGTACCTTATTTGGCGTTATCTCCTATTAAGATAATAGGGGTATAGCAGGCACAAATAAAAAGGCGCTAAACACCGTCTAAAACGCCTTAAGCCCCGATTTCGTAATTTTTGCGACAGATCTGTTTACGAATAAGAAGAGCGCTCAAAAAGGAGGGCTCCATAAAAAGCCGTAACAAAATAATTTCTTTTAATTTGACAAGTTACGTTCTTATGAAGTCTAATATGTGGTTTCTCAAATTAGGGGATCGGTCCCCTAAAAGCATTAGTAATTTTAGTTTTTGCGGCCGTTCGCCTGGCCGATTTAAAAGGAATAAAAATGGCAACAAAACGTACATACCAGCCTTCTAAGGTTAAACGTGCTCGTACACACGGTTTCCTCGTTCGCAGCCGCACTCGCGGCGGCCGTAAGGTGCTTGCTGCTCGTCGTCGCAAAGGACGTCACGTTTTAGCTCTTTAATCCTTAAGGATTATTCAAATTAACGATGGCGTTAGGGGGCCGGGCTAATTCTTTTCCTCAAAAAGCAAAAATCAAGAAGTCTCAGGATTTTTTGAACGTTTTAAAAGCAAGAGGGAAAGGAGTCGTTAGACTTTCTGGACAATGGTTCGAGTTGAAGGCAGTCCTTACCCAAGGAAAAGTCTCCTCAAGATTCGGTCTTACGGTCGGAAAACATTTTTCTAAACGTTCAGTAGATCGAAATCTGGTGAAAAGAATATTGAGGGAAGCCATTAGGCACTCGGTTCTTACTCATCCCGCTGAGTCCCCTTCCGCACTCCAAAGCCGAACATTCGTTCTCCGCTTAAAAAAGAAAGTTCCGGTGCCTGCTGAAGGCGCCCGTCTAAACTCTCTTAAAAAAGAATTATCGGAGGATGCGAACCGACTGTTGAGCCAGTTAGAGGCAAGAATTCAGGTTCTTGATCAAGGAAAAAAAGATGATTAAAAATCTCTGTCTTTTCATGATCAGGGGTTACCAGTTTCTTTTTTCGCCTTGGGTTGGCCACAACTGTCGGTTTCTTCCTACCTGTTCTCAATATTCCTACACATCCATACAGCGATTCGGTGCCATCCGGGGAGTTTGGCTTACGTTTTTTCGGATCCTCCGCTGCAATCCCTTCGGAGGAAGCGGGATTGACGAAGTTCCTGACAAATTCAAGTGGAATTGTTGGTGCCGGGATTGTTCGGATCAGGAATCTCAGGCGTATTTTTTTCAATCTAAATTAGAGAAATCAAATCATGGGAAGTGATATTCAAAGAGCCCTCCTATGGATTCTTTTCGGTCTTTCCGCCTTTATGCTGTACGACCGTTGGGAAGTCTACAACGGCCGCCCGTCTTTCTTCGGGGCTGAAACCCAGCAGGTTGCAACGACGGAAGCACCCAAGAATGAGGCAGCCCTTCCGAGCCAGTCGCAGACGGCTTCTCTGCCTGCTGAAGCTAAAACAGCAGTGAAGGCTGAACCGATTCAGGTTGAAACAGACCTCCTCAAGCTTTCCTTTGATCCGGAAGGTGCCGTTATCATCGGTTCTGAACTTCGAAAAGAAAAGCAGACCATTCCTTGGACGGATACCGGCCTTGTCGGCATGATTCTCGGAAACAAAGCTGATACGCCTGCTGATGTAGTTCTTTTCACCGAACAAAAAGGAAGAACGTATTTAGCGCAGACCGGTTTAATTGGCGGTCCGTACCCGACGCACAAGACTCAATTTAAATTGGTCCCCGGCCCGCTTAAGATGGCTGACGGGCAGGATAATCTTACCGTTAAGTTCGAAGGCGAATCCGGCGGTGTTAAGGTCGTTAAGAGCTTTACGTTCGAACGCGGTCATTACGGCATCAAAGTTTCTCATGAAGTGGTTAACAACACTGCATCCGAGATCAAGCCTTCTGTTTACTACCAGCTGACCCGTGACGGTGAAAAACCTGAAGGCGAAAGCACTATGGTCAACGCTTATACCGGTGCTGCTGTCTACACCGATAAGGATAAGTTCCAGAAGGTTAGTTTTTCTGACATCGCCGACGGAGATAAAGATTTCCAGGCAAAAGCGGATAACGGCTGGATTGCTATGATTCAGCATTACTTTGTCTCTGCTTGGGTACCGACACAAGGCGTAGAGCGTGAAAACTATACGAATACGGTAGGTGAAAAGCTTTATGCCGTAGGCAGCATCCAGCAGATGGATACGATTGCCCCTAACTCCTCCAAGACAATTGAAGCTACGCTTTACTCGGGTCCTCAGGATCAGACTCGTTTAGACGCTATTGCTCCGGGACTGTCCTTAGTTGTGGATTACGGCTGGCTTACTTTCTTAGCGAAACCGATTTACTGGCTTCTTTCTTTCCTTTACGGAATTGTCGGTAACTGGGGCTGGGCCATCGTTCTGCTGACCTGTATCGTTAAAGCCATTCTCTATCCGCTCTCCTTGGCCGGCTATCGCTCTATGGCCAAGATGAAAGATCTTGGACCGCGCATGAAAGCGCTCAAAGAAAAATATGGCGACGACAAGCAGCGCCTTAACATGGCAATGATGGAGATGTATAAGACAGAGAAGATCAATCCTGTCGGCGGCTGCCTCCCGATTGCATTGCAGCTCCCCGTCTTCTTAGCTTTGTACTGGGTGCTTCTGGCCTCTGTTGAACTGAGAGATGCTCCCTGGATCTTCTGGGTTACTGACTTGGCAGCCCCTGATCCTTGGTTCATTCTTCCGATTCTTATGATCATCACGATGGTCATTCAGTTCAAGCTGAACCCCACACCGCCTGATCCTGTCCAGGCGAAAATGATGGCCATTATGCCGTTTGTCTTCGGTATTATGTTTATCTTCTTTGCCTCCGGTTTGGTTCTTTACTGGCTTGTCAACAATATCTTGTCGATCATTCAGCAATATGTTGTGAACAAACAAATAGAGGCAGACAGAATAAAACGGCAGTCTAACTAATAAAAAATCGGGTCCATCTCTCTGAGTCGGACCCGAAATTTTTTTGTTTTATTTTTTGTTTTATCTTTTTTGCCAATAAACCAAAAGCAGGATCGGCCAAACCCAAACGCTGATGATCCAAAGAATTAAGGAGACAAGAGTCATTGGTTTGGTCGAATTTCGGGTAATGAAACAAAGTATTCCTGCACCAAGCACAGACCATGCAAGGATTAAAATGTAGGCCGTTGCTCGGGCAGTGTAGGAGTCACCGATGAAGCTGCCGACCCAGGCAGCGATCGGGAGTGCGATTAGGACAGCGATGGCGGCTCCGACGAGGCGAGACAATTCGTTGTTATTCTGCTTCAAACTCATTCTTAGGTATCTAAATGTCTTTAGTGAAAACTTCACCAATCATAGCAATAGCGACCGGAAACGGAAACGCTGGCGTTGGTATCGTTAGAATTTCCGGCGGGGAAGATGATGTAAAAGCTCTTTTCCAGAAGATGTTCCCAGGAAAAGAAATCAAACCCCGTTATGCAGAATTGCTTCCAATCCGAGATACTCAAGGTCAAATATTGGATACCGGTATTGTTTTATATTTTCGGGCACCTTTTTCTTATACCGGAGAATCTGTTCTTGAACTGCAGGTTCACGGCGGCAGAGTTCTTCTCAACTGGATTGTCCAGGAAGTGCTAGTACTCGGAAAAGAGTTTGGCTTAAGGCAAGCCCTCCCCGGTGAGTTTACGGAACGCGCTTTTTTAAATGGAAAAATTGATTTAGTTCAGGCTGAAGCGGTCGCAGATCTTATTGAAGCAAATTCCAGGAATGCGGCAAAAGCTGCTTCTCGTTCTTTGACGGGAGAATTTTCCAATAAAGTTAACGTATTAAATGAAGCGTTAATTAATCTTCGAGTTGAAGTTGAAGCTATTTTAGATTTTCCTGAAGAAGAGATTGACTTCTTGTCTGAATACCAGAGTCAGAAAAAGTTAGAAGATATCCAGAATAGACTAGAGAGCGTTTTGGATTCCGCACGTCAGGGCGAGATCTTGCGAGACGGTCTGAGAGTCGCACTCGTTGGCGAGACCAATGTCGGTAAGTCCAGTCTTTTGAACTATTTAGCTGGCGAAGAAATTGCTATTGTTTCTGATATCGCCGGTACTACTAGAGATAAGATCCAAACTGACCTTATTATTTTCGGAGTGCCTTTTCACTTTGTAGATACAGCTGGTATTCGTGAAACAGAAGATCGAATTGAACAGATTGGCATTGAAAGGACTAAGCAGGAAATATCCAAGGCTGATGTTATTTTAGAAATTAGAGATATTAGAGAGCGGCAAAATCAGAATAAAGACTCGATGAAAACAGCTCTGGAAATGATTAAAGGAAAAGATGTTCCGATCATTACTGTTTTGAATAAAGTCGATCTTATTTCATCCCCTATTCTGAACACAAAAGATGTTTCACGTGGAACGATTATTGAAACCTCAGCTGTGACTGGAAAAGGGATGCAGGAATTGAAATCCGAACTTCTGAAACTGGCAGGTTTTTCAGAAAATCAGTCAATCTATATGGCTCGAGAGCGTCATATCCATAATCTACTTAATGTTAAAGAATCTTTAAAGCGAGCCGCTTCTTACCTGAATTCAAGTAGCCCTCAACTTGAGTTATTTGCAGAAGAATTAAGAGGAGCTTCCGATGAGCTGGGAGAAATTACCGGGAAGATATCTTCTGACGATCTTTTAGGAAAAATCTTTAGTGGTTTTTGTATTGGCAAGTAAGCTGTTTCACGTGGAACAAAAAGATGAGTTATTGTTATCCAAATGAATACGAAGTAATTGTTGTTGGCGGAGGAAATGCCGGTATTGAAGCGGCAGCCGCCTGCGCAAGAATGAAAGCTAAAACGCTTTTAGTTACCCATAATTTGGACAATTTGGGTCAGCAATCTTGCAATCCATCCATTGGAGGCATCGGGAAAAGCCATTTAGTTAAAGAAGTCGATGCATTAGATGGTTTAATCGCAAAAGCTACGGACTTTTCCGGTATTCAATTTCGGGTTTTAAATGCATCTAAAGGTGCCGCTGTTCGCGCTACAAGGGCACAAATTGATCGGCGTCTTTATAAATATCAGATGCGAACAAGAATCGAAGCAATAGAAAATTTGTCTTTGATTGAGGAAGCGGTCGATGCTCTGCTTCTTGAAAATGGAAATGTTGCTGGTGTCTATTTACGATCAGGAATCTCGATAAGGGCTAAGGCTGTTGTTTTGTGCGCCGGAACCTTCTTGAACGGTAAAGTTTTTATTGGTCAAACTTCATACCTTGCCGGCAGATCCGGTGATCCTTCATCCGTAAATTTGGGAATTAACCTTGCAGAGTTAGGTTTGCCGAAGGCCCGATTGAAGACTGGAACGCCTGCGCGACTGGACGGCAGAACAATCGATTTCTCTAAATGTGAAAAGCAGCTGGGCGATTCAGAGCCGGTTCCGGTCTTCTCTTACATGGGTTCTCCTGAGGATCATCCGCAGCAGGTGCCTTGCTGGATAACAGATACGAACGAAAGGACCCATGACTTTATTAGGAAAGGTTTAGACCGTTCGCCTTTATTTACCGGTGTTATTGAAGGGATTGGTCCGCGTTACTGCCCTTCTATTGAAGACAAAATTCATAAGTTCGCTTCTAAAACTTCTCATCATGTCTTCCTGGAGCCGGAAGGGTTAAATACCTATGAGTATTATCCCAATGGAATCTCAACAAGTTTGCCTTACGACGTTCAGGTGAATTTCATTCATTCCATTAAGGGCTTGGAAAATGTACACATCATAAGACCCGGATACGCGATTGAATATGATTATTATGATCCGACTCATTTGAAAGATAATCTTGAAAGTAAGGAGTTTGATAATTTATTCTTGGCAGGTCAGGTAAACGGTACGACCGGCTACGAAGAGGCCGCAGCCCAAGGCTTGATGGCAGGTATCAATGCTGTTTTAAAAATTAGAGATGAAGAGCCCTTCCTGCTCCGCAGAGATCAAGCTTATCTCGGTGTGATGGTAAATGATCTGATCACTAAAGGCGTGAATGAACCGTATCGTATGTTCACTTCGCGAGCAGAATATAGGCTGAGCCTGAGGGAAGATAACGCAGATGAACGGCTTACTGAGATCGGTTATAAGTTGGGAGTTGTGTCGGAAGAGCGCTGGAAATTCTTCCAGGAAAAAAGAGAGCGACTGGCAAGGGAGACAGAACGTCTTAAAGGTATTTGGGTGAATCCGGGAGTACTGGATAAATTCAGCTTAGAAGAAGTTGTGGGCGCTGAACTTTCTAAGGAATCACAACTCTATGTAATGCTGAAACGACCGGAAGTAGATTATCAAAAACTCAAATTATTGAAGACAAAAGGCGGCGAAACGCTGCTGCCTCCGCCCTATCTTTCGGACGAAGAAGCCGAAACGCTTACGACTAAAGTGAAGTATTCCGGCTATGAGGATAAACAAAAAGCTGAAGTTCAGAAGAATTTGGAAAAAATAGAGACGGTTATTCCAGAGGATTTTGATTACGATTCTGCAAAGGGACTGTCGTTTGAAATTACACAAAAATTGAAAAAGATCAAACCCAGAACACTTGGGGAGGCTTTAAATATTTCCGGGGTAACACCTGCGGCGATTTCTATCCTTCTCGTTTATCTGAAACGATACAGAGGAACGAAGGAGTAAATATGGAAAAGAATCGAGAAGAACTCATCCAGGGATTGGAAAAGCTCGGGATAACAGCCGGTGAAGAAGAGGTTTCAAAGTTGATTTCTTTTTCTGAGCTGTTGCTGAAATGGAATAAAGTTTATAACCTTACTGCGATTCGAGACGAAGGGGATGTAATTAGGAAACATCTGTTGGATTCTTTGACTTTATTTCGCTATTTCAAGTTGTATGGAACAGAAGTCGGATGTAGAACTTTGGACGTTGGGTGTGGCGGAGGATTACCTGCTATTCCCTTATCAATCTTTTTGAAAGATTTTGATTTTAATTTAATCGACACCGTTAATAAGAAGATAACTTTTGTTCGACAAGCTGTCATTCAACTGAAACTCCAGAATGTCAATGTTTTTAATGAAAGAGTTGAAAATTTTCATCCATTAAAGCCTTTTAATTTAATTAGTTGCAGAGCATTCTCTTCATTAGCAAGCTTCGTGACGCTAACTGAGCACTTAATTGATGAGAATGGTCGATGGTTAGCGATGAAAGGCAAATGTCCAGTCGAGGAAATTGACCAGCTTCCGGCCGGTGTTGGTGTGGAGAAAGTGATAGAGCTGAAAGTTCCTTTCCTAGATACTGAAAGACATTTAATAGTTTTAAAGAAAAAATAAGAAACTTAAAGTTCGCTTCAATTTTTTTGAGGAAGGTGTAACCCAAGTCTCCTTCTTTGTGGGTTGCGGGGAACTCTCGCAGCCCACAAGAAAATGCAAACGCTTAATGAGATTTCAGTATGCGTTCGTCGGAACCGGAAATTGTCACTTCATTTCCTTCTGAAGGAAGTACATCATAAAAGACGCCCTTGCCGACGGGCTGCCCATTGAAATACAGAATATTATTTTGAAAACTCAGACAGCCGGGTGCAGGATTGGTACTTGCACGCGGATTAGGTTTTACCTTTGGTGTTTTGCACCATGTGGCCGTTCTCGGAAGCATCTTTGCAAATTCTGCATTTGTGAAATCAATGAGCGCTTTAATTTCTTCTTGGTAAGCATCCAAGCCTTTTGTGAGTTTGGCATGCATTGAAGGAGGCAAGGATCGATAGCGGAGCATCGTCTCAAGTTCCTTATCAGTGAGGTCCGAAGCCCTAGAGATGTGTGTGAAGCGTGTGATCTTTGCCTGAGGAAGGAGCTTATGGATGTCTTCATACATTCCGCCTAGCCGTGCGACACCGACGGAAATAATTTCTACTTCGTTGTTTAGTGAATGTTCCCTCATGAAGCTTTGCATCGGCAAAGCAGGCGTGTACTCCCAGACAGGAAAAATCAGGACGATCTTTTGGAAACTGTCCAAATCTATGTCCAACGGTGAGATGAGAGGAAGTTTTTTCTTCTTCCTGTCCTCTCTCGCGTTATAAGCGTTATAGGGTTCCAAGGTCTTAATTTCTAAGACATCGCAGTGCTCTAATTTTTGAAAAACTTCTGCGACTCTCTTAGAGTTTCCGGAGAAGCTATAGAAAATCGCTAACTCTCTTCCTTTTGCGCTTAAGGCCGTACTCGGGATAAAAAAGGAAAAACTTGCGAGGGCAACTAACAAGCTGCGGCGAGTGATCGTTTTCTTCATTTCAAGAAATTCTTGGGCCTCTCTCCCTGCCTCTTTGCTTTAGGAGCAACCTGAACTCAAAGGAATCAAACTTCCGATTTTCAGCTCCTAAAACAAGAGTATTAAGTTCACATTCTTGAAGCTTGCTTATTGAGATCGTTCGTTAATGTCAAGAAGATATTTTCGAGGCAGATATCAAAGGCGTTTACAGCTCCGGCCATATTGTCTGTAGCTGCATTCTGTGTCTGGAAGTAGGTCTGGTGGAAGATAAGTTTTCCGGAAACACTTGCAATAACTGAGACTTCCATTTCAACTACCGCAGCAAATGGCTTCTGAACAGCATTGATGAAGAACTTGGAAACAAAGACTGTGAGTTGATAAGCAGGAGTACTGATGGAATTAGGGGAAAGAACAACATTCCACGGACCGCAGTTTTGTATTACTTCTCGTAAACCGTCCCCGATAAAGTTTCCCGGATTAGACGAAAACCGGTTAATGTCTGTGTTGTAAACTCGGCTGTCCTTTGCTAATACATAGCAACGTGTACTGTCGTAAGGGGACGCGATCATAGGGGAATTGATGCGAACGCTCGAGAGGCGGCGTTTTGGTGCACTGCAGTTTTGAGCGCTTAGGTTTGCAAGAAGTGTGTAGAGCTTTAGCGGAGGTCTTTCCGGAAGGATTGAGCAGCCGGTTAGTCCGGTTAAAAGTCCTAAAGCAAGAGTTCTTCTCTTCATAAACGTGCCTATTTGTTAACTTGAAAAGGTTCGACTGTTTTTGGTGCTGGAGCCAGGAATTCAGAGGCAGAACCCGAAATATTATTCGTCAGATTCTTTAAGTTTTGCGCGATCTTACTTAAGTTCATGAGTGTGACCGAGACGTCATAACCATTATTGGAAACCATTTGATTTAGGTTGCGTGAGAGGTTGGTAAGGTTTGTCACGAGCTGTTTGGTCTCCGCTTTCTGACTAAGGTTGCCGATTTGCTCTGCAGACTTATCTAGTTGCGCAATCAGTGTGTTTAGCTGATTGATATCAAATTGGTTGATTTTGTTGTCAGCTTGATTAAGCAAACTGGAAAGAGAGCTGCCGAGTTTATTAAAAGAAGACGGATCGATTCCGTTTGCGATTCTTTCAAGATTTGCGATGAGAGATTGAATGACAGGAACCGTCTCTTGAAGATCTTTGTTGATATTTAAAGAATCAAGACTGGCAAGGAATCCTTTTACATTCTCAACAATTTCATTACTCAAACTCGGTGCAGAGGGAATGAATAAGTATTTTGGTTTCCAGTCAAAAGGAACACGATCTGCAGGATATTTCTTTGGATCGAGAAAATCTAAAGAGAGATAAAGGGAGCCCGTGATGCCGGCAAGCTGTGTTTGAACTCTCAGACCGTGATTAATGTAATCCTGAAGGTGTGATTCAACTTCCTTTCCAGCTAGTTCAATCCTCATTCTTACAACGGCAACCGCTTTTGTCTCGGAAAGAATTTCTTGGGAGGAAGACGGATAAGCTTCGGTGGAGAGGAGAATCTCTTGCACCTGTCCGACCTGGATGCCTCTAAATTTAACAGGAGCTCCTACTTCTAACCCGCTGATAGAAAATTGAAAATATGTCTCTATTTCTGCGTAAGGCTTTCCAAGGCTCGGTCCGAGAAGGATAACGATAGAGGCAACTGCCGCTGCAATAGCAGCGACCACAAACAGGCCTAATCTGAAATAATTTGTTTTAGCTCCCATTTCTACTCCGCATCAGGTTGAGCATTAAAAAACTGTCTAACCCATGGGTTAGGAGAATTTTTTTGTAAGTCGTTAGGTGCTCCGTCGGCAATGATGGAACGTGTTTTTGGATCAAGCATGATGCATCTGTCAGCGATTCTAAAAATACTTTTCAATTCGTGGCTGACTATTACGAATGTGGCCCCGAGATTGTCGCGAAGTTTGCGTATTGTTTGATCTAGATTTGCTGCGGTAATAGGGTCAAGTCCGGCGCTTGGTTCGTCTAAGAGGAGAATTGTCGCTCCGAGAGAAAGTGCTCTCGCAATGCCAGCTCTTTTAATCATGCCTCCGGAAAGCTCTCCGGGAGTTAAGTTGGCCGAACCAGGCATTTCCATGGCGTTCAGAAGCATTTGCGCAGTCAGGTTCCTAGCTTCCAGAGGGAGTTTCGAAAATTGATCAAGCGGGAACCGGACGTTTTCCAATACAGTTAGAGATCCAAACAACGCTCCGCTTTGATACATGATTCCTAAGCTGCGTTGAATTTCAGGAATTTCCTTTCCGGAATCGATAATACTTTTTCCCCGAATAAGTATGTCTCCGGCCATGGGCGGATTCAAACCAATGATCGTTTTCATCAAAGTGGATTTTCCGCATCCGGAGCCGCCCATTATGAAAACAATTTGTTTTTCATAAATGTCGAAAGATACGTTCTCCAGAAGCACTTTCCCCGGCCAGCCCATAGTGAGGTTGCGTACACTTATTACGGAATTTATATTCGTATCCATCATATTCCCAACCTATTAGTCAGCAGGGCGGCTGCGCCGTCGATTACGACAATCCAAATGATGCTTTTAACAACGGATTTCGTCGTAGAAGAACCAACTGCTGCTGCGCCGGCACCGGTGTTCATACCGCATTGACATCCGATAAGTGCAATTACAAAACCGAAAATCACAGCTTTAACTAACCCGAAAACAATATCTGTCACAGTTACGGATTTGAGCAGCTGCACATAAAACTGGGTATAGGTAATGTCATACATCGCCATGACTAAACCTCCGCCAAGGATGCCGAGAATCGTTGCAAAGACGGACAATAACGGCACTACAAGAGAGGAAGCGATCAGGCGAGGAACGACTAAAAAGTACATAGGGCTCAGACCAAAAGTCGTTAAGGCATTTAACTCTTCGTTGACCTTTTGGGTTCCGAGTTGAGCCGCGAAGGCAGAGCCGCTTCGGCCGGCAAAGAGAATTGCTGTCATGAGAGGTCCTAATTCTCTTGTCATTGCAATTCCGATTCCGTTGACTACGAAAATAACGGCTCCGAAAATTTGGGCGACCAAAGCAGTTTCAAAAGCAATAATGACGCCCATTAAGAAACCGATGAGGCAGATAATTCCTACAGCCCTGCTGCCGGCTTCATCGGATACGGAAAGAATTTCTCCGAAACGGATTTGAGACGGATGCAGCAGCACCTCAGTCAGAGCGCAGCAGGCTGAACCTAAAAAAGTAATACTTTGCTTGGTGGAAGAAGCAGTGTCGTGAAGCCACTTTCCGAGACTGCTTACAATGTCCAGAGATTTTTTCTCAACGGGTTTCGGAGAAAAATTCTTCAGCATCGTGCCGTAAAGGGCCTCAATGCTGGGTGAGACGTTGATAAGTTTAAAACCGTTGGGCTTCGACCGCAGCTCATATAGGAGTGTTAAACCGGACTCATCGCAAAAAGTAAGGTCCGATGCGTCAAAGATAGTCTGCCCTGAACTTTCCGCCCCGAGGACCTGCTCCCAAATTTTCACAGAGGTCTCTGCAGTGAGAGACGAAGGGAGTTTGATCGAAAGTTGCTTATCCATCTAATCAGTAGAAAATTAGTTCGGTAGATGCAGAAATTCTAGCCTCCTTGGTAGGCATCTCCCTCGGTGAGTGTGTAGATTGGGTCATTCCGGATTTTGATAAATGTATTCGACTCTAATCCAGGAAGACAGAAAATCATGCCTGTCGTTACTAAAAGGTAAGCAGCCAAAACCCTTTTTCCCTAATTGGGTAAAATTAAGGAATTTACTAATCGGCTTGAAAATTTTCGGAATATATAGACAACATGGCAAAAATTTACTGTATAGCTAATCAAAAGGGCGGTGTAGGAAAAACGACCACAGCCGTTAACTTAGCTGCTGCGTTGTCTCAGCTGTCTTTTAATGTTTTGTTGGTTGACCTTGACCCACAGGGGAATGCAACGACAGGGAGCGGGCTTGAGAAGAATAACCTTGTTCAATCTGTTTACGAGGTATTGTTGGACAGAGCGGATGTAAAGAAAGTGATCACTCACTCTACTTCCGGATACGACATTCTAGGTTCTAATCGAAAGCTTGCCGCGGCCGAGGAAGAGTTATTGTCTGTAACGAGGAAAGAGCTGAGGTTAAAGACGAAGCTGGACGAAGTGTCGGGGCAATATGACGTTATCATTATTGACTGCCCTCCAACTCTTTCAATTCTGACTATCAATGCGTTCTGTGCCGCAGACGGTCTAATTATTCCGATGACGTGCGAATACTATTCTCTTGAAGGTGTTTCAGACCTATTGTTAAGTATTCGCGCAGTTCGAGAGCAAGTGAACAGCGGTTTGGTGATTACCGGTCTTTTGAGAGTGAAGTTTGATCCGCGTATTACCCTTCAGCGCGAAGTTAGCGAGCAGCTCTCCGGGTATTTCGGGTCGTCGGTTTTCTCTTCAGTTATTCCTACAAATGTTCGGCTCGCAGAAGCTCCCAGTTATGGCCTTTCAGGGATTCAGTATGATCCTTCATCAAGGGGCGCCGTATCCTATAAATCTTTTGCAGAAGAACTTGTGAAGAAAGACAAGCTCAAAAAACTTCTCAAAAATAGAAAGCGTGAGGGTTGAAGTGGTTGTTAGAAAAGGATTAGGAAAAAATATGGACAGCGTTTTTAGTATGAAAAACGTTGCCGATGTAATAGACAACCCAAAGGTTCCGGAACCTAAGAGTTCTTTGCCTCTTTCGTCCCTCAAGCCGGGTAAGTTCCAACCAAGAAACGACGTAGAAAATTCGGGGTTGTCCGAATTGGCTCAGTCGATTAAGCAAAATGGAATCTTAAATCCGATAGTTGTGCGGAAGCTGTCTTCCGATAAGTATGAAATTTTGGCCGGAGAAAGACGGTACCAGGCTGCGAAGTTAGCGGGACTGAAAAAGGTTCCTGTGACAATTTTAGATGTGAGCGACAAACAGGCCATGATTGTTGGCCTTGTTGAAAATCTCCAGAGAAAAGATCTGAATGCTTTGGAAACCGCGGAAGGAATTCAAAGGCTGATTGAAGAATTTAAGTATAGTCATGAAGGTGTTGCGGAGGCTATTGGTCGGTCCAGACCGATGATCTCTAATCTTCTTCGTTTATTAGGATTACCGGAAGCTGTTAAGGCGATGCTCAGGGCCGGAGAAATTGAAATGGGTCACGCGAGAGCCCTTCTCTCTCTTCCGGAGGAGCAGCAAGTTTGGCTGGCTCAGCAAATCAAAGACAAAGGACTTTCCGTCAGACAGACGGAAGAGTATGTTTCTCGCTATAAAGAAAGGGAAAATACAAGCGAGAATCCTCATAAAACGGCGCAAAAGAGCTCGGAATTTATAAAATTTGAGAATGAGTTGTCAAAAATCCTGAATACAGATGTAAAACTTGTATCAAATTCTAAAGGAAGAGGTAACTTACAGATTTCATTTAAAAATGAAAAAGAATTCGCCGCAATTCTTGATCTTTTGAGATCGATAAGCAATAAATAAAGCCATATTTATTGGAACAAACCCTTCATTCAAACGGATGATAATTGATTGATTCAGTTGCTCATTTTGACCTAACTCATTAGAATGCATTCGGATTTTTGCTGTCAGGACGGGAAACAAGGAGATTTTTAAGACCATGAAGGCCTTGAGAAGAACTGTTTTCTGGCAGAGCGGAGCCGTTATTCTTTGTAGCCTTGTTTCTTGGGTTGCGGCTGGTTCTGTGGCCGGAATTTCATCCCTCTTGGGCGGTTTGGTTTGTGCACTCCCTTCAATGCTCGTCGTCTTACTGATGCATTTGTTTCGGAATCAGCAAGCCCATCCGTTAGCAATCTTCTTATACGAATTCATAAAAGTGTCGCTGGTAATCTTAGGATTTTTCAGCGTCGCTTTGTTTTATAAAGAATTAAGCTGGCTGCCATTTATTTTGTCAGCTGGAATAGTTTTACTAAGTCATATTTTTGCTTTGGCAAGCAGGAAATAATTGAAGGAATAAACGAATCATGGCAGGCACGGCTACTGAGTATATTCAGCACCATTTGACGCATTTAAACAACATTGGTGCTAAGCAAGGAAGCATTGTCGACTTCAGCGTTTTTAACTTCGACACCGCTGTTTTCTCTATCCTTATGATGCTGTTGGCAGTTTGGCTCATGTACAGTGCAGCCAAAAAAGCGACAAGCGGCGTCCCGGGTAAGTGGCAGTGCGCAGTTGAAATGCTCGTCGATATGGTTTCGGAACAGGCTAAATCCATTGTTCACGGAGACCGCACCTTTATCGCTCCTCTGGCTTTGACCGTGTTTGTTTGGGTCACTCTGATGAACGCCATCGACCTTATTCCGGTTGACTTGATTCCTGCCATTTGCGGCTGGTTCGGCATTCATTACATGCGTCCTCTGCCTACCGCTGACCTTAATGGTTCAATGGGTATTTCCGTCGGCGTACTGCTGCTGATGATTTACTACGGTATCAAAATTAAGGGACCGGCCGGTTTCGGAAAAGAGCTTTTCACTGCTCCTTTCGGTAACTTCATCCTTCTCTGGCCGTTCAATTTCCTGCTGAATATCATTGAATATTTGGCAAAAACAGTTTCTCTCGGCATGCGACTTTTCGGTAATATGTATGCGGGTGAACTCTTGTTCTTCCTCATTGCGCTCCTCACCGGAATGCTTTGGGAAGGAGAAGTCGGACTTGCTGCTTTCGGTGTACTCGGTCAGTTCTTTGCCGGTCTCTGCTGGTGGTTATTCCATATTCTTATCGTGTTGCTTCAGGCCTTCATTATGATGATGTTGACTCTCGTCTACATTGGTCAGTCTCACGAAGGACACTAATTCTTTTCTTTCTTTTGATTTAAATACGTCATATTAAACAAGGAGTTCGTTATGACAAACGTTGCATATGTTGCATTGGCTTGCGGCCTGATCATTGGCTTTGGTGCCTTCGGTGCCTGTATCGGTATCGCTATCATGGGTAGCAAATACCTCGAAGCTTCTGCTCGCCAGCCTGAGCTTATCAACACACTGCAGACCAAGATGTTCCTTCTGGCCGGTCTTATCGACGCTGCTTTCCTTATCGGTGTCGGTATCGCCATGATGTTTGCCTTTGCTAACCCGTTTGTCGGCTAATAAGCCAACCATCCAACAGGTTTCCATAGACAAACTGCACTCGGATCCCGAGTGCTTAAGGGATTAGAAAATGAACATTAATGCCACATTGTTCGTACAGATGGCCGTGTTCTTCGTCGGTGCCTGGATCACCATGAAGTTCATTTGGCCACCGCTCAATCGAGCAATCGAAGAGCGGCAGAAAAAGATAGCTGACGGCCTGGCCGCAGCTGATCGCGGCGAACATGCTTTGGAAGAAGCCAAGAAAGAAGGCGCTTCTATTGAAGCCGCTGCACGTGCCCAGTCGCAGGTCATCGTGGCCCAGGGCGAAAAGCGTGGCCAAGCCATTATCGAAGAAGCAAAAGCTCAGGCACAAGTCGAGGCCGATAAGATTATCGCCGCTGCTCGTGCTCAGGCAGCTCAGGAAGTTCAGTCTGCCCGCGACGCCTTGAGAGATCAGGTTGCTCAGCTGGCTGTTTCCGGCGCTTCCCAGATTTTGGGTAAGGAAGTCGACGCTTCCGCTCACCAGCAATTGCTTGACCAACTTAAGGCGAAACTGTAATCATGGCAGAGATCTCAACAATTGCACGGCCTTATGCCGAAGCTTTGCTGAAGGCCGTCAAAGATAGTAAGGAAGAGGGCTTAGCACAAAAGCTTATTCCCGTCCTCGACACCATTGATGAGATTGTCGCCGACCCGAAGCTTAAAGAACTCGCTAGCGATCCCTCTTTGAGCTCGGATCAGATTTACGAACTTATCAGAGGAATGCTGGATAAGGCCGTTCCGCAAGAAGCTGAGAACCTTCTTAAGTTAGTCATCCAGAACGGCAGAATCGAAGCCCTCCCGCAGATCACTGCACAGTACCGCGAATTACTGAATCACGAAAACAAGGAAGCCGATGTCACAATTGAAACGGCCTTCCCCTTATCGGATGATCAGGTAGCGGACCTTATCAAAGCCTTGGATAAAAAGTTTCCCGGAATTAAGCTCTTGCCGAAAGTCGTGGTTGACAAAGACCTCATCGGCGGCGTAAGAGTCATTGTCGGGGACAAGGTTCTTGATGGAACAGTTAAGGCGCGGCTTGCAGAGATGCAGTCTGCCCTCACAAGTTAATTACGGAGTTGAAAAGCTATGCAACTCAATCCGAGTGAGATTAGCGAGCTGCTGAAGCAGCGAATCGAAGGTATGGGTTTGAATACCAACCTTCGCACTGAAGGTACGGTTGTCTCCGTTACCGACGGTATTTGCCGTGTTCACGGTCTTTCTGACGTGATGCAGGGCGAAATGCTTGAATTCCCGAATAACACATACGGTCTTGCTCTTAACCTTGAAAGAGATTCCGTCGGTGCCGTTATTTTGGGCGACTACACACATATTACTGAAGGCGACATCGTTAAGACTACCGGCCGCATTCTGCAGGTTCCCGTCGGACCCGCACTGAAAGGCCGTGTTGTTAACGCCTTGGGTCAGCCGATCGACGGTAAAGGCCCGATCGAAACGACTGAATTTGACGTTGTCGAAAAAGTTGCTCCCGGCGTTATTGAACGTCAGTCTGTTAGCCAGCCGGTTCAGACAGGTCTGAAGTCTATTGACTCCATGGTTCCTATCGGCCGCGGACAGCGTGAGTTGATCATTGGCGACCGCCAGACAGGTAAGACTGCTGTTGCGATCGACACGATCATCAACCAGAAGGGTAAAGATCTGACCTGTATCTACGTTGCTATCGGTCAGAAGGCTTCCACAATCGCTAACGTTGTTCGTAAACTCGAAGAATACGGCGCATTGGAATACACCATCGTTGTTGCTGCCTCCGCATCCGAGTCTGCTGCTATGCAATACATTGCTCCTTATGCCGGTGCAACAATGGGTGAATATTTCCGCGACCGCGGTGAAGACTCCCTCATCGTCTATGATGACTTAACAAAACAGGCCTGGGCTTATCGTCAGATTTCCCTGCTGCTTCGCCGTCCGCCAGGACGTGAAGCCTACCCTGGCGACGTTTTCTACCTCCACAGCCGTCTGCTCGAAAGAGCTGCTCGTGTGAACCCCGAGTACGTAGAACGTTTCACTAAGGGTGCCGTTAAGGGTAAGACCGGTTCTATGACCGCTCTCCCGATCATTGAAACACAGGCCGGTGACGTTACCGCTTTCGTTCCGACCAACGTGATTTCTATTACTGACGGTCAGATCTTCTTGGAAACCGACCTTTTCAACGCCGGTATCCGTCCTGCTATCAACCCCGGTATTTCTGTTTCTCGAGTCGGCGGAGCTGCTCAGACCAAAGTTATTAAGAAACTTGGCGGCGGCGTTCGTTTGGCCCTTGCACAGTACCGTGAACTTGCCGCTTTCGCCCAGTTCGCCAGCGACCTTGACGAAGCAACCCGCAAACAGCTCGAACGCGGCCGTATCGTTACTGAACTGATGAAACAGGATCAGTATCAGCCGCTGCAGGTTTGGGAAGAAGCATTGGTTCTGTTCGCCATCAACATCGGCGCTTATGATGACGTCGAAGTTAAGGATGCTCTTAAGGTTGAAGCTGCTATGCAGGATTACATGAAGATCAATCATGCTGATCTGATTGACCGCATTGAACAGCAGAAAGCCCTGTCCAAGGAAGACGAACAGCTCTTGACTGAAGCAGTTAAAGAGTTCAAGAAATCCGGTGCTTTTTAATAAGCCACGTTAGAGGATCCTAATGCCAAGTACCAAAGAGATACGAGCTAAGATCAGATCGGTGCACAACACCAGAAAGATCACAAAGGCGATGGAGATGGTGGCTGCTTCTAAGATGAAGAAGGCACAAGATCGTATGAGGGCCGCTCGTCCCTACGGAAATACGATCCGTAACTTAATCGGTCACCTTGCGGACGCTTCTACCGAGGCAGTTCATCCCTTCCTTCGTAAAGCCAAGGAAGTCAATAACATCGGCTTGATCTGCGTGTCTACCGACAAAGGCCTGGCCGGCGCTCTGAATACAAATATCCAGAGACTTCTTGCTCACACTTTCAGAGATTGGGCTCAAGAAGGCAAAAAAGTCGAAGCTACTGCCATTGGTAACAAAGGCTTGGGCTTCCTCCAACGCGTTGGCATCCCGGTTGTTTCCCAGGTTACGCAGTTAGGCGACCGTCCTAACCTTGAGCGCTTGCTCGGACCCATTAAGGTTCAGATCGAGGCGTTCCAAGAAGGCCGAGTCGACGTCGTCTACATTGCCTACTCTCGCTTTATCAATGCGATGAAGCAGGAGCCGGTTATTGAACAGCTTCTTCCGCTCCCGAAATCTGCGGTCGAGACGGACAAGCACGAGAATTCTTGGGATTACATCTACGAACCAAGCGCAGATGAAGTTTTGAAGGTTCTCCTTAAGCGTTACGTTGAGGCTCTGATTTATCAGGCTGTTGCCGAAAACATGGCCAGCGAGCAGAGTGCTCGAATGGTGGCTATGAAGGCCGCTTCTGATAACGCTAAGAAGCTTATCGACGATCTGGAACTGGTTTACAACAAGACACGTCAGGCCGGCATTACCAAGGAAATTACCGAAATTGTCGGTGGTGCTGCTGCAGTGTCTTAATTGAAAAGATATCGAATCGAGGAATACCTATGAGTATTGGAAAGATCGTACAGGTCATTGGCGCGGTGGTGGACATCGAGTTCCCTCGCGACGAAATGCCCAAAGTTTACGACGCACTCGTTCTTGAAAAGGACGAAAACAACAAGCTGGCTGAAGAAGGCCTGACCTTTGAAGTGCAGCAACAGCTTGGAGACGGCGTAGTAAGAACCATTGCTATGGGTTCTTCTGAAGGTCTCCAGCGCGGTATGGCCGTTAAGGCTCTCGGACACGGCATTATGGTTCCGGTTGGTCCGAAGACCCTGGGCCGAATCATGGACGTTTTAGGACGTCCGGTTGACGAAGCCGGCGAAATCGGTGAAGAAAAACGTATGCCGATCCATCGTGCAGCTCCGAAGTTCGACGAACTGAGCCCGTCCGTTGATCTGCTTGAAACCGGCATTAAGGTTATTGACCTTGTTTGCCCGTTCGCTAAAGGCGGTAAGGTTGGTCTGTTCGGCGGTGCCGGCGTGGGCAAAACCGTTAACATGATGGAGCTCATCAACAACATTGCTAAGGCTTACGGCGGTTACTCCGTGTTTGCCGGTGTTGGTGAACGTACTCGTGAAGGTAACGACTTCTACCACGAAATGGGCGAATCTAAGGTTCTCGACAAAGTGGCCATGGTGTTCGGCCAGATGAACGAGCCTCCCGGAAACCGTCTCCGCGTTGCGCTGACCGGTTTGACAATGGCTGAAGCATTCCGTGACGAAGGCCGCGACATTCTTCTCTTCATTGACAACATTTACCGTTTCACTCTGGCCGGTACAGAAGTTTCCGCTCTGTTAGGCCGTATGCCTTCCGCTGTGGGCTACCAGCCGACTCTGGCTGAAGAAATGGGTAAGCTGCAGGAACGTATTGCTTCGACGAAGGTTGGTTCTATTACCTCCATTCAAGCTGTTTACGTCCCTGCCGACGACTTGACCGACCCGTCTCCGGCTACAACATTCGGCCACTTGGACGCCACGGTTGTGTTATCTCGTGATATTGCCGCTCTCGGTATTTATCCGGCTGTTGACCCGCTTGACTCCACTTCTCGTCAGATTGACCCGCACATCATTGGTGAAGAGCACTACTCTGTCACACGTCGTGTTCAGGCCACTCTGCAGCGTTACAAAGAACTCCGCGACATTATCGCGATTCTGGGTATGGACGAACTTTCTCCGGAAGACAAGCTCGCAGTTACCAGAGCTCGTAAGATCCAGAGATTCCTTTCTCAGCCCTTCCACGTTGCTGAAGTCTTTACCGGTACACCCGGTAAGTATGTTCCGATGAAGGAAACGATTCGCGGCTTCAAGATGATTGTTGACGGCGAATGCGACAAACTGCCGGAACAGGCTTTCTACATGGTAGGCACGATTGACGAAGCTTTCGAAAAGGCTAAGACAATCAAGTAATCCTTGGTGAGGGTTCTGCCCTCACCGGCTACCTGGAGAATTAAATGGAAAAAACCTTAAAAGTCGACGTTGTTAATGCTGAGGAAAGCCTTTTTAGCGGCAACGCCGAGTTTGTAGCTCTGCCTGGTATCGAAGGCGAGCTCGGTATTCTGCCAGGCCATACTCCCCTGATTACGTTGATTCGCCCGGGTCTTGTTCGTATTCGCAAGAGTGCGCAGGACGAGGAAGAAATTTTCGTAGCTGGCGGAGTTCTCGAAATCCAGCCTTTCCACGTCATCGTCTTAGCAGACGTGGCGATCAGAAGTAAGGATCTCGACGAAGCGAAAGCAAAAGAAGCTATGGAAAAAGCAAAGGCGGCTGCAAAGACTGCTGCCAGCGAAATCGAACTGGCGAAGGTCGAAGCCGAAATCGGTATGCTTGCCGAACAGCTCCGCATCCTTCAGAGAATCAAACACTAATACTTGTATTAGTTCTCTTGAACTCCGATCTTCTCATGGAAGTTTCGGAGTTTTTTCTTTTCTGCTTAGACTAAAATACTGAAGATATACTCAATACATGGAGAATCCAGTGATTTTAGTTTCTACCGATGGTTCCGAGCTTTCTGAAAAGGCAATCGTAACCGCAGCCAAGCTGGCCAAAAATCTCAATACTTGTGTTCTGGGCATAACAGTCGTTAAAGCTAAAGGCTCCGAGACTGCTGCGAGAACTTTGGATGATGTTAAAGATGCTTGCCAGAGAGTCGGCGTTCCATGCGAAGTCTCGGAAGTTGTCGGGACCTCTATTCCTGACGCCATTCTTAAAGTTGCACAGGAAAGAGATGTTCGCTTTATCGTTATGGCCAGCCGCGGATTAGGGACCCTTGGTTCTCTCTTTATCGGCAGCTCGACTCAGCAGGTTCTCGCAAAAGCCGATCGTCCGGTTCTGGTAGTGCGTTAAAAGGAACGAACATTTGTTAAAGCGTCTTTCGGGACGCTTTTTTAATAAGTGGGTGTTCAGCTTTTTTAATTAAAATCACAACCTATTTAATCGTCATTTTTGCAACGGCTATGAAACTTCAAAACGATACTTTTCTTCGGGCACTCTGCAAATTACCTACGGAGTACACACCGATTTGGCTTATGAGACAAGCTGGGAGATACCTTCCTGAGTACCGACGTACTCGCTCCGAGGCTGGAAGTTTCATGGGATTGGCGACAAATCCTCATTATGCATGTGAAGTGACGCTTCAGCCGGTAGATCGGTATCCGCTCGACGCTGCGATCCTCTTTTCCGATATCCTGACGATTCCGGATGCTATGGGATTGGGCTTGTCCTTTGTCGCCGGCGAAGGCCCAAAATTTGAGAAACCAGTACAGGACGAGGCCGCTGTTAAGGCGCTTTACGTACCTGATCCTGCCGATAAACTGAAATATGTAACGGATGCCGTTTGTGAAATTAAACGTGCCTTGAATAACCGTATTCCTTTGATTGGTTTTTCCGGCAGCCCCTTTACACTCGCCTGCTACATGGTTGAAGGCGGAAGCTCTGCCAATTACCGCAAAGTAAAGGAGATGATGTATCGACGTCCTGACCTTTTTAATGCCATCCTTGAAAAGAATACGGATGCTGTGATCGCTTATTTAAATGCGCAGATTGACAGCGGCGTGGATGCAGTGATGGTCTTTGATACATGGGGCGGTACACTGTCTCATGAAACTTATCTGCAGTTCTCTCTGCCGTGCTTGAAACGTATCGTCAACTCGGTAAAGCGGGAAAGGCATGGTCAGAAGATCCCCACCATTGTTTTCACAAAAGGCTGTGCTCCTTGGATTAAGGAGATCTCTGAGATCGGTGCAGATGCAATGGGAGTCGATTGGACGGTCAGCCTCGGAGAAGTTCGCGCATTGACTCAGGACAGAGTTGCCCTCCAGGGTAACCTGGACCCGTCGGTGTTGTTTGCTGGCACAGAAGTTGTGAGAGAACAAGCCCGTAAAGTTATCGAAGACTTCGGTCAAGTGAGTAACGGCGGTCATGTATTTAATTTGGGCCACGGAATTGACAAGGATACCGATCCTGAAGTTGTTGCTGCGCTAGTCGATGAAGTTCATTCTTATAGCCGTAAGTTCCACTCCCGTTAAGACTCCATAGGGCATTTTCCTCACACCCGATCTGCCCAAAATTTACGGAAACGGAACCAGAAACTAGGAGTTCAGTTCAAAAATTGCTAATCTGCATTGAAGTGAACTCCAAATTTTTCATAGGTTGGAAGGAAGACTATTCACATCGGTTATGGCAAAAAGGATCGCAAATGTTATTGTGGACTCGCCGATAAGGGAGCCCCTGGATTACCTTGTGCCTGCCGATCTGGAAATCCAAGTAGGCCAGCGGTGTCTGGTGCCGCTCGGATCCAGAAAAGTAATCGGGATTGTCATAGGGTTCTCTGAAGAAAGCCGATTCTCAAGATTAAGGGAGGTCATTTCTCGAGTTGATGACGTCTCACCTCTTTCCTCCGGTTGGTTAGCACTTACTTTGTTCTCTGCTCGCTATTATCAAAGCGGTTGGGGACAGGTGGCGATTCCTGCTCTTCCTAAATTTTTCAGAAAGCTTCCCGGAAAGCTACATGAACGTTCGCTTGAACGTTTAAGAAAAGAAAAGAAGCGGTCTGTTAAGAAATCCTCAGAGAAACCGCAGCTCAACTCAGAACAGAGCGCGATTGTTGAAGAAGTCCAATTGGATGGGGCCTTTTATCCTGCACTCATTTTTGGGATCACAGGCAGCGGAAAAACCGAGGTTTATCTCCATTTAATGGAGAAAGTCCTATTGATGGATCCTGAAGCACAGGTTCTTTTAATGGTGCCGGAAATTAACCTTACGCCTCAGCTTGTCGAAAAAGTGCAGAGTCGTTTTCCTCAATTCGAAGTCGTTTCCTGGAACTCAGGAATGGCGGAGGGACAAAAAGCCTCTTCTTGGCTCGCCTGCCATGAAGGCAGAGCAAGAATTTTAGTCGGTACACGTCTCTCCGTATTTGCGAGCTTTAAGTCATTAAAGCTGATCTTAGTTGACGAGGAGCACGATCCTTCTTTCAAGTCTCAGGAAGGAGTGAGGTATAACGCTCGCGACCTAGCGCTGAAACGAGCATCCATTGAACAAATACCGATCGTTCTCGGCTCTGCAACGCCGTCGCTGGAAAGTTATAAAAACGCCCTGGATGGGAAATTCAAATTATTTAAGCTGACGCAGAGGGCAAATTCAAATGCTCATTTGCCCCAGCTCTCATTAGTTGATATCCGCAAGGACAAGCCGATTAACGGCTTGAGTCAGGAGACAGCGAATGCCATTACCGAAACGATTAATTCCGGGCGTCAGGTAATTGTATTTTTAAATCGGAGAGGTTTTGCTCCGGTGGTCGAATGTAAGAACTGCGGGTGGCAGTCAACGTGTCCTCACTGCTCGACTTACGCCGTATTTCATAAGACTACCGGGCGACTAACCTGTCATTATTGCGGCTGGTCAACGCCTCTTCCGAAAACTTGTCCGAAATGCGGTTCCTACGAGCTACTACCGATAGGACGCGGTACTCAGAGGGCCGAAGAAGAACTGGAAACTCGATGGCCGGAAGCAAGAGTTTCAAGGCTGGATCAGGATTCGGCCCGTCAGAGAGGAAGCGCAAGTCAGGTACTCGATGCCGTTCATAATGGGGACGTTGACATCCTCATCGGTACCCAGATTGTCGCAAAAGGACACGATTTTAAAAACGTGGGGCTCGTCGTCGTGTTAAATACTGATCCTCAGCTGTTTTCTTCCGACTATAGGGCTAGGGAACGGTTGTTTTCCGTATTGATGCAGGTTTCGGGAAGGGCCGGCAGAGATAAAACGGAGGGTAAGGTTTTAATTCAAACGCGTTACACCGAAGATGACATTTTTAAACACCTGAAGTCCCAGGATTATGAAGGGTTCGCGGCCGGTGAGCTTGAAGCCCGACGCGCGAGTTTCATGGTGCCTTTCTCTGCTCAGGCTTTGATTGTCGCAGAGGGCAAAGAGATTTCTTCGGTCCTGGCTTTTTTGCAAAAACTTAAGGCACTGGCCGAGAAAATCAAAAGTCCGTCCATACGAATTTTCGAACCCGTTCCGCTGACGGTTCAAAAAGTCATGGATATAGAGAGGGGACAGCTGTTGATCGAGGCGGACAGCAAAGTGGAGATGCAGAAATTTTTAAATCGATTTCAGCCGGAAGCTCTTTCTCTAAAAGCGAAGGGTTCTTGGTATATCGATGTTGACCCATTGAATTATTAGTATGGATAGAAAAGATTTTGAAATTATGGCCCCGGTGGGGTCTCGCGAGTCATTGGCTGCGGCCTTTCAGGCCGGAGCAGATTCTGTTTACTTCGGCATCGGAACGCTGAACATGCGTTCAAAATCAGCCAATGAGTTTACGATCGACGATCTCAAAGAGATTGCTTCGCTCTGTGCTGAACGCGGCGTGAAGAGTTATTTAACCGTGAACACGGTTATTTACGACGAAGATTTGCCGCTGATGAGACAAATCGTCGATGCGGCAAAAGAAGCCAAGATATCTGCGGTGATCGCCTCGGATGCTGCCGTTATGATGTACTGCAGGCAGCAAGGGGTAGAAGTTCACCTTTCCACGCAGCTCAATATTTCCAACGTGGAGGCGCTGAAGTTTTACTGCCAGTTCGCTGATGTCGTGGTTTTGGCAAGAGAACTGAATCTTCGCCAGGTAAAACGAATTTACGATGAGATTCAGCAGCAGCGCATTACGGGGCCTAGAGGCGACCTAATCAGAATTGAGATGTTCTGTCACGGTGCTCTTTGCATGGCCGTGAGCGGCAAATGCTACCTTAGCCTGAATAACGCAGGAAAGAGCGCAAACCGAGGTGCCTGCATGCAGACGTGCCGCCGCGCTTACATCGTCAAGGACAAGGAGCGCGATGTCGAGCTGGAAATTGACAACCAGTACATCATGTCGCCAAAGGATCTGAAGACAATCGGCTTCATGGATCAGATGATCAAGGCCGGTGTCCGCGTCTTTAAGATCGAAGGCCGTGCCCGCGGACCTGAGTATGTCAGAACTGTCGTGGAAGCATATGACCAGGCGATTCGCCAAGCCTTAACGGGCGAATGGAATGAAGCAATCAGCAAGAGCTGGGACGCTCAGTTAGCGACTGTTTATAACCGCGGTTTCTGGGGCGGTTACTATCTTGGTCAGACCATGGGCGAATGGAGCAATCGTTACGGCTCACAGGCGACCGAGAGAAAGATTTATGCGGGAAAAGGAATTAAGTATTTTGCCAAGGCTCAGGTTGCCGAATTTTTGGTACAGGCGGCTGAACTTAATGTCGGAGATAAGCTTCTTATTACCGGACCCACGACAGGTGCAGTCTATGCCACGCTTGATAATCCCTACGTAGATGAAAAACCGGTGGAAAGAGTCTTGAAGGGCGAGCATGTGACTTTCAAACTTAAAGAAAAGATTCGAGAGAACGACAAGCTCTATATCTTGAAATCGGTCGTAAGCGAGGATCTGTAAAAGCTTCCTGAGATGGCGCACCCGGCGGGAGTCGAACCCACTACCCCTGCCTTCGGAGGGCAGTACTCTATCCAAATGAGCTACGGGTGCGAAGTTAACCATTTTACCTAAGCAAAACAGAAGAAAGCAAATCTGAGTGCGGACCTCCTCGGCGAAAACTTCGGAACGAGAGGTAAAAACTAAAGTTTTAACTTTAAAATTTGCGCAAAGGAGATTGTATGAGATTACCTACCAGTATCGAACTAAAAAAGAAATCCCGGCTCCTCGCTATTGAGTACGGGAATGATCGCTATGAGCTGCCCTTCGAATTTTTAAGAGTATTTTCTCCTTCTGCAGAAGTTCAGGGACATACTCCCGACCAGACAAAGCTTCAGGTCGGCAAACGTGATGTCGATGTCTTGGAAATTCTTCCTATCGGATCCTATGCCTTGCAAATTAACTTCAGTGACGGACACGACAGCGGAATTTATTCCTATGACTACTTGGAAGAATTAGGCAAGAACAAAGACTCACTCTGGCAGGCTTACTTGGAGGATTTGAAAGCGGCCGGTGCGAGCCGTGACCCGAACGATCCTGCCAATAAACGTTTTGAAGAGCCTCCGAAGAAGAAGTGCCCGAGTCACCACTGATATGAACGATCAGAATCATAAAGAGAATCAAGCTGAAAAACTAACGGATTTCGGCTTTTCGAAAGTTAAAGAAACCGACAAAGAAAAACAGGTAAAGGCTGTTTTTGACCAAGTTGCTCCGAAATACGATTTAATGAATGACGTGCTGTCATTCGGTATGCATCGGCTGTGGAAGCAGTATGCGATTGATCGCGCGGAAATTAGATCGGGAATGAAGGTTTTGGATATCGCCGGAGGCACCGGTGATATGTCGCTTCTCGTTCAGAAGAAACTTTCAGGTACCGGAGAGGTGTGGTTATCGGATATCAATCATGAGATGCTGAAGATAGGAGACGAACGTCTGAAAAATGCCGGGTACCATCCTTATGTTCTTACCTGTGATGCGGAGTATCTGCCCTTCCCTGACGGGTATTTTGATGTCCTCATTGTGTCGTTCGGTTTAAGGAATATGACGCACAAGGATCGGGCGCTCAAAGAAATGCAGCGTGTTTTGAAACCGGGCGGCAGACTGATGGTTCTGGAGTTCTCTAAACCCAATGCTTTGATGCGTCCTTTCTACGATTTTTATTCCTTTAAAGTGATGCCGTTTCTTTCGGCAAAGATCGCCGGACACTCTGAAAATTATCGTTACCTCGCAGAGTCTATTCGGATGCACCCCGATCAAAAAACTCTTGCTAAAATCATGCGCGAGGCTGGGTTCGATAAGGTCGAATGGAAGAATTTAACCTTTGGGATCACAGCTTTACATATCGGATATAAAAACTAATTTGAGGATCTACATGAAAAAATTCTTAGCAGCCCTCCTTATTGGTCTCTCTCTGGTTTCCATCACATTGGATGCCTCGGCTGCCCGACTCGGAGGCGGTGCAAGTTTCGGTCGCTCTATGAGCGTTCCGAAGGCAGCTCCTTCTTCCCCCTTCAAAGCTCCTTCCGCTGCTGCTACCAAGCGCCCGGCAACTGCCGCAGCCGCCGGTGCAGCCGCGAAGGCTCCGATGAGTATGGGCAAGCGCCTTTTAATCGGTGCAGCTGCGGCCTTGGGCTTTATGGCCTTGGCGAATATGCTCGGTCTCGGCGAAGGATTTGCCCAGATGCTTATGATTCTGACGCTTATCCTGCTGGCCGTAGTGGCATTTCGCTTCTTCGCAGCTCGTAAGAGCGGAGCATCTGCAGCATCTGCCGGCGCTCCTGCCGCTCAGCCGACTCAGGATGCCGACTTTGGACAAAGCCGAAGCGAAGCTGCCGTAAGAGAACAGCCCGCTTTTAATCCTGCTCAGGCTGTTCGCCCCGGTTCTGCTATGGATCAGTTCTCCGATGAGCCCGCAGCGGCCTCGGAATCTACCTACGGCGCACCGGCTGATTTCAATCAGGAAGAGTTCCTGAACATGTCCACAGCTTACTTTAAGATGCTTCAAAAAGCATGGGACAGCGGTGATATGGATGATCTGTCCAACTACACAACAGATGATCTGTTTATTGAACTCACACACAAGCGTCGCGAAATCAAGGGTGCTAACCTGACGGAAATTGTCAATCTGAATGCTTCCTTAGCCGGATTTGAGACAACCCCGACAGAGTATGTAGCTTCTGTTCTGTTTACAGGCAGCTTGAAGGAAAACGGCGAACCGACGGAAATCAAAGAAATCTGGAATCTGGTTAAGCCGAAGGAAGGCAAGACCGGCTGGCTGTTGGCCGGCATTCAGCAAGCCTAAAGTTGTATTTTTACGAAAAATGGGGCTTAGGCCCCTTTTTTCTTTTAAGACACCCACTTTTTATCTACAATTAAAAGACTTAGGGCCGGAGTGACGTGTATTAGTCAGCCCCGTTTTTTAGTCATTTTTCTGAGGGTCTAGAAGCAGTGAAACTGACTCTGTTCGTTGGTTTATATTTGCTCTGCACGGTCGCTATCGGTCTCTTTGCCGCGACACGAGTTCGTAGTACAACCGACTACGCTTTGGCCGGACGTTCGCTGCCGCTGGTCATGGTGATTACGGCAACTTTTGCTACCTGGTTCGGAAGTGAGACCGTACTCGGTTTACCCGGTCAATTTATTAAAAACGGTTTAGAAGGCGTTGTTGAAGAGCCTTTCGGCTCAAGTATGGCGCTTATCCTCGTCGGTATGTTTTTCGCCAGAAAACTGTATCGAATGAGTTTGCTGACCATCGGTGACTTTTACAGACGCCGCTACGGAGTTTCGGTTGAGCTCTGCTGTTCTATCTTCGTTGTTCTCTCGTACCTCGGCTGGGTTGCTGCTCAAGTAGCTGCGCTCGGACTCGTCATTCATCTTCTGACGGAAGGCTATGTTTCGGTCAGCAATGCAATGATCGTCGGCACGATTGTGGTTCTGATTTATACGGTTTTCGGCGGTATGTGGTCGGTGGCCTTGACCGACTTCTTCCAGAT
This sequence comes from Acinetobacter sp. N54.MGS-139, assembly GCA_000980495.1. Taxonomy (GTDB): domain Bacteria; phylum Pseudomonadota; class Gammaproteobacteria; order Burkholderiales; family Burkholderiaceae_F; genus Parasutterella; species Parasutterella gallistercoris. The sequence goes on along the minus strand of LARN01000006.1, from coordinate 69,791 downwards.
GATCATTATTGTGATCGGTCTGGTACTGGTGGCCTATTTTGCCGGATCCATGGCCGGAGGCCCCGGCAAGGTGACCGAGTATGCCGTACAAAATGACCTTTTCAGAATCCTGCCTGAAAATAATTTTAAATCGTGGATGTTCTGGATTTCCGCAGCCATCACCATGATGATCGGGTCGCTTCCTCAGCAGGACGTTTTCCAGCGCGTGATGTCGGCGAAAAGTGAAAAGATCGCCTGTTACGGCCCGATCTTGGGCGGCTCTTTCTATCTGCTGTTTGCTTTCGTTCCGATGTTTATCGTCATCGCAGCAACAGTCGGAGCACCGGAACTTGCTTCCAAGCTGATGGCCGATGCTCCGCAGGAAATTCTGCCGACGTTCATTAAGGAATACATGCCCCTGTGGCTCAGAATTATGTTCTTCGGAGCGGTCTTGTCCGCCGTGATGTCGACGGCTTCTGCCACGATGCTGGCGCCGACAACTACCTTCGTGGAAAACGTCTTGAGAAACCTGATGCCTCTGAGCGACCAAAGAGAGCTGAAAGCGATGCGTATCTCTCTCGTAGTGTTCGCCATTGGCGTTCTGACTTACGCGCTTCTCATGGAAGGTACACCGATCTACGAACTTGCGGCAATGGCTTATCAGTTTCCGGTAATCGGCGCATTCTGGCCTTTGACTCTTGGTCTCTACTGGAAACGTTCGACCACGTTGGGATGCTGGCTTTCCATTATCGCAGGTTCTGCCGTTTGGGGCGTGCTTTCCTTCACTGGTCTCGGGGAAGAGTTCCCGGCACTGCTCGGCGGATTCCTGGCGGCCGGAATCGGACAGATTGTCGGCTCTCTCCTGCCGCTTCGCATGAATCGTGAGTGCGTTCGCAATTGGCAGGAAAACAAAGATAAATATCTCTATATTGCTCAGTAACTTTAGCTCTTCGTTTTATGAATATTGTTATTTTGGCAGCCGGCCTCGGTAAAAGGATGTTTTCGCATTTGCCTAAAGTTCTTCAGCCGGTCGGCGGTAAACCCATGCTTGAACATGTCGTGGAAGCCGCTAGAAAGCTTCCCGACGCCGGAAAAATTATCGTCGTCGTAGGACATGGTTCAGAAGAGGTCAAAGCAGCGATGGCCGGTCAGCCCGTTAGCTTTGTCCTTCAAAAAGAACAGAAAGGGACGGGGCACGCCGTGCAACAGGCGCTTGAAGCGATTAATCCTGAAGAACCCACGCTTATCCTTTACGGAGATGTCCCGCTTATCTCTGCCGAAACTCTTTCGACGCTTGAGAAAGCGGCCGGAGACGGTTTTTCTCTGTTAACTATTGAGCTGGATAATCCGAAGGGCTACGGGCGCATCTTGAGAAAAGAAGGAAAGGTGATCGGTATCGTTGAAGAAAAGGATGCCTCAGAGGATCAGAGAGCCATTAAGGAAGTGAATACCGGCTTTATGGTCCTTCCTTCTAAAGAAATGAAACGCTGGCTCGGCAGCCTTAAAAATGACAATAAGCAGCAGGAATACTATCTAACGGATTTGGTTGCCATGGCTGCTGCTGAAGGCCGGGAAATTAAAACCGTTATGGCTCAAGATGCCTGGGAAGTCGAGGGAGCCAACAGCAAGGTTCAGCTTGAAGGTCTGGAGCGCGCATATCAGCTTCGTCAGGCGAAAGAACTCCTGGAGAAAGGGGTCCGATTAGCAGATAAGAACCGCATCGACATCCGCGGAACACTGACCTGCGGTAGAGACGTTTTTATTGATGTCGGCTGCGTTTTCGAAGGCGATGTGGTTCTTGGAGACAAGGTTGTTGTCGGTCCGTATTGCGTCATAAAGAACACAAAAATCGGCAGCGGGACGGTCATCGATGCTTATTCACATTTTGATCAGGCTTTAGTCGGTGAAATTGTCAAAATCGGTCCCTTCGCGCGCCTTCGTCCCGGAACCGCATTGTCTGATGAAGTACACATCGGGAATTTTGTCGAAATTAAGAAAAGCGACATCGGTAAAGGCTCAAAGGTTAACCACCTGACTTATATCGGTGATACAACGATGGGCTCCGGTGTCAATATAGGAGCGGGAACCATTACCTGCAACTACGACGGCGCCAACAAATTTAGAACCGTCATTGAGGACGACTGTTTTATCGGCAGCGATACCCAGCTGGTAGCACCCATAAAAGTTGGTAAGGGTGCGACCGTAGGCGCAGGAACGACAGTGACCAAGGACGTCAATGACAATACACTTGTTATCAGTCGTGTGAGACAAACAGAAATTAAGGGTTGGAAACGCCCGGTAAAGAAGAAATAAGGAATATCAAACTATGTGCGGAATTGTTGCCGGCGTAAGTTATAGAAATATCGTTCCCATCCTGACGGAAGGTCTTCGCCGGATGGAGTATCGCGGGTACGACTCTTGCGGTGTCGCCGTTGTTGATGACGGCGAGCTGAAACGTTCCCGAACGGTTAAGCGCGTTCAGGATCTGATCAGACAAACGGAAGAGGATGAGGTTAAGGGGCCTACCGGAATTGCTCACACCAGGTGGGCTACACACGGCGCCCCTGAAATTCGCAACACACATCCGCTTTTTTCAAATAATCAGATTGCCGTTGTTCACAACGGGATCATTGAAAACTACGCTTCCTTAAAAGAAGAGCTAATCGGCAAGGGCTATGAATTTGTCAGTCAGACAGATACCGAAGTGATTGCTCACTTAGTTCACTTTTATTACAAAGGCGACTTACTGGAAGCTGTAGAAAACGTTTTACGACGCATTCGCGGCGCTTTCGCGTTAGCCATTTCCTGTAAAGATGAACCGGGTCGTATTGTCGCGGCTCGGGTCGCAGCGCCTCTTGTGATTGCTTTAGGAGAAAACGAAAACTTTGCTGCATCTGATCCTATGGCATTAGCCGGCGTCACGGATCATTTCATTTATCTGGAAGACGGTGATGTGGCCGACGTTCAGCAGCAGTCGGCCGAGATTTACTCTCTTCAGGGCGATCAGTTTGTCAGAGTTGACCGTCCCGTTTCAGTTGTTCAAGGTTTCAGCCAGAATATTGCGCTCGGACCCTACACGCATTACATGCAGAAGGAAATCTTTGAGCAGCCTCAGGCGATTTCCGATACCTTGGAAGGTGTTGTCGGTATTTCCAGCTCCATGTTCGGGCACGAAACTCCTGCTATGTTTAAGCGCCTCAAACGCGTTTTGATTCTTGCCTGCGGCACGAGTTATTACGCGGGAATGGTCGCCAAGTATTGGCTGGAGGCTCTCGCAAAAGTCCCATGTGATGTAGAGATTGCGAGCGAATATCGTTATCGAGAATCCGTTCCCGATAAAGATACGCTTGTCCTTACGATCTCTCAGTCCGGAGAAACTGCTGATACGCTCGCAGCACTGGAACATGCCAAGAGTCTGGGCATGGACATGACGATGACGATTTGCAATGTCGCAACGAGCGCAATGGTGAAAAGGACTCGCGCCCACTACATTACCCGCGCGGGCGTAGAGATCGGTGTCGCGTCTACAAAAGCCTTTACAACACAGCTGGCCTCCCTCTTCCTGATGACCTCTGCCATTGCTAAAGAAAAAGGTCTGCTGTCAGAGGAGGAAGAAAAGGCTCGTCTGCAAGATATGCGCCATCTGCCTGAGGCGATGCGTGCAATTCTCGAAAAAGAAAATGAGATCAAAGAGTGGGCTTCTGTATTTGCGCAGAAGAACAACGCTTTATTCCTCGGACGCGGAATGCATTACCCGATCGCCTTGGAAGGCGCTCTAAAGCTAAAAGAAATCAGCTACTTACATGCCGAGGGCTATCCGGCCGGCGAACTCAAACACGGACCGCTTGCACTGGTCGATGCCGAAATGCCTGTAGTTACCGTTGCTCCTAATGATGAGCTGTTGGAAAAACTCAAAGGCAACATGGAAGAAGTTCGTGCGCGTAAGGGCGAGTTGTTCGTGTTCTCGGACCAAGGATGCAATATTCAGCCGTCTGAAGGCATGCATGTTATTCAGCTTCCGGAAAATTACGGCGTCCTTTCTCCGATCCTTCATGTCATTCCTCTTCAGCTGCTGGCCTATCACACGGCCATTGCAAAAGGAACAGATGTGGACAAACCGAGAAACCTCGCTAAGAGCGTGACGACCGAATAGTCGTCTCGTTTTGAACCCAAATGCAAAAGCCGGCGGTGAGCCGGCTTTTTGCTGGATATTTAGATTTAGGAACCTGCAATGAAGGTTCTGATACCGGAGCCGATGAACTGTACACCGATGCAGATGAGCAGGAAGCCCATCAATTTGGTCAGCACGGCGGTACCCGAAGGTCCTAAACGGCCGGAAATGTAATCTGCTGAACGTAAAACGATCCAGGTCACGGCGCAGGTTAAAACAATGGCGACGCCGGTCATGAAAAACGCGCCGGCCATGTCCATAACGTTGGGAAGTTCAGCGATTTCGGAAGCAATACCGATAACGACAGCGATCGTACCGGGGCCGCTGATTCCCGGCATTGCAATGGGGAAGAAGGAATAATCGTCCTTGTCGCGGCGCACAACCGGTGCACCGCCCTGATCACGGGAGCCGAAAAGCATCTGGTAGCCGATGATCCCGACAACAAAACCGCCGGAAATACGAAGCGCTCCATAAGAGATGCCGAAGAAGACGAGCAGCAGGTTACCTGCCGCCAGGCTCACTAGCATGATGGCTGCGGCGTAATAACAAGACCAGTTGGCCTGCTTTTTACGCACGTCTAAAGACATACCTTGCGTCAGACTGATGAAAAGCGGAATCTTGGAGAGCGGATTTGTAATAACGATGAGACTGACAAATCCGCCGAAGAGGTATTGCAAGTAAAAAGAATCGAGCATGACCCGAAAATTGATGTAACTAAAAAATTAAGCTGAATGATAAGACGACTCACAGAAGAAAAAACGGTTTTCTAGGGATAACGCCTAAGGAATTGAAATCGATCTTCGAGAGGTCTTGTGTTTGCAGACAATTGGGCCTTGCAGTCTCGGCAGCTTAAGCCTGTCCGATCCTAGCTTTGAGATATTTAATAAAAATGTCGGCGCAGAGACGGACTTCGTCTTGGACGATTTGATCGTTCAAAGAGACTGAGACGCCGCAGAGACGTTTCATATAGAGGTCAGACTTGAGCATTTCAATGTAATGCTGAGCCAGCGGTTTGAGCTCCTCTAAACTCAGCGGAAGCTTGTTTTCCAGCACTTTAGCAAAGCACAGGTAACTTAACTCCGCGCCCTCGCGGTAGTACCAATTCCCGATATCGGGGTCTTTGGCTGCCTGTGAGAAAATCAGTCGGGAAGTATTGACGGCTCGGTCGTCCAAGATCGAAGTCAGAAAGACCTTGCCAAAAACAATGAGTTCGTCCTCCCACGGACGTGACTCATCGTAATGTTCTGCGTATGCGAAATAAACTTCCTCCACCAAACTTTTCAGGCAGGCCAGAAAAAGACCCTTCTTAGATCCGTATAACGAATAGATGGTTGATCGTGAGCCGCCGGCGTCCAAGATGATCTTTTCTAAAGAAGCTCCTTCATAGCCATGTTCCAAAAATACTTTGATCGCCGTATTCAGCAGCTTTTTCTGGCGATCTTCACCTCGTTTTGTTTTAGGAGTGTTACTTTTCGAAACGATTTCGGTCTTCATTTTGAGAACTCTTTGCTTTGCATCTCTGAATGTACTGTACCATGCGGTACATTATTTTAAGGGTAACAATATGAAAAGACGTGATTTCGGGCTGAGCCTTATCTCTTTACTTTTAATGACTCAGGCACCCGCCTTTGCTCAAGAGAAAAAAGAAGTTTGTTTGGTGGTTCCCTTTCCTCCGGGCGGGGGCGGAGACAATCTGGCTCGATCCGAAGTTGAATACTTATCCAAGAATTTAGGAAGCACGGTATGGATAGCCAATCGTCCCGGAGCCGGCGGAAATATCGGAACAAGCTCCGTCGTCCAGGCAGCTCCTGACGGAAAGACGTTCGGTTACGTCACCAACGGTATCTTCTGCGTCAATCCGCTCCTTTATAAGACGACAAACTTCGATCCGATGAAAGATCTGATCCCCGTCGGCCAGCTTTCTAAGATCGGTCTGATCATGGTACTAAATCCGAAGGCGATTCCCGGCGTGACGGATTTACCTTCCTTGATCAAGTACGCTAAAGAACATCCCGGAGAGGTCAATTTTGCTTCCTCGGGCGTAGGAACAACCAGCCATCTTGCAGGACAGTATTTTGCCCAGGTAACCGGTACAAAACTTACCCACATTCCGCACGCGGGCGGTGCCGCAGCTCTGGTAGAAGTATTAGCCGGCCGAATTCCTTTTATGATCGACGTGAGCAGCAACGTCCTTCCTCATATCCGCAAAGGAGCCTTAAAAGCCCTTGCCGTTACGACGCCGGAGCGCCTCTCGGCTGCACCGGAAGTTCCAACGATGAAAGAGGCAGGTGTCGAAGGATATGAACTTTACGCTTGGGACGGATTCGTGCTGCCGAAAGGAACGCCCGCTCCCGTTGTGAAGAAATTCTCCGACACCATTAAAGCGTTAAAGAATTCGGAGGATGCCAAGCAAAAAATCTTAAAACTCGGTGCTGAGCCGGTATTTTCGGGTGCGGATGAGTTTGCCGCATTTATCGCTGCAGAAAAACCGAAATGGAACGCGCTGGTTTCTGAAATCAAAGCAGATAGCCACTAAAATTTGCCCATTATTTACGTATTGAGGAATTAAAAATGCAGCCGATGTTGGATACGTCACATCTTCCCCGAGTTCCGGAATGGAAAAAAGCCGGAGATTTCGAAGATATTCTTTACGAGAAATCGGAAGAAGGGATTGCCAAAATTACGATTAATCGTCCGCAGGTGCGTAATGCATTCCGTCCGCTGACCGTAAGAGAAATGGAAACGGCTTTAGCTGACGCTCGCGACGATGAAAACATCGGTGTCATTATCCTCACCGGTCAAGGGAAAGATGCCTTTTGCTCCGGCGGAGATCAGAAGGTCCGAGGCAACGGAGGCTATGTCGGCGGCGACGGCGTTCCGCGTCTGAACGTTTTGGATTTTCAGCGTCAAATCAGAACCTGCCCTAAACCCGTCATCGCAATGGTAGCCGGATGGTGCGTCGGCGGAGGACACGTTCTTCACATGATGTGTGATCTTACGATTGCGGCTGACAATGCACGCTTCGGCCAAACCGGTCCCCGCGTCGGTTCTTTTGACGGCGGCTGGGGTGCTTCCTACATGGCTCGTATTGTCGGTCAGAAGAAAGCCCGTGAGATTTGGTTCCTCTGCCGTTTCTACGATGCTACGGAAGCGTTAGAAATGGGCTTAGTAAACACGGTCGTCCCTTATGAAGAACTGGAAGCTGAAACCGTGCAGTGGTGCCGTGAGATCCTTGCCAATTCTCCGATCGCTATTCGCTGTCTGAAAGCAGCCTTGAATGCGGACTGCGACGGCCAGGCCGGTTTGCAGGAACTGGCAGGCAATGCCACGCTCTTGTACTACATGACCGAAGAAGGCAAAGAAGGCAAAGAGGCATTCCTCGAGAAGCGTCGTCCTAACTTTAAGAAGTTCCCTCGTCTCCCCTAAGCCGAGAGGGAATATGTCGATCGATTTAGATCACAAGCTTTCGGTACTGGCCGCGGCAGAGGAAGCCCCTGATGCTGTGGCTGTCCGCAGCAACGGTGATTGTCTGACATACGGAGTGCTCGCCGAAAAGGTACGAGACATCCTGCCTCAGCTCGGTGATGCGCGGCCCTATCCGCTGATTGCGCGCCCTGATCTTGATACGCTGATAAAGGTGTTTGCGCTCTTAGAGCGCAAGCAGCCGATACTGCTTCTTCATCCCGGTCTTACCGAGCACGAACGCAATACGCTTCTGGCAAGCATTGAAGGGCTGGATCATCATTTTCCGGGAAATACGGCTGTTATCTTGTTCACTTCCGGGACCACCGGGCTGCCCAAACCGGCGATTCTTACTCGAGAAGCATTGGCTGCCAGCGCCGAGGCCTCTCGAGATAATATTCCTCTCAGTCCCGGCGATGTTTGGCTGCTGTCGATTTCGCCCGCGCGTATCGGAGGTTTCTCCATTCTGACGAGGTCTTTGATTGCTAGATCGGCAATCGCGCTCGGCCCGAAGTTCTCGCCGAAAGAGTACCTTCGTCGTCTGGAGGTTGATCGCGTCACCTACTCTTCTATCGTCCCGACGATGCTGCGCATGATTTTTGATGAAGCACCCGAATGGCGTCCGTCAAAAAACCTGAAAGCGCTTTTGGTCGGCGGTGCTCCGACATCGGAAAAACTGAAAGCAGAAGCTGAGGATAAAGGCATTCCGGTTATTTTGACCTACGGGATGACCGAGACAGCGAGCAATGTCGTGACCACACCGTTTGCCGAACGATATCGGCGCACCTGCGGAAGCGGGAAAATTAATAAAGGTGTTCAGATAAAGTCAGAAGACGGACATCTTTTTATCAAAGGGCCGATGCTGATGCACGGTTACTGGGGAAAAAAGCCTCTGGTGCCCGGCGCCTGGTTTGACAGCGGAGATATCGGCGAAGTTGATTCGGACGGCTCAGTATGCGTCTTTGCCCGCCGTAAGGACGTTATCCTGAGCGGCGGAGAGAATGTCTATCCCGCGGAAGTCGAAGAGGCTCTGGAAACGATTCCCGAGGTTAAAGAGGCTTTGGTTTTAGGTCTTCCTGACGAGACTTGGGGAGCCATTGTGACGGCACTGCTGGTTCCGAGAGATGAGCAGAAACTGCCTTCGGATGCGGAACTGACTGTAAGACTTAAGCCAATCCTGGCTTCTTATAAATCCCCTCGGCGCATTGCCTGGGTAAAGGAGCTCCCAAAAACAAAAGCCGGCAAACCGGACCGGAATGCCGACAATCTGAAGGAGATAAACTTCCGGACTCTCCACTACAAATCCTAATAATACAAACGGCTCTGAAAACGAGCCGTTTGTCATAGAGTAAGCATTTTTTACCGCTTACTTCTTCACTTCGTCCGAAAGTTTTACGGGAATGAATTCTCGGCTTCCGTTTCTGTCAACGAGAACCGCCAGGCTGCCTTTGGCTTTGCTGACGACTTCGTTTAAGTCTTTTTCGGTGCGGATCTTCTTACCGCCGGCACTGATGATGATGTCACCTCTGCGCATTCCGGCTTCAGCGGCTGCTCCATAGACAGACTCGACAAACAATCCGTTCGAAACGCGTTTCTTTTCCTTGTCGTTGAGCGGTCTGACATTGGCGCCGAGGGCATTGTTCTGAGAAGCAGCAGGCTTCTTAAAGTTCAATTTGCCGTCGGTCGGCATTTCTCCGACCACGATGACGAGGCTGACAGGTTTGCCTTCACGCATTGCTTTAACTTTGACTTTGGCACCGGGCTTTGTAGAAGCAACCGCCTGGGACAGTTCTCTGATATCGGCAATCGGCTTGCCATTGTATTCGATGACGATGTCTCCGTCACGCAGACCTGCCTTATCGGCAGGACCGTCTTTTTCGATCTGAGCGATCAGGGCGCCTTTAGCTTCTTTCAAATTAAAGCTTTTAGCTAGTTCAGGCGTGAGCTGCTGCATCAGGATGCCGAGTCGGCCTCTGGAGACCTTGCCGTTTTTCATCAGCTCGTCTTTGATCTGGACAGCCAGATCGATCGGAATGGCAAAAGACAAGCCCATGAAACCGCCGGAAGTAGAGAAAATTTGGGAGTTGATGCCGATAACTTCTCCCTTCATGTTGAAGAGCGGTCCGCCGGAGTTACCGGGATTGACGGCAACGTCAGTCTGGATGAAGGGAACAAACTGCTCGTCGGGAAGGTTGCGGCTTTTAGCGGAGACAATTCCTGCCGTGACGGTATTGTCCAGTCCGAAGGGGGCGCCGATGGCGGCAACCCATTCTCCGACTTTAACGTTTTCCGATTTTCCGAGTTTTACGACGGGCAGGTCTTTCCCTTCAATTTTGATGACAGCAATATCGGTTTTAGGATCTGTGCCCAGAACCTTGGCCTTGAATTCACGCTTGTCGGTAAGATGAACAGTGACTTCATCGGCTCCGTCGACAACGTGGTTGTTCGTGAGGATGATGCCGTTCGGATCGATGATGAAGCCGGAGCCCTGGCCGCGGCGTTCGGGCGTCATACCCGGGCCGTTGAAATCACCGAAGGGAAAGGGAAAGCCGAAACGACGCAGCATTTCAAGCTGCTCGTCGGGCATGCCGTTCTGAGGGCCGACGCGTTTTGCTTTCCTTACAGTAGAAATGCTGACAACCGCCTTCCCGTTGTCTTCGACTAACTTTGTAAAGTCCGGAAGACCGGAAAGCTGAGAGGTCTGAGCGTGAGCCTCGGGGAAGACGGACACATTGCCGAAAGAACCGGCAGTTAAAGCCGCTGCACAAGCGATGGTCAGAACAGCCGGCTTGAGAAGCTTATTAAAAAACATGCTTCCTTTTCTCCTAAGAAATGAGCGGAAAGATTGCTTTCTATATTAAATTTTGGACTTAATTAAGCCTTAATCTTCAAAGAGCTAAGGTAAAAAAGTATGTCTCCTATTCATCTTCGGCAGAGGACTGATTTTCAACCGCTGCCTTGCAGATCGGAAAGTCGATGCTAAAGCAGACGCCCTTTCCTTCGATACCCTCGGAAATAGACGGCTTGCCTCCGTGCAGCTCTGCGACGCGGCGCACGATTGCGAGCCCCAGGCCGGTGCCCGGAATTGTTTTCGTTCCTTCCGCTCGGTAGAAACGTTCAAAGATTCTTTCGCGCTCGGCTTCCGGGATGCCGGGACCGTTATCGCAGACACGAATGGAAGCCTCGGTATCCCTGACCAAGGTCTCAATTCGTATTTCTCCGCCTTCAGGTGTGTACCGAAGCGCGTTATCGCACAGGTTCGTCATCAGCAGCCGAAGTGCATCTTCGTTGGCAACCACGACCGTCGGTGTCTCGGATACGGCCCATAAATGAATATGCTTCTGCTCGGCGATAGGACTGAGATCTTCGGCAACCGATCGAGCCAGCTGCGTCATGTCCACGGGAAGGAAAGGCCGGGAGCGATTATCCGGGTCAAGACGCGCCATGGTGAGGAGCTGAGTCACGAGTCGAGTTGCACGTCTAACGCCGTCTTTTAATCGTCCGAAGGCTTTTGCCCTCGCCTCGTCCGTCTTTGCCCTTTCGGCGAGCTGAATTTGGAGCGTGAGCGCAGTCAGAGGCGTCCGAAGTTCATGGGCTGCATCAGAGGCAAAGCGCTGCTGAGCCTTGATGCTTTCTCCGAGCTGACCTAAAAGGTCGTTTAAGGCGTTTACCAAAGGTACGATTTCACGCGGCATGCCCTTCATGGACAAAGGCTGCAGAGAAGTCGGAGATCTTCTGGCAATGGCTCCCGTCGTTTTGTTAAGCGCATGAAAGCCCTGTCCGATAATGACCCAAACCACAAGTCCTACCAGCAGGATCATGACGAAAAGCGGGAGGAGCACCGGCTTAGCCGTTTGAAACGCGATTTCGCTTCGAATGAACCTCGGCTGAGCTGCCTCAACAATTTGTCCGTACGGATTTAAGAACGTATAGGCACGCCAAGTCTTGCCGTCGAGCTGGAAGTCAGAAAAGCCCACTCGGTCCATTACCGGCAGGGATTCCATCCGTCTGGACAAGGCAACGGTTCCGCTGATCGGATCATAAATTTGCACGACAACACCTTGCTCGCGGTTCCCGAAGCGGCGCTTGAGCTGTACGACATCCTGAGAGCGAATGTTGTCAAAAGAAAGGGCGACCTCGCGCAAAGAATCATCCAGCAGGCGGTCGACCTCCCGCTGGACCGAATAATACATAGCGACTCCCGTGGCTATGGTTGTCAGAGCCAGTACGATGCTTAAAGCAACGAGGAGCCGGGTCTTAATTGAGTACATTAGGTTTCGAGAACGTAACCCACTCCGCGAACGGTCTTAATGCTGTCTTCGCTGAGTTTCTTACGAAGGTGATGAATGTGAACTTCAATCGCGTTGGAGCCGATCAAGGATTCGTAGTTATAGAGCTTTTCTTCCAGCTGGGCTCTGGACAATACGATTCCCGGGCGTTCGGCCAGTGCAAATAAAAGTGCATATTCCTTGCTCGACAAGAGCACGGATTCTCCGTTAAACAGCACTTCGCGTGTCGAGGGATTAATGGTGAGGCGTCCTCTGCGGATGATCGGATCGCTTCTACCGGCCGAGCGGCGCAGAAGTGCACGGATTCGTGCACTCAGCTCATCCAAGTCATAAGGCTTGATAAGGTAATCGTCGGCACCGGCATCTAATCCTTCAATGCGGTCGTTTACGGTATCGCGGGCGGTTGTGACCAAAACCGGCGTATGGTTTTTGCGGAAACGAATTTCTTTTAATACAGCGAGTCCGTCCTTGCCCGGCAGTCCGAGGTCAAGAATGACCAAAGAAAACGGGGTGGTATCCAGGGCAATAATCGCAGAGTTTCCGTCTTTCACCCAGTCGACGGCATACCCCTCTCCTTTAAGACCGTCAGCAACGGCTTCTCCGATCATTTCGTCGTCTTCTACTAACAGAATTCTCATCTTATTCTCCGATACCAAAATTTGCACAGTGTTTCATTCTCGAGAACTCAAAAAGCACAAGTACCGAGACTATCCCGCTATAGTTGGTGTAAAAGATTATCAGCTATTACGATACGCCATAAAGGATGGAGGCGCATATGAACGATTATCCGATTGTAACGGATGAGAACGGGGTTCCGAGGGCTCCTGTTCCCCCGAGTTTAGTGACGGTTACTCGCGTGGTTTATGCACTGCATGCACTATCCATTTTGATCGGAGTCTTTACCGGCGCTTCTATTGCTACGGCCTTTGTCTTCGGATGGCCTTCCATTATTGCCGTCATCATCAACTACGTTGAGCGCAGCGACGTGCGAGGAACCTACTTAGACAGTCATTTCTCCTGGCAGATTCGCACCTTTTGGTATGCGCTGCTGTGGATCGTCATTGTCTGGATTCTCGGACTAGCGCTTGCCGTATTCCTTATCGGCTTCGTTATTTGGATTGTGGGTTTTGTTGTACTCGGCATTTGGGTGTGCTACCGAATTGTTTACGGCTGGATGAGATTGTCTGACGGCCGTCCGATGCCCATGTAATCCTGAATTGAAAGCGAGACAAACTGTTCAATAGAATTTCCTCTGATCGGCCCCGATCTTCCGAGGCTTTGCCGCACAAGGTGCAGAGGAATGATTCTTCAGAATTTTTTGCTCGCTTTTCCGTTATTTTTTCTCGTCGGACTCGGATCCTTTTCCGCGAAAGTCAGCCTTATCGACTTTAATGTCGGCAAGGGACTGGCCAAGTTCGCTTTCAACATTGCTATTCCCTGCCTGCTTTTCCAAACCATCCGCGGAGCATCGAATCTGCCGCCTCCGAATTGGAGCATCGGATTGGCTTACTTCGGCTCGTGCGCTCTGGTTTTTCTGCTCACCTTTTTTATCGGCCGAAAAAGTTTTCATTTGCGAGGTGACGAAAGCACCGTTTTCGGGATGAGCGCGATCTTCTCCAACAATGTTCAGCTCGGTATTCCGCTTGCCATTTCCCTGCTCGGCGAAAATTGCGTCCCGTCCATCGCTTTCATTGTTTCCCTGAATGTATTTTTACTCTGGGTCTCTGTCACCGTAGGTGTGGAGCTCTCCCGAAGCCGAGAGGCGTCTGTTTGGGGCACCTGTTTCGAAGGGCTTTGGAGAACGATCAAGAATCCGGTGATTATCGGAATCCTGCTCGGACTTTTGAGTTCATGGGCAGACATCGGTCTTCCCGAGCCTTTTGAAAAGAGCCTGACTCTTCTTTCTGCTTCTGCAACTCCGGTTGCCCTGTTCTCCGTCGGAACGGGACTAAGCCGCTATAAGCTCTCTTCACATGTACGTTTAACCGGAGCCTCCATCTTTCTGAAGCTCTTCATACAGCCGGCAACGGTATTCATTCTGTGTTTTTTATTCGGAATTACCGGCATTGAGCGACAGGCTGCCTGCCTTTTAGCGAGCCTTCCCGTCGGGGTAAACGTTTATATCATGGCGCAGGAATTTGAAGTGATTGAAGGTCCGGTTGCCAACGCTTTACTGCTCACGACTTGTCTTTCGATGCTCACGGTGCCACTTATGACTTCTCTTTTCAATTTTCTTTAAACACAAAGAAAGCCTCGAGGCCGACGGACCAAGAGGCTTTTTAAGACAGAAACTGTCAGGTTACGGGTGCCTGAAAAAAATCATGAAACTCGCCACTCCGACACAGGTCCATGCGACCAACGGAGAAAATAAGAAGGCCAAGAATCGATTTTTGGCTTTGAAGCCTACTCCGTAGACAAAGCAGAAGCTCATTCCTAAAAGGAGAAGAACCAGCCAGCCGTGCGGTACGGAGGTCATATCAGAAGCGATGGCCCGGGGATAAATAATCACAAAGGCGGCTACCGACAAGGCAATCAGGAAAGAAAGAATCCTCATGCGCTTCTATTTCTCTTGATCGGACTGTTTCGGGAAATCGAATCCGAGAGTAGCCAGGGCAGAAAGGCAGATCATGAAGAGAACTGCACAGATCCAAGTTAAATATGTCATTGCTTACTCCGGCCGCCCGTTTACACGGGCAGCATAGTTTTGTGGGATTAATAAAGATTCTTCGAGTTTTCCTGAATCATCTTATTCGTCAGTTTTCCGCTCATCACTTTATAGGCCCAGCCGGTATAGATGAGAACCAGCGGCAGGAAAATCAAGGTAACGATCAGCATGGTGAAAAGCGTGAGCTGAGAGCTTGTGCAGTCCCAAACCGTCAAAGAAGAGATCGGGTTCGAAGAGGACGGCATCAGGAACGGGAACATCGCAACGAGCGGTGTGAAGACAGTTCCGATTTCAGCTAACGAAGAGAAGACGATAGCGACACCGGCCTTAAGCTTGCTGACGCTGAAGAAGGACACCAAAGCGCCTACGACAGCAAGTGCAGGGAAAGCCCAGAGGACGGGATAGTCGGTGAAGTTCTTAAACCAGGCACCGGCTTGGACTTCCACCGTCTTGTTCAGCGGATTCGGGAGCATGTTGGGGTCCACCGCAGAAGTGATCACGAAGCCGTCAATTCCCGTGTAGACCCAAACGCCCGCAATCAGGAACAAAGCAATGAACACTAAGGAAGCGACTTGTCCGCAAGCTTTAGCTCTCTGCTGCAGTACGCCTTCGGATCTCAGTACCAAGTAGTTTGCGCCCTGGGTCACGATCATAGCGATAGAGACCAAACCGCAGAGAATGGCAAACGGATTGAGAAGGGCCCAGAAGGAACCGGTATAGAAACTTCTCAGATGATCGTCGAAGTGGAACGGTACGCCTTCGAGCAAATTACCGAATGCAACACCGCAGACAACCGGCGGAACAAAGCTGCCGACGAAGAGGAGCCAGTCCCAGGAGTTTCTCCAAGTCTTATTGGCAATCTTGCTTCTGTAGTCGAAGCCGACCGGACGGAAGAAGAGTGCAAACAGTACCAGCAGCATGGCCCAGTAGAAACCGGAGAAGGCTGTTGCGTAGATCAAAGGCCAAGCGGCAAAGATGGCACCGCCGCCGGTGATGAACCAAACCTGGTTGCCGTCCCAATGAGGAGCGACAGAATTGATCATGACACGGCGTTCGTCGTCGTTCTTACCGATGAAAGGCAGAAGCGTTCCGACGCCCATATCCTGACCGTCCATGACGGCGAAACCGGCTAACAGAACACCGATGAACAGCCACCAGATGAGTTTAAGTATTTCGTAATCGATAAACATAGTCACTGTCCTTTACTTAGCAGCTTGTTCGTGGTGATAGGCACCGGTTCCTAAAGAGCTGGGACCGATCTTTGCGAAGCGCACCATGAGCCAGGCTTCCACAATCAACAGGCCGGTGTAGAGGAATACCAAGGCGCCTAAAGAGCCCCACAACGAACCGACAGACAGAGAGGAGACGGAGAGGTGGGTCGGGAGGATTTCCCAAATGGTCCAAGGCTGACGGCCGTATTCGGCAACAAACCAACCGGCTTCACAGGCGATCCAGGGGAGCGGAACTGCAAAGAGCACGAGTTTGAGCCAAAGACGTTTTTCTGCAGCTACTCTGCGCAGAGAGTAGTAAACGGAAAGTCCGAAGATCAGCAGAAGGGCGACACCGGCTCCGGCCATGATACGGAAAGCGTAGAACATGGAATTGATGGAGTAGGGGATAGAGTCATTTGCAGCTTGCTGAATCTGTGCCTCCGTGACTTTATCGGTGTCGGGCTGATACTTTTTGGTCAGCAAACCGAAACCGAGATCTTTCTTGTGTTCTTCGAACGTGGCCTTAGCCTGAGCATCGTTGGGATTCTTACGGAGCTGTTCCAAAGCCTTAACAGCGACCACACCCTGAGTGATGCGTTCTTTGTTTTCGGCAATAATCTGATTCAGACCGGGGATCTGCTTGTCTAAGGAGCGAGTTGACAGGATGCCGGCGAGCCAGGGAATGGTGATTTCGAAGGTGTTCTTCTTAAGCTCGGGGTCGGCAAACGCAACGAGAGCCATGGAGGCAGGTGCAGGTTCGGTTTCCCAAAGACCTTCCATTGCAGCGATTTTTGCCGGCTGATCCTGAGCGACGAGGTAACCGGATTCATCGCCCTGCTGAGCGGTGAAGATGGCGGCGACCAGGCCGAAGACAGCGGCGATGCGGAAGCTGCGCTTAGCAAAATCCATATCGCGGCCCTTGAGCATGTACCAGGCAGAAATCGCCAGAACAAACGCGGCGCCAGTGCAGTAACCGGCGGAGACGGTATGGAAGAATTTGGCCTGTGCCCATGGGCTGAGGAAGACGTCAAAGAAGTTCGTCATCTCCATTCGCATGGTCTGGTAATTAAAGGTGGCACCGACCGGGTTCTGCATCCAGCCGTTGGCGACCAGAATCCACAAAGCGGAGAGGTTGGAGCCCAAAGCCATGAGGAATGTGCAGAGAAGGTGCGTTCCCTTCTTAAGGCGAGACCAGCCGAAGAAGAAAAGGCCGATGAAGGTGGACTCCAGGAAGAAGGCCATGAGACCTTCAATCGCCAGCGGGGCGCCGAAGATGTCGCCCACGTAGTGAGAATAGTATGACCAGTTGGTTCCAAACTGGAACTCCATGGTGATACCGGTGGTCACACCCAAAGCAAAGTTAATTCCGAAGAGTTTTCCCCAGAATTTCACCATGTCTTTGTAAACCTGCTTACCTGTCACCACGTAACAAGCCTCCATTGCCACGAGAAGCATGGAGAGTCCGAGGGTGAGAGGCACGAATAAATAGTGATACATTGCCGTAGCAGCAAACTGGAGCCGCGACAGGTCAACTAATTCAGTTGAGATCATTATTTTTGTCCTTGAACGGTATTGACAGAAGGAGTGTTGAGAAACCTTGCGCTGACAGCCTCAGCACTTTGGTCCGTTTTTGTTTCTGGGCCGAAGAAAAGGAAAAAAATGACGCTGATCAAGGCGATTTTGCACCCGATGACCACAGCCAATTTAATCCCTAACCGTTCGGAAGAACGGTCCGAGTTTTTAACTGCCATAGAAGAAGAAAACTCCGTAAGTTTCTAAACGCAACTAATTGTAGTTTCAGATTTCTTCCAAAGAAAAGTCCGAAACTATTTCAAGCAGAATATTTTTGTATTAATCAATTTTCTATTGTGGGATTGGGAGCCGGTACGTCGTCTCCGTCTTCCCAGGCAAACGGAAGAATTGCCATAAATGCAAAGAAGATGAAAGCCACGGCAATGACCAGCCACTTCCAAAGTTTCTTTTTCTCTTTTTGTTCCATTGATTCACCAAAAGTAAAGCTTTGCGGGTATTCTCGCCTGAGAAAACGTATTTTTGCATGTATTTGCCTAAAAAGGCCATAAAAAAACTCCGGACTTAAGCCGGAGTGGAAAAAATATGTATCCAGTTATTCAGCCGCTGTTTTTTTAGCGGCGTTTTTTTTGGCCGGAGCCTTCTTTACCGCGGTTTTCTTTACAGCCGCCTTTTTTGCTACAGTTGCTCTTTTAGGCTCTTCAGCCGGGGATGACTCTCCTTTTGCGGACGACTTTTTAGCGGTCGTTTTCCCGACAGTCGTTTTTTTCGGGGCTGCAGAATCGTCTTTGGACGCTTTGGCGCGAGTACGTTTTACCGGTTTTTCTTCTGCCGTGGCTTTTTTGACTTTCGGTCTGCTGCTTGCCGTCATTGCCGGATCCTTGAAGGTAGGAGCACGAAGAATTTCAACGGGTTCTTTGGGTTCTTCAGGAACCACTTCAACCACGACTTCTTCGGTGACTTCTTCTTTCATCGGGATGCGCACGACGGGAGGAGGCGCTTTGGCATCTTCTTCGTTGATTTTCCAAAGAACCAAGAGTTCTTTCTGGGTTGGAGCCTTTCCGGTTTTGAGTCTTTCTCTTCTTGCTGCAACAGAGTCTCTGACGATTTTCTCAAGACTGTCCAACGGAATGCGGTTAAGATCGACGAACTCAATGGCGCTTCTGTCCTCAAGGACACCGGTGAGAAGAGACTTATAGTTTTCGAGAACGGAAGGTTCTGCGATAAACAGAATCATTCTCTTTTCGGTGGATTCAAGAGCAAAAAGCGGCCCCTGGAGTTCATAGAAAGCCAAACCGTAACGCATGCTCTCTCTGACGCCACGCGCAGAGCGACGAATCATGCTGCAAACGCGGGCCATAGCGACACGTCTATCCGCCGGCAAATCTCTGAGATAGCCTCCTACGGTAGTTGCGGTAGGACTCATTAAATTTCCTCCAAAAACCAAAAACTTAGGCAAACTATCATTATATCCCAAAACAGGCTTTGATTCCTGTGTTTAGGGGTTAAATAACCTGAAGTTTCTTAAGTTTTCAATCTTAGGAGGACTTTTTCATTTCCAGAAAACGTATTCTGCAGAGAACGGAACTTTCAGCAGCTTGCCCGCTTCAGACGGGGTGCATCCGCTGCTGTCGGGCATTCCGCCTTCCGGTTTCAGGCGCTGAATATATTTGACGCCGTTAAAAACTCCTGTACCGGGGTCGGAGACGGCTTTCATCAGTGCGTACTTGTTGTCTTTTTGAGGGTTTTCAGGGTCGGCCCAAGCGATGATGTGGGAGGAAATGATTCGTGAGCCGTCTTTGTATTCGAAAGCGCTCATCGGACCGGAAAGTTCGGCAACGACTTCGCCGCTCTTATCCTTAAGCTTGGCCTGAGGCTGTTCGAAGTGCCAGTAGCTGCCTTTGGTATCCGCGGCGCAGCGGAAAATCTGAATGCCCTTTCCTTCAAGCGTGAGGAAAGGCTGTCCGGACGGAGGCGTCAGTTTTTCCATGGAGGGCTGTTTGCTTGTGTTCAGCGCCGTGTTAATCGAACTGCAGCCGGCAAGCACCAGAGCAGAGGCAGCCAAGAGAGCAAAGGGTAATCTGTTTTTCACGATCTTCTCCTGTAAAGAGAATTTCACTGTAATGCAATCGCCTAAGACTCTTTGCCGCGGTTACCCTTATTAGGATCCGCACTTGTAACAGAAATAAAGTGACGGTAGGCAATGAACGCAGCCAGTGCAAGAACCAAAGCGCAAATAAAGTAAGGAAGACCTCCAAGCAGCGAACCCGGGCTCTGCGCCGCCGTGTGGACTAAAAGGGGCGTTCCGAGCAGAGGCGCGGCGACGCCCATCAAGCTGTTTACCGACGCGATCGTTCCCATGGCTTCACCTTGTTCGGATGCCGGGACGGAATGGGAGACGATGGAATTCAGCGTCGGCGGGACGGCAACGGACAGGAAATTGCAAAACATTACCAAGTAAGTCAGGGGGCCGTAGGTGACCAATCCGAAGCAGAAGTAAGCCAGAGCCCCGGAGCCGAGTCCGCAGAGGATCAGTTTTTGTTCTCCGAATACTTTTAAAAGTTTTTTGAGAAGGAAACCCTGAACAACAGCGGTAACAAGACCCATGACGACCAGAGAAAGACCGATGTTAAACGGCGTCCAATTGAAGCGGAAATTGGTAAAGAGCGTCCAGGTCGAATGCAGCATGGACTGAGCGAACCCGCTAAGGGCAATGACTGCGATCAGAGCGCCGATGTATTTGAATTTCGTTAAACGGGCAAGCGAGGAAAGCGGGTTGAGGGTTTTGAAATTAATTGTTCGACGCTCTCTCGTTTTTAAAGATTCCGGAAGAACAAAAAGTCCGTAGAGAAAATTGAGCAGAGAGAGGATGCCCGCGATAAAAAACGGCAGACGGACGTCGTTTTCGCCGAGTATTCCGCCGAGGGCCGGACCGAGAATGAAACCGATGCCGAAACAGGCTCCGAGTTTGCCGAAGGCGGCAGCGCGGTGCGCCTTATCAGTCACGTCGGAAATGTAGGCTTGAGCGACGGCGATGTTTCCGGCGAACATACCGCCCAAGATTCTTGAAAAAAGAATGACGGGAAGCGACTGTGAAAGCGCCGGCACGAGGAACATAATTCCCAAACCGAATATTCCGAGCAGCAGGACGGGCCTGCGTCCGTAACGATCGGAAAGGGCTCCCAAAGTAGGAGCAAAGCAAAACTGCATCAGTCCGTAGGCGATCAGCATTGCACCCAGCCACCATGCCTGCGCAGACTGCGAACCTGCTAAATCGCCGACTAATTGCGGCAGAACCGGGATGATCAAGCCGATGCCGAGGATGTCCAGAAGGACGCAAATCAGGATAAACGGCACTCCTGCCGCGGTGTTTTTCATGGGTAAGTAAGGTTTTTGATCGTTTCGTTACAGGTGGAAAAAATTACCACGTTTTCAAGATAGCTGAAAAAAATCGGTAAACTGAGGCCGTATTGGAAATTACTTCTTACAAATCTCATGAAAAGAACTATCCCTTTTTTAATCACGCTTATTAAACAAGGATCATTGGTCAAGCAGATCATTGCAGGGTTGATTTTGGGCATATTGGTTGCTCTGGCTTTCCCGGGGTTTGCGCAAGGCTGCGGGATGCTGGGCTCTTTCTTTGTCAGCGCATTGAAGGCCGTGGCTCCGGTCCTGGTTTTTGTTTTGGTCGCGGCTTCTATCGCGAATCAGGAGAGCACCACGAATACTGCCATGAAGGACGTTATTGTTCTTTATTTGGTCGGTACGTTCCTGGCAGCTCTAGTTGCTGTTTTCGCGAGCTTCCTGTTTCCGACGCAGATTGCGCTCATTGACACGAAAGATGCATTGTCTGCCCCCGGCGGCATCGGCGAAGTTGTGAAGAATTTGATCTTTAACATCGTTGATAATCCGGTCAAAGCAATCGCCAACGCGAACTACATCGGTATTTTGGCTTGGTCTATCAGCTTGGGCGTTGCCCTCCGCTATGCTTCCGACGAGACTAAACGCATTGTGACGGATCTTACTGCCAGCGTTGAATACGTCGTTCGCTTCGTCATTCGCCTTGCACCTATCGGTGTTTTCGGGTTGGTTGCCGAAGTCGTTGCCACAACCGGTTTGGCCGGCATGATGAGTTATGTCCGCCTTCTGGCCGTGCTGATCGGCTGCATGATTTTCATTGCTTTGATCGTCAATCCGCTTTTGGTCTTCCTCTACACCCACAAGAATCCCTATCCTTTGGTTTGGGCCTGCCTGAGAGAAAGCGGTGTAACAGCCTTCTTCACGCGTTCCTCTGCTGCGAACATTCCTGTAAACATGAACCTCTGCCGTAAGCTCGGTTTAGACGAAAAGCTCTATTCGCTGTCTATTCCCATCGGCGCCACCATCAACATGGGCGGAGCCGCAGTGACGATTACCGTTCTGACGTTGTCTGCTGCTTACACATTAGGTGTTCAGGTCGATGTTTTGACGGCACTGCTTCTTTCCGTTGTTGCAGCTGTTTGCGCCTGCGGTGCTTCCGGCGTTCCCGGCGGCTCGCTCCTGCTGATTCCGCTCGCCTGCGGACTGTTCGGTATTGACCAGAACGTCGCCATGCAGGTGGTTGCTGTCGGTTTTGTGATCGGTGTGCTGCAGGATTCTGCCGAGACAGCTTTGAACTCTTCGACGGACGTTGTCTTTACGGCTGCTGCTTCCGAGCATCATCGCCGCAAATCACAGAGCCACGCCTAGCGATCGGTTAAGTCGATAACAAAATACCTTCCGAGCGGGTTTTCCTTCGGAAGGTTTTTAATGCTGGAAATTCAAGCAGCGACGCGCTTCGATAAAGAAAGAAGCGAGTCTGTTACTGCCAGCCAAGGACTCGAGACATCCAACAGCTTGCGGTCGATTGCACGGAGCGCCGGCTCCGCCTGCTTAATCCAGGACAATGCTTCGTTGTAAGACACGGTAGAAAGAAATTCCAGAATCGCCGGCAAGAAGTGCGGAACGTCTTTTTCGGAAAAGTCCTGTCCATGTTCGTGGTAGAGATTTTCCAGAAGCCTCAGAGCTTCTGCCGATTCATGATTTTGCTGCGTCAGATCAAGCGTCTTGTAATCTTCCTCAAAAGAAGCCAAATAAACGTTCTGAAGGGCAGATATCGGAGCTGCCGACAAAGCCACAGTGAATGTTTTCAGGTTTTCCTTCGTGTGAGGGTCCAGATGGCACGAGTTTTGCAAAATATGATCAATTTTGCTCAGCTCGTTTAATGTTTGATGCCTCGGGTAGACCAATAATCTCGCAAGCGCGCTAAGTTCTGTTGTCATCTGAAAACTCGATAGTAGAAAAACACCCTGTGTTATATGCGAACATAATAAAACAAAACATAGGGAAAACCATTAAGCAAGAACCATTATTGCCCGTTTTGACAAAACTTCTGGAAAATTTATACCTCTCGGAGCCTCAACGGATGTGATAACCTCGCGCCATGCCGAAGGAAACAAAAGTTATTCAAAAATGCCGAGAGACGCTGAGGGCAGTTTTCGGCCATGAAGATTATCGCGAAGGTCAGGAGGCGATTATCGAGGCGCTTCTGGAAGGAAGGGATGTGCTGGCCCTTCTGCCCACAGGAGCGGGGAAGAGTTTGTGTTTTCAGCTGCCGGCATTGGTTAAGGACGGCATGGCCGTCGTCTTTGAGCCGCTGATCTCTCTTATGAAAGACCAAGTGGATGCGCTGAAAAAGAAAAACGTTGCGGCCGCTTATCTTAGCTCGAACATGGAATGGGATGAAATTTCTTCCACAGTAGAGCTCATACGAGACGAGAAGATCAAGATTCTTTATGTCTCTCCCGAGCGTCTTTCTAATCCTTTTTTTTGCCGACTTCTGGAGGACAGCCGCGTTTCTTTGTTTGCGTATGACGAGGCGCACTGCGTTTCGAGCTGGGGACACGACTTCAGGCCTGAGTATCGCCTCTTGAGCGCTTTAAAAGAACGTTTTCCTTCGATCCCGAGAATTGCTCTTACGGCAACCGCAGATGCCATTAGTTCACGAGATATCTGTGAAAAACTTTTGGTTGAACCTTATGTGCATGCTGCCAGCCTTGAGAGAAAAAATCTCCGAATTACAGTTGTCCGCAGAAAGCGGGGCAATGAACAGCTTCTGGCCTTTATAAAAGAAAAGCATGCCGGAGAAAGCGGCATCGTTTACACGAGCTCTCGAGCTAAAGCGGAAACGGTATGTGCCTTTCTCGCAGCGGAAGGAATTAATTGCCTTTGTTATCATGCCGGGCTGAGCCGAGAGCAAAGGGAGCTGAGCCAGACCCGTTTCCTGCATGAAAAGGACGCCGTGATTGTGGCGACAATTGCCTTCGGCATGGGAGTTGACAAGGCGGATGTTCGTTTCGTTGCACATACCTCTCTGCCTAAAAGCATTGAGAACTACGTCCAGGAAATCGGAAGAGCCGGACGAGACGGTCAAAAGGCGGAAGCATGGCTTTGTTTTAGCGGAGGCGATGCATTCTTTCAGAAGAAACGCATTGCGGAAAGTGAAGCCGAGGACTGGTATAAGAACCTCTCAGAAGTGAAGCAGGACGTAATGCAGGGCTACGCTGAAAGCACGGAATGCCGCAGAAACCTTCTTCTGGCTTACTTCGGAGAAAAATCGAAAGAGAAGTGCGGTCAGTGCGACAATTGTCGCGTCACCGAGAAAAGCTGGGATGCCTCGACTGCCGTAAAAAAGTTCCTCTCTACGGTATGGCGGTCGTACGAGAAATCGAAGCTCTATTTGAATGCTGCTCAGGTGATTGAAATCCTGCAAGGCATCGAAACGCCGTTCAACCGACAGCATGATTTCCAAGAACTCAGTACGTGGAAAATCGGGGTCGAGTTTTCTGAGAGCCAGCTGCGTGCGGTTTACCGCTATCTGCTTTTGAAAGAAGCTTTGGGGGTGGAATTTACTTCCGACAACGGGCTTTTCTTAACCGATAAAAGCCGCCGCTTCCTGAGCTCGTCTGAACCTGTTTTTCTCTCCGCGCACGGATCGGGACAGAGAAAAAGCCGAAACTTTTGATTTCGGCTTGCGCATGCAACAGTTTTGTCCATTCAAACAATCTTATTTTGCTTCTTCTGTTTTATCAACGACAGGTGTCGATCCCGGCTGCTTTCCCGTTTTCGGTGTTCCGGTTGTTCCGGAACGCGGTTTCTGCTTACGGGAAGCCAAGATTTTATCGAAGAGCCAGTTCGGGATAAGACGAAGGATCTTAGACAGAACGCCCATTTCCCAAGGAATCGTGGCGTATTTCTTGCCCGCCATAATCACTTTGACGGCTTCTTTTGCAAAGGCTTCCGGTTCCATGATGAACGGCATCTTGTACGGATTATGGGCAGTCAACGGCGTTCGAACGAATCCTGGAGAGATCGTCACGACTTTGATGCCGTATTTCTGCATTTCTACGCGAAGGCTTTCGCAGTATGTAATCGCTGCGGATTTGCTGGCGCAGTAAGCTTCACTGCCCGGGAGCCCGCGAATGCCGGCGACGCTTGCAATCCCGACCAGAGTTCCGCGCCTGCGTTTGATCATCGGATCGATAAATGCATGGAAAGTAGATGCCATTGCAAAGACATTGGTATCGAAAACTTTGTCAAAGACGTCCAGGTCTTCGCGATACTGCGTTTTTACGCCGACAGAAATACCTGCGCAGGCAATGGCGATATCGACGCCGCCGCAGGCCGCATCGAATTTACGGGCTTCTTCGATTAAACGATCGCGATCCGTTACGTCGCAGACAATCGCCGTATGGAGTTCAGGATTAGGAAGTTCTGCGATCAGTTCTTTGAGCTTGTCTTCACGTCTGGCAACAAGACCAAGCGTCGCGCCGTTCGCGGCAAATTCTTTTGCCAAAGCTTGTCCGATGCCGCTTGATGCTCCGGTCAGGAAAATGTTCATTTGCTACTCCGCGGCCGGGCATTCCGTGCCCGGCGAATAGATATTCTTAATGGAGATAATCATACACAGCTTATCGCGGGCGGCGAATGCCGCGGCTCCAAGAAGCTGCAGAAAAAGAAAAAGGAGGCGAACCTCCTTTGAACCGAAGCCGCTTATTTCTTGGCGGCTCGTTCTTTTTCGATAAGGTAGTTCATGACCTGAATCGCACCTTCCCGAGTACCGACCATGTGCGGGGCAGTGATGTACTTACCGTTGACCGCATTTGCGGGCGTACCGTCGATCTCATAGGCCTGCCAAGTCTTGAAAGCGCGATCATTCTTGACTTTGGTGGAGAAAGAATTGGCGTTTTTGAGGAATTCTTCCTTATTCAAGCCGTTCTGTGCAAAAAAATCCGCAATGCTGTTGAGATCGGGGAATTCTTTTCTTTCCTTGATGACGGCGTTAAAAAGCATCTCGTGGTAAGGATGCAGCTTATGCATGGCTTCTAAGGCGTAATAAGTCTTTGTGAAATGGAAGCTCTTCGGGGTCCATGCGACAGGAATTTGACGGAAAACGACATCGTCCGGAAGTTTTTCACTCCAGGGCAGGACATCTTTCTCATAGGTGTAGCAGTGAGGGCAGGTATAGGCGAAGAAAGTTAAGACTTCGATCTTCTTGGGGTCCTGCGTTTGCACCGGAGTTTTCAAAACGGTGTAGTCCTGTCCTGCGACCGGATTTTCGGCAGAAGCGTATCCGACGATCGGAAGTAAAAGACAAGTGGACAATAAAATTCTTCGAAGCATAAGTTTTGACCTACTAATACGAAAGAACCGGAGGGAGACTCTCCCTTCGGTCCGGTGAATAAAAAGTTATTTGATGCGTCCGACAGTCGCCGTGATGGAGTTAGCCTGAAGCTTGGACTTGACATCGTTGGCTTCTTGGGCCGTGCCGTACGGTCCGAGACGAACGCGATAAAGTGTTTTTGGCCCGTCGGTTCTGGGAATTACCCGAGCCTCGAAACCTAAGAATCCGAGCTCAGCTCTCCGAGCTTCGGCGTCAACCTGAGTGCTGAAGGCTCCGGCCTGTACCACAAAGCGTGAGCCCTGTTCAATCTGAAGTTTGGTTTCTTCGGCGGCCTGTTCGCTTGTCGGCGGTTCGACCGTTACGACTCGGCTCTTCGGAGCGTTCACGGGGGCGCCGCCGCTGGCAGAAAGCGGTTTATTCGGATCGGGAATAGTGCCGCCGGCGATGGGATTGATTTTTTCGCTGGCTTGGTTAACTTTATTTACGAATGGGATCGGAGCCTTAGTGATGTACAGCGCTGCAGCTGCGCAGCAGCCGACACCGATGACTCCTCCTACGAGGAATCCGTAAAACCAGGTTCCAAATCCGCCGCCGGAATTTCTTGCCATGGAGCTTAAACCTTATTTAGTTGAGTCAGCCGGCTGATCGGCACGAGACAATCTTTCGGGGGCAGAGATGCCCAAGATTTCCAGTCCGTTGCGCAGAACTTGTCGAGTGGCGACCAAAAGGGCCAAGCGGGCGTTGCGCAGTTTCTCATCATCCACCAACACTCTTTCGGCATTGTAGAAAGAATGGAAATCCGCAGCCAGTTCCTTCAGGTATGTGACCAGAGCCAAAGGAGAAAGGTCATCAGCACCGTTTGCCAAAGCCGTCGGGAAATCAGAAAGCTTGCTCATCAGTCTGAGTTCAGTCGGAGCGGTCAAAGAAGACAGGTCTTCAGAGGCCATTTCTTCAACGGAAGGAACCGATACGCCTTTTTCCTGCGCCTGTGCAAAGACAGAGCAGATTCTTGCATGTGCGTACTGCAGATAATAGACCGGATTTTCGTCGGACTGGCTAAGCGCTAAATCGACATCAAAAACAAACTCCGCGTCCGCTCTGCGGTTAACCATGAAAAGACGCGCAGCATCCTTTCCGACCCAATTGACCAAGTCGGAAAGTGTGACGTACGTGCCGCTGCGTTTGCTCATCTTAACCGGCTGTCCGTCTTTAACTACCTGAAGCATCTTGTGCAGCATGTATTCCGGGAAAGTTTTCGGGATATTGAAACCGAACTCTCCCGATGCCGCCTGGATACCCGCGCGAACGCGGGCGACTGTTCCGTGGTGATCGGAGCCCTGAATATTTAAAGCTCGGTTAAAGCCGCGCTCAAACTTAGCTAAGTGATAAGCAACATCAGGCACGAAGTAGGTGTAAGAACCATCGGCCTTACGCATGACACGGTCTTTATCGTCACCGTAATCCGTACTCTTAAACCATAAAGCGCCGTCTTTTTCGTATGTTTTACCTGCGTTTTGAATCGCCTGAACTGCTTTGGCAACTCTGCCGTCAGAGTAAAGAGAGCTTTCCAGATAATAGTTGTCGAACGCTACGCCGAGCGCTGTCAGATCCTTGTGCTGTTCTTCTCTGAGATAAGCCACGGCATAAGCGCGGATGTTTTCGAGGTCATCCGGGTTGCCGTTGCTTTCTACTATCTTTCCGTCAAAAGTATGGATCGGTTTCTTAGCGAGAAAATCCTGTGCGATGTCGAGGACATAAGCGCCCTTGTAACCGTCTTCAGGAAATTCGAACGGCTTATTCTGGAGTTCGTAGCATCGCGCCTGAACACTGATGGCCAGATTATGAATCTGGTTGCCGGCGTCGTTGTAATAAAACTCTCGGGTGACAGCCCAGCCTTGGCTTTTGAGCAGGCGCGACAGAACGTCACCCAGCGCACCCTGTCTTGCATGACCCAAATGAAGCGGTCCGGTCGGGTTGGCTGAAACATATTCCAGAAGAATGGATTCTCCTGTGTGCGCATCGGAGCAGCCGTAGGCCGGCCCTTCTTTCAAAATTTCTCGAACAACATCCTGCTTAAGAGAAGGTGCAAGTTTGAGATTGATAAATCCGGGACCGGCAATCTCGATAGCAGAAAACATCTCAGAGTCAGCGGTTTCCTTTCGAAGCTGTTCGACCAGTTTTTCCGCTATGACCCTCGGAGGCTGCTTCATGGCTTTTGCACATTGGAGCGCCACTGTACAGGCAATGTCACCGTGGCTCTGCTGCTTGGGCCGCTCAAGAACAATTTTGGTGTTCTCCGGAGCACCGACGGCGGCCAGAGCATTCTTGAAAAGCTCGGTGATTTTAGTTTTCTGTGAGGCAAGCATAAAAGACCTATTTCCTAATCAACATCAGGATTATTCCGCTGTTTGTCTCTTGTCAAAGTGCAGAGAGGCAAAGGCAGAGTGGTTATGAATCGATTCAAAGTTTTCTGCTTCGACCGTGAAGGCAAGAATCGCCGGTTCGTCCTGACATCTGATGGCAACATCACGAACGAGGTCTTCGACAAACTTCGGATTTTCATAAGCATGTTCCGTGACGTACTTTTCGTCGGAACGCTTCAGCAGACCCCAAACCTGGCAGGAGGCACAGCTTTCGATCATTTCAATCTGCTTTTCAATGGGGAAGTTTGTTTCAACTTCCGCAATGATTGAAACGTGGGAGCGCTGATTATGCGCACCGTATTTGCTGATTTCCTTGCTGCAGGGACAAAGGCTGGTGACCGGAGCTGTGACTTCCTGGGTGACGGTGATCTTTCCGTTCACGCATTCGGCGGTCAGAACCACGTCGTAGTCCATCGTGCTTTGGAGGTGCGAGACGGGAGCGGATTTTTCCATAAAGAAGGGGAAGGCCAAGCGGATATAGCCGCCGTCGGATTTCAGGGAAGCAAGCATTTCCTGCATGACTTCAACCATCATCAGAGGAGCGAAAGGCTTATTGATGCCGCTGAGCAGTGTCCAGAATCTGGACATATGCGTACCCTTCTTGTCTGCCGGCAGGGAGACATACATTTCGACATCGGCCACGGTGTGCTGTGCGCCGCTCTGGCTTTTTACTAGAATAGGGGTTCGGATCCCTTTGACGCCGACGCGACGAATAGGAATATTTCTTCTGTCTGCCGAAGACTGGACATCGGGAAGAACCATTAATTTGTTATCTGTCATTGAAATCCTCTGTAAAACCGAATAATTCGGCCACAATACATAGTCTGTGGAGTATACCTCTAAATATAGCGGCTGCTTTTAATTAAAGGGCCTGTCAAACCGAGAAACACCTAGTCTTCAAAGGGTTTTCGTTAACGGATATCAGAACGTTGACGGTGTTTTTCCAACAGAAAAAGAAGAGGAGAGTAAGAAATGGGTTCCACAAATTTTTACAACGTCTTTCAGTTTTGATGAGTTTTGCTTTGTAGCAAATCTAATTAGTAATATATTAGGGTCGTGGAGCGAGAATCCATAAAGCCTCTAAGAGGTTGCCGCTAAGTTAATAAGAAGGGGAGTGTTCGTGCGTTATCCTATTTCCAAACTCATTTGGGCCGGTCTAATCATTGCGCTCATATTTTTGGGCGCCATGCTTATTCTTCCGGTAGTAGGTGCGGTACTAATTGGTGTGTTTGCACTTTCCTGTCTCATCTGGCTCAGCAGTAAGATCTTCGGCTTTTTCCAAGGCGGAAGGACTTATACCGAGGACAATCCCGGCGACTATTACGATGCGTCGGCAAGAACTTCGATTGTTCCTAAAAAGTGGAATAAGACTCAGGCCGTTGACGCTGAAGTCATCGAAATAGAAGAAATAAAAAAAGAGAAATAATCTAAATGTCAGGCATACAACAACCGACAAAAACTCCGATTTCCGAGTCAAAGATTGCCGTATTTTGGCGTACTGCACTATATCTTTTCTCTGCAGGGATGATGGGAAAGGCAGCGGCCGGCTTTTCGGACGGGCTTGCCGCCGAAGCCATCGGAGACCTCGGCTTATCTCTTGTCTTTATCGGCATGTGCTTTAGAAGTACGGAACTGGCGATACTGGCATACATTTCGGATCCTGCAAAGAGAGAGGCAGCCATTGAAAAGCTGAGACAGAAAGAACGCGCGAAACGCCCGTGGATCAGCCATTTGATGAATGCCGGCTGGGTATGTTTGCTTGCCGGCGTTGCAGGTCAATTGTCAAATATCTTTTAATTATGTAGAATGCGCATTTCCTCCGGAGGGGTGCCCGAGTGGCTAAAGGGGGCAGACTGTAAATCTGTTGGCTTACGCCTACGATGGTTCGAATCCATCCCCCTCCACCAGGGGTTCTGACGTAAGTCGGAAGACGATTGCCCAAGTTGGTGAAATCTGTCAAAACTTGTAAAAATTTTTGCCGTAGACTTGACAAACTAAAATAAACTTGTCAAAATCTGCGTTCTCCGAGAGTGGAGGGGTGCCCGAGTGGCTAAAGGGGGCAGACTGTAAATCTGTTGGCTTACGCCTACGATGGTTCGAATCCATCCCCCTCCACCATAAGATTTCCAACAAAAGCGTTCGGCTCGAACGCTTTCTGTTTGAGCGGGTGTAGCTCAATGGTAGAGCAGAAGCCTTCCAAGCTTACGACGAGGGTTCGATTCCCTTCACCCGCTCCAGTGCCGCCCATGTGGCTCAGTGGTAGAGCACTCCCTTGGTAAGGGAGAGGTCATGCGTTCGATCCGCATCATGGGCACCATTAAATTTTATTCATTTAAGCTTGTCCGTTGACAGGCACTCAGGAGCTAGACATGGCAAAAGAAAAGTACGAACGTACTAAGCCCCATGTAAACGTTGGCACAATCGGTCACGTTGACCATGGTAAGACAACCCTTACAGCCGCTATCACAACCGTTCTTTCCAAGAAGTTCGGCGGTGAAGCCAAAGCCTACGACCAGATCGACGCAGCTCCTGAAGAAAAAGCTCGCGGTATTACGATTAACACCGCTCACGTCGAATACGAAACCGAACACCGTCACTACGCACACGTTGACTGCCCGGGCCATGCTGACTACGTCAAGAACATGATTACCGGTGCTGCTCAGATGGACGGCGCAATTCTGGTTGTTGCCGCTTCCGACGGTCCTATGCCTCAGACTCGTGAGCACATCCTTCTTGCTCGTCAGGTCGGTGTTCCTTACATCATCGTTTACCTGAACAAGTGCGACCTCGTCAACGACGAAGAACTGCTTGAACTGGTTGAAATGGAAGTCCGCGAACTTCTGAGCAACTACGACTTCCCGGGCGACGATATTCCTATCATCAAGGGTTCTGCCCGTATGGCTCTCGACGGCGACAAAGGCCCGATGGGCGAACAGTCCATTCTGAAGCTTGCCGACACACTCGACAGCTACATCCCGACACCGGAACGTGCTATTGACCAGCCGTTCTTGATGCCGGTTGAAGACGTGTTCTCCATCTCCGGCCGCGGTACCGTTGTTACCGGCCGTGTTGAACGCGGTATCGTTAAAGTCGGCGACGAACTCGAAATCGTCGGTATCCGTCCGACTCAGAAGACCACCTGCACAGGCGTCGAAATGTTCCGTAAGCTGCTTGACCAGGGTCAGGCCGGTGACAACATCGGTGTTCTGCTCCGCGGTACAAAGCGTGAAGACGTTGAACGCGGTCAGGTTCTTGCCAAACCGGGCACGATCACTCCGCACACCGAATTCCAGGCAGAAGTTTACGTTCTGACCAAGGAAGAAGGCGGCCGTCATACACCGTTCTTCAAGGGCTATCGTCCTCAGTTCTACTTCCGTACAACTGACGTTACCGGCACGATCGAACTGCCGGAAGGCGTTGAAATGGTTATGCCCGGCGACAACATCCGTATGGACGTTAAGCTGATTGCTCCGATTGCTATGGAAGAAGGTCTGCGCTTCGCTATTCGTGAAGGCGGCCACACAGTCGGTGCCGGCGTTGTTTCTAAGATCGTCGGCTAATAAAGATTTTTAGGGGTATAGCTCAATTGGCAGAGCGACGGTCTCCAAAACCGTAGGTTGAGGGTTCGATTCCTTCTGCCCCTGCCACCAAAAACGAACCGCGGCCCTAGGGTCGCGGTTTGATTTCACGGAAACAGTAAATGAGTACGCAAAACGCAACACCGGCAACAGAATCAAAGGGCGGCGTCCTTTTGATGACGATTGCTATCCTTATTGCAGTAAGCGGAGTTTTTGCTTTTGCCTTACTGGCGGAACAACCCACCGGTATTCGCGTCGGTATTTTAATCGGCAGCTTAGTTGTCGGCGTTGTTTTAGGTTGGTTCAGCGCACCGGGCAAAGAATTTGCCCAGTACTGCAAGGCCTCCTACGAAGAACTGAGAAGAGTTGTTTGGCCGACCAGAAAGGAAACCATCAATACCACGGGTATTGTCTGCGCCTTCGTGGTCGTGATTGCATTCTTCCTTTTCATTGTTGACAAGCTCATCGAGTTTCTTCTTTACGATGTCCTTCTTTCTCTGATCTAAAGAGAGTTGAAAATGTCCGATATGAAATGGTACGTTGTGCACACTTATTCCGGAATGGAAAAGAGTGCCGAGTCTGCTCTGAGAGAGAGAATTGCTCGCGAGGGACTGCAGGATTATTTCGAAGAAATTTTGGTTCCGACAGAGGACATCTCCGAGGTGAAAAACGGCAAAAAACGCGTTTCCACCCGCCGCATGTACTCGGGCTACATCTTCGTCAAAATGATCATGAACGACGAGACTTGGCATCTTGTCAAAAATACGGCTAGAATTACGGGCTTTCTCGGCGGCAGTGCAAATAAGCCGTCTCCGCTGCCCGCTAAGGACATTGAAGCCATCAAGAGCAAAATGGAAGCCGGTTCCGAGGCTCCGAGACCTCGTGTCGAATTTGAAGTCGGCGGTTCCGTCCGCATTAAGAACGGTCCGTTTACAGACTTTAACGGAATAATCGAAGAAGTGAACTATGACAAGAACCGACTTCGTGTTATGGTATCGATCTTCGGCCGCGACACTCCTGTTGAACTTGCTTTCAACGAAGTCGAGAAGGCTTAAAGAATATCGGTTTTCTGCTTGAGAGTCCGAGCAGAAAACCTCTTATTTTTATGGACTCTTTACCTCGGGGAGCTTCATTGCCGAAGCGTCTACCCGTAAGGAAAACAAATGGCAAAGAAAATTGTAGGCTTTATTAAGCTTCAGGTTCCTGCCGGAAAGGCCAATCCCTCGCCACCTATCGGTCCGGCTCTGGGTCAGCGCGGCTTGAACATTATGGAATTCTGCAAGGCCTTCAACGCAAAAACACAAGGCGTTGAACCGGGTCTTCCTATCCCTGTCGTGATCACGGCTTACGCCGACAAGAGCTTCACCTTCGTGATGAAGACTCCTCCGGCTACCATCCTGATCAAGAAGGCTGCAAAGATTCAGAAGGGTTCTGCCCGTCCGCATACAGACAAAGTCGGCAAGATTACACGTGCTCAGGCTGAAGAGATCGCTAAGACCAAGATGCCTGACCTTACAGCTGCCGACATGGACGCCGCGGTTCGCACTATCGCCGGAAGCGCTCGTTCCATGGGTATCACCGTTGAAGGAGTGAAATAATGGCGAAGATCAGCAAACGCGAAAAAGAAAACAAGAGCAAGGTTGAGGCTCAGAAGTTCTACGCTTTGAATGAAGCTGTCGAACTCGTCAAAGCTCTTGCCAATGCCAAGTTCAACGAATCCGTTGATATCGCAGTTCAGCTCGGCATCGATCCTCGTAAGAGCGATCAGGCTGTCCGCGGTTCCGTCGTTATGCCTGCCGGTACAGGCAAGACCGTTCGTGTTGCAGTTTTCGCCCAGGGCGCTGCTGCAGAAGCTGCCAAAGAAGCCGGTGCCGATATCGTCGGTATGGAAGATTTGGCCCACGAAATCAAAGGCGGCAAGATGGATTTCGACGTTGTGATCGCTGAACCCGCTGCTATGCGTGTTGTCGGTCAGTTAGGTCAGATCCTCGGCCCGCGCGGCTTAATGCCGAACCCGAAAGTCGGTACTGTTACTCCGAACGTTGCTCAGGCTGTTAAAAACGCCAAGGCCGGTCAGGTTCAGTTCCGTGCTGACAAAGCTGGTATCATTCACGCTCCTGTCGGCCGTGCTTCTTTTGAAGTTGAACAGCTTCTTACGAACATCAAGGCCCTCATTGAGCAGCTGAACAAGATTAAACCCGCTTCTACGAAAGGCGTTTACATTCGTAAAGTTGCGGTTAGTTCGACAATGGGTCCCGGCGTCAAGGTTGACGTTCAGACATTGAACTAATTTCGTTTCGGAGTAATCCGGAACAGGGCGCAAGCCCAAGTAAAGGACTTTGGGTTACAGCCTTCGGGCTGTAGCCGTCAAAGACCGCTGGCGAATGGTTCATTCTTAATATCCCGAAGCGGAAAACCAGCGTAGATGGCAACCGAAGAGAGAACAAGCGTTGTGTGTCCTGACGGACAGATTCCTTGGAACTCTCGGAGTGAGCCGGTTATTTTGAACCGGTGCTGTGAAAGCAGCACCTCTGAGTGGAGCAGACCATGGGTCTTAATAGACAAGAAAAGGCTGACATGATCAAAGAGATCAGCGAAATCATCGCTGGTACTGAAGGTCTTGTTATTGCCGAATACCGTGGGCTGACCGTAGATGCAGCCACCAAACTCCGTAAAGAAGCACGTGAGAATGGTGTTCAGTTGCGCGTTTTGAAAAACACCTTAGCACGCCGTGCCGTCAAAGACACTCCGTTCGAAGGTTTGTCCGATCAGTTTGTCGGACCCCTTCTTTACGGTTTTTCTGCTGACCCTGTGGCCCCTGCCAAGGTCATGGCTAACTTTGCCAAGACAAACCCGCAGCTCGTTATTAAGGCCGGTGCAATGCCGAACAACGTCCTTGACGTTGCCGGTGTTGAAAAACTCGCCACAATGCCGAGCCGCGATGAATTGCTGGCTAAGTTGATGGCCACTATGAACGAACCGGTTGCTAAGTTCGTTCGTACGCTCAACGAAGTTCCCGCACGTTTCGTCAGAACTCTTGCTGCAGTGCGCGATGCCAAAGAACAGGCTGCTGCCTGATTTTGTAAGTTTTAATTTTTAGTTACACAACGTATTGGAGTTACCAAAATGGCTTTGTCCAAAGAAGAAATCCTTGACGCAATCGCGTCCATGTCCGTTCTCGAAGTTTCCGAACTCATCAAAATGATGGAAGAGAAATTCGGTGTTTCCGCTGCTGCAGCCGCTGTTGCTGTTGCCGCTCCTGCCGGTGCCGGTGCTGCTCCTGCTGAAGAAAAATCCGAATTCGACGTCGTTCTGAAAGAAATCGGCGCTAACAAAGTTCAGGTTATTAAGGCTGTCCGCGAACTGACCGGCCTCGGCCTGAAGGAAGCCAAAGACCTCGTCGACGGCGCTCCTAAGACTGTTAAGGAAGGCCTTGCCAAGGCTGAAGCTGAAGAAGCCCAGAAGAAACTGGAAGCCGCTGGCGCCAAGGTTGAACTGAAGTAATTTTTCAGTTATACTGCAAGGCTCCATATTTGGAGCCTTGTTTTTTTCTATCGGAAAACTTTGAGTGGGTCATTCAGTATGATCCAGCCAAAGTCTTCTGCAGGAGCATAATTTAGACAATTTGAGTTTTGCCGCGCATTGGGCCCTGGTGAGGGCTCGGCGTGGCTATTCGTGTCTGTTATTGCTTTTGGGGAATTTTCTTTTTTTCTCTTTCGAACGGAGCGTTCATGTCGTACTCGTTCACTGAAAAGAAGCGTATTCGGAAAAGCTTTGCTAAGCGTCCGAGCGTACTTGAAGTGCCTTCCTTACTGGAAACGCAGTTGCATTCCTACCACGAATTTTTGCAGGCAGATGTTCCCGCTGCAGAGCGCCGTGATGAAGGTTTGCAGGGTGCATTTAAATCCATCTTCCCTATCGTCAGCCACAATGGTTTAGCCAGGCTTGAATTTCAGGAATATATTTTAGACGATCCTGTCTTTGATGTCTCTGAATGTCAGCTTCGCGGACTGAATTATTGCTCTCGCCTCAGAGCAAAAGTCCGTCTTGTTATTTTCGACAGAGACCAACCCAAGCAGTCTACTGTAAAAGAGATCCGCGAGTCAGAAGTTTACATGGGTGAAATCCCTTTAATGACGAAAAAAGGATCTT
Organism: Acinetobacter sp. N54.MGS-139; assembly: GCA_000980495.1. Taxonomy (GTDB): domain Bacteria; phylum Pseudomonadota; class Gammaproteobacteria; order Burkholderiales; family Burkholderiaceae_F; genus Parasutterella; species Parasutterella gallistercoris. Next base: position 33,630 of record LARN01000006.1, on the reverse strand, counting down.
TCATCATTAACGGTACCGAGCGCGTTATTGTATCTCAGCTTCATCGTTCTCCGGGAGTATTTTTTGAGCACGATCGCGGCAAGACACACAGCTCCGGTAAGCTGCTGTTCAGCGCCCGTATCATTCCGTACCGCGGCTCTTGGCTCGACTTTGAATTCGATGCGAAAGACATTCTTCACTTCCGTATCGACCGTCGCCGCAAGATGCCCGGAACTATCATGCTCAAAGCACTGGGCATGACACCGGAAAGCATTCTGAAGCAGTTCTACGAGTTCGATCACTACAAACTGACCCAGGACGGTGCCACGCTCGAGATTATTCCGTCTCGTCTCCGCGGTGAAATCGCTGCTTTTGATATTAAAGATCCGGAAGGCAAAGTTATTGTTGCCAAGGACAAGCGTATCAATGCTCGCCACGTTCGTGAAATCGAAAAACTCGGCATCACAGAACTTCCCGTTCCGCTCGACAATCTCATTGGAAAAGTCATTGCCACAAATCTTTATGACGAAGATTCCGGTGAAGTCGTTGCCAATGCTAACGATGAAATCACTCCGGAACTGCTTGAGAAGATTCGCGAGCACGGGATTGATTCTTTCGATACGCTGTACATCAACGAACTCAACCGCGGCCCCTACATTTCCGACACACTGAGACTGGACGAAACTCCCGATCAGCTGTCCGCACGTATTGCGATTTACCGCATGATGCGTCCGGGCGAACCGCCCACAGAAGAAGCTGTTGAGACATTATTCCGTCGTCTGTTCTTCGATGCAGAGACATATGACCTGTCCCGCGTCGGCCGCATGAAGATTAATTCCCGCTTTAACCGCGGAACAGAAACCGGCCCGATGACGCTTGAACCTGAAGACATCATCGATACGATGAAGGCGATTGTTCAGCTTCGCAACGGCGAAGGCCAGGTTGACGATATTGACCACCTGGGCAATCGTCGCGTCCGCTGTGTCGGTGAACTGACCGAAAACCAGTTCCGTTCCGGCCTTGTTCGTGTTGAGCGCGCCGTTCGTGAACGTTTAGGCCAGGCCGAATCCGATAACCTGATGCCGCATGACCTGATCAACAGCAAACCGATCAGCGCTGCTATTCGCGACTTCTTCGGTTCTTCTCAGCTGAGCCAGTTCATGGACCAGACCAACCCGCTGTCTGAAATCACGCACAAGCGCCGTATTTCTGCATTGGGCCCGGGCGGCTTGACTCGTGAACGCGCAGGCTTCGAGGTTCGAGACGTGCATCCGACTCACTACGGCCGTGTTTGCCCGATTGAAACTCCTGAAGGTCCGAACATCGGTTTGATTAACTCTCTGGCTCTTTATGCGCGTCTGAATGACTACGGCTTCCTTGAGACACCGTACAGAAAAGTGATTGACGGTCATGTCACCAACGAGATCGCTTATCTCTCGGCTATCGATGAAGGCAACTACATTATTGCTCAGGCTAACGCTTCCATCGATGACAAGGGCAACCTGAGCGACGAGCTTGTCAGCTGCCGTGATAAGGGCGAATTCGTTTTGATGCGTCCCGAACGCGTTCAGTACATGGACGTGGCTCCGGCACAGATCGTATCCGTTGCTGCTTCTCTGATTCCGTTCTTGGAGCACGATGACGCGAACCGTGCGCTGATGGGTTCCAACATGCAGCGTCAGGGCGTTCCCTGTCTTCGTCCTGAAAAACCTGTTGTCGGTACTGGCATCGAAAGAACAGTGGCTGTTGACTCCGGTACAACCGTTCAGGCAGAACGCGGCGGTGTCGTTGACTATGTCGACGCCAACCGTATCGTTGTTCGTGTAAATGATGAAGAAAACGTCCCCGGCCGTGTCGGTGTGGATATTTACAATCTTCAGAAATTTACTCGTTCCAACCAGGGCACCAATATCAACCAGCGCCCGATCGTCAACCCCGGCGATCACATCGCTAAGGGCGACGTGATTGCTGACGGCGCTTCGACCGACCTCGGTGAACTGGCATTAGGTCAGAACATGATCGTTGCCTTCATGCCGTGGAACGGATACAACTACGAAGACTCTGTGATGGTGAGTGAAAAAGTGGTTGCTGATGACCGCTATTCTTCCATCCACATTGAAGAGCTTTCTGTTCAGGCCCGTGATACCAAGCTCGGCAGCGAAGAAATTACGCGCGATATTTCGAACCTGAGTGAGAACCAGATTAACCGTCTGGACGAATCCGGTATCGTTTACATCGGTGCAGAAGTGAAGGCCGGAGACGTTCTGGTCGGTAAAGTGACTCCGAAGGGAGAAACCACGCTGACTCCGGAAGAAAAACTGCTTCGCGCCATCTTCGGTGAAAAAGCCAGTGACGTTAAGGATACTTCCCTTCGCGTTCCGAGCGGCATGGTTGGTACTGTTATCGACGTTCAGGTCTTCACGCGTGAAGGCATCGAACGCGACAAACGCGCTCAGTCCATCATTGACGATGAGCTGAAGCGTTACCGCACCAACTTGAATGACCAGCTGAGAATTGTTGAGCGCGACGCTTTCGAACGTTTGGCTCGTCAGCTGATCGGTAATGTTGCTCAGGGCGGTCCCGACGGTTTAGGCAAGGGCAAGAAGGTTACGAAGGAATACCTCGACGGTCTGAATGTTCACAAGTGGTTTGACATTCGCATGGCTGACGAAGAGCTGCAGAAGCAGATCGAAGACGTCCGTATTTCCTTGGAAGCCAAACGTAAAGAGTTCGACGAAGCTTGGAACGAAAAGCGCAAGAAACTGACTCAGGGTGATGAACTGCCGACAGGCGTTCAGAAGATGGTCAAGGTTTATCTGGCCGTTAAACGTCGTCTGCAGCCCGGCGACAAGATGGCCGGCCGTCACGGTAACAAGGGTGTTGTCTCCCGCATTACTCGTGTCGAAGACATGCCGTTCATGGCTGACGGCAGACCGGTTGACATCGTTCTGAACCCGCTGGGTGTGCCTTCTCGAATGAACATCGGTCAGGTTCTTGAAGTTCATTTGGGTTGGGCTGCTTTCGGTTTAGGCTGGAGAATTGCTGAAATGCTCAAGCATGAGCGCAGCAAGCAGGTCGCTGAAATCCGCGAGTTCCTGAATACGATTTACAACAAGAGCAGCGGCAAGAAGGAAGACTTCGATTCTCTGACTGATGACGAAATCATCGATTTGGCCAAACACCTGAAGAAGGGTGTGCCGTTTGCAACCCCCGTATTCGACGGCGCAAGCGAAAGCGATATCCGTGAGATGCTCAATCTTGCCTTCCCGGAAGAAACCGCTAAGAAACTGCACCTGACTCCTTCCAAGACTCAGGCCCAGCTCTTTGACGGACGTACCGGCGACGCATTTGATCGTCCTGTTACCGTCGGCGTGATGCACTACCTGAAACTGCACCACTTGGTCGACGACAAGATGCATGCTCGTTCTACCGGTCCGTACTCTCTGGTTACACAGCAGCCTCTCGGCGGTAAAGCTCAGTTCGGCGGTCAGCGTTTCGGTGAAATGGAAGTCTGGGCGCTTGAAGCTTACGGTGCCAGCTATGTCCTTCAGGAAATGCTTACTGTTAAGTCTGACGACGTAACGGGACGTACAAAGCTCTACGAAAACATTGTCAAAGGCGATCACGTGATCGACGCCGGAATGCCGGAATCCTTCAACGTTCTCGTTAAGGAAATCCGCTCTCTGGGCATTGACATTGATTTAGACCGTGATAAGGAATCTTCTAAAAAATGATGAAAGCTTTTAACTCTCTCTTTAAGACAAATAAAGAGAATGAGCCGTTTGACGCGATCAAGATCGGCATTGCTTCCCCGGAAAAGATTCGTTCTTGGTCTTACGGTGAAGTAAAGAAGCCTGAGACAATTAACTACCGTACGTTCAAACCCGAACGCGACGGTCTGTTCTGCGCAAAGATTTTCGGACCGATTAAGGATTACGAATGTCTTTGCGGTAAATACAAACGTCTGAAGCATCAGGGCATCGTTTGCGAAAAGTGCGGCGTGGAAGTCACACTTTCCAAGGTTCGCCGCGAACGCATGGGTCACATTGAGCTGGCTAGCCCTGTTGCTCATATTTGGTTCTTGAAGAGCCTTCCGTCCCGCATGGGTATGGTTCTCGATATTCCTCTGCGTGATATCGAACGCGTCTTGTATTTCGAAGCCTATATCGTTGTAGATCCCGGCATGACCGAGCTTCGCAGAGGCCAGCTCATGACCGAAGACGACTACATGGCTAAGACCGAAGAATACGGTGACGAATTCAAGGCCATGATGGGCGCCGAAGCCATTAAAGAGCTGCTGGCTACGATCAACATTGACGAAGAAGTTGAGGATCTCCGCAGAGAGCTTTCCGAAACCACCAGCGAAGCGAAGGTCAAGAAGATCGCCAAACGTTTGAAGGTTCTGGAAGGTTTCCAGCGCTCCGGCATTAAGCCTGAGTGGATGGTCATGGATGTTCTTCCGGTTCTTCCGCCGGATCTGCGTCCGCTGGTTCCGCTTGACGGCGGTCGTTTCGCTACGAGCGACTTGAACGACCTCTACCGCCGCGTGATCAACCGTAACAATCGTCTGAAGCGTCTTCTTGAGCTCAAGGCTCCGGACATCATCGTCCGCAATGAAAAACGCATGCTGCAGGAAGCTGTTGACTCTCTGCTGGACAACGGCCGCCGCGGCAAAGCCATGACCGGTCCTTCCAAGCGTCCTCTGAAGTCTTTGGCCGACATGATCAAAGGTAAGGGCGGCCGCTTCCGTCAGAACCTGCTGGGTAAACGTGTTGACTACTCGGGCCGTTCCGTTATTACCGTCGGTCCGTACCTGAAACTGCATCAGTGCGGTCTGCCGAAACTGATGGCTCTTGAGCTCTTCAAACCGTTTATCTTCAACAAGCTTGAACTTCGCGGACTGGCTCCGACCATCAAGGCTGCCAAGAAGATGGTTGAGAACCAGGATCCGGTCGTATGGGATATTCTCGAAGAAGTGATTTACGAGCATCCCGTCATGCTGAACCGTGCACCTACGCTTCACCGTCTCGGTATTCAGGCTTTTGAACCGCTCCTGATCGAAGGCAAAGCTATTCAGCTGCACCCGTTGGTCTGCGCTGCGTTCAACGCTGACTTCGACGGCGACCAGATGGCTGTTCACGTACCTCTTTCCTTAGAGGCACAGCTTGAAGCACGTTCTCTGATGCTTGCTTCCAACAACGTGCTGTTCCCTGCCAACGGCGATCCTTCGATCGTTCCGTCTCAGGACATCGTGTTGGGTCTTTACTATTCGACTCGTTCCCGTATCAACGGAAAGGGCGAGGGCATGTTCTTTGCCGATATCGGCGAAGTCGAACGTGCTTTGGCCAATAAGGTTGTCGAGCTTCAGACACGCTGCACCGTTCGCGTTAAGGAATTTGATGTTGACAAAGAAACCGGTGGAAAGACACTGAAGATGGTTCGTTATGAAACCACCGTCGGTCGTGCACTTCTCTCCGAAATTCTTCCTCCGGGCCTGCCGTTCTCCGTATTGAACAAGACCCTCAAGAAGAAAGAGATCGCTAAGCTGATCAACATGGCTTTCCGCCGCTGCGGACTGCGTGAAACCGTGATCTTCGCCGATAAACTGATGCAGCGCGGCTACCACCTCGCTACCATCGGCGGCCTGTCGATTGCTATCGACGACATGATTGTTCCGGAACAGAAGAACGAAATCGTTCACGAAGCCGAACAGGAAGTCAAAGAGATCGATGCTCAGTACACCTCCGGTTTGGTGACTGCCGGCGAACGCTACAACAAGGTCGTTGATATTTGGGGTCGTACGACAGAAAAAGTCGGTAAGGTGATGATGGATGAAATCTCCAACGAACCGGTTATCGACCGTCACGGCAACAAGACAACTCAGGAATCGTTCAACTCCATCTACATGATGGCGGACTCCGGTGCTCGCGGTTCTGCAACTCAGATCCGTCAGCTGGCCGGTATGCGCGGTTTGATGGCTAAGCCGGACGGCTCCATTATTGAGACTCCGATTACCGCGAACTTCCGTGAGGGTCTGAACGTTTTGCAGTACTTCGTGTCTACCCACGGTGCTCGTAAGGGTTTGGCCGATACGGCTTTGAAGACTGCTAACTCCGGTTACCTGACTCGTCGTCTGGTCGACGTGACCCAGGACTTGGTGGTTACCGAGGACGACTGCGGAACCCATCAGGGCGTTCTGATGAAAGCTCTGGTTGAAGGCGGTGAAGTGACCGAAAGTCTGGCCGACCGTATTCTCGGCCGCGTGACGGCTGATCCGGTTATCAATCCGGACAATCAGGAAGAAATCTTCCCGGCCGGTCACCTGCTTGAAGAAGATGATGTCGAACTCATCACGAAGCTCGGCATTGACGAAGTCAAGATCCGCACTCCGCTTACCTGCGAAACACGCTACGGTCTTTGCGCCAAGTGCTACGGCCGCGATCTCGGCCGCGGCAAGCTCGTTAATGCCGGTGAAGCTGTCGGTGTTATCGCCGCTCAGTCCATTGGTGAACCGGGTACTCAGCTGACCATGCGTACGTTCCACATCGGTGGTGCTGCGAGCCGCACAGCTGTGGCCAGCAACGTCGTTACGAAGTCTGCCGGTACGATCCGCTTCACAAGCTCTATGCGCTATGTGACCGGTGAGAAGGGCAATAAGGTTGTGATTTCCCGTTCCGGCGAAATCGTGATTGAAGGTCCGAACGGCCGCGAGAGAGAACGTCATAAGATTCCTTACGGCGCCAACCTTCTTGCTTCCGACGGTCAGCAGGTTGAAATCGGTACCGAACTGGCCAACTGGGACCCGATGACTCGTCCGATTGTTACCGAGTACGCCGGTAAAGTCCGCTTTGCCAACGTTATCGATAACGTTACAGTGAAGAGCCAGGTAGATGAAGTGACGGGCTTGAGCTCTCTTGTGGTTATTGACGCCAAGCACTCTTCTTCCAGCAAGATCGGCAAACCGCTGATTCAGTTCCTTGATGCCAACAACGAGCCCGTTAAGATTCCGGGTACTGAGCACCCTGTGAGCATTCAGCTGCCGGTCGGCGCGCTCATCATCGTTCACGACGGTGACGAAGCCAAGGTCGGTGACGTGCTCGCCAGAATTCCGACGGAAAGCCAGAAGACTCGAGACATTACCGGCGGTCTGCCGCGTGTTGCCGAACTCTTCGAAGCTCGTTCTCCGAAGGACGCAGGTATTCTTGCCGAGGCAAGCGGTACCGTTACTTTCGGTAAGGAAACCAAGGGCAAACAGCGTCTGATCATTACTGACACACAAGGTCAGGATCACGAATTCCTTATTCCTAAGGATAAGGACATTCTGGTTCACGACGGTCAGGTGGTTCACCAGGGTGAAGTTATTGTTGACGGTCCTGCCGATCCGCATGACATCCTGAGACTTCAGGGTATCGAAGCTTTGGCTCGCTACATTGTTGATGAAGTTCAGGCTGTGTACCGTCTGCAGGGAGTGAAGATCAGCGACAAGCACATTGAAGTGATCGTTCGTCAGATGCTCCGCCGCGTCGTCATTACTGATCCGGGTGACACCAAGTTCATCACCGGCGAGCAGGTCGAACGCAGCGAAATGCTCGATGAGAACGAAAAAGCTCTGGCCGAAAACAAGCGTCCTGCCACATATGACAACCTGCTGCTGGGTATTACTAAGGCCAGCTTGTCTACGGACTCCTTCATCTCTGCGGCTTCCTTCCAGGAAACCACCAGAGTGCTTACCGAAGCAGCCATCATGGGCAAACGTGACGAGCTGCGCGGCCTGAAGGAAAACGTGATTGTCGGCCGCTTGATTCCTGCCGGTACCGGTCTGGCTTATCACAGAGCCAGACACGACCGCGATGCTTTCAAGTACGACAATGAGATCGAAACTTCCGAGGCTTATGTCGGCAATGAGAACATCGTCAGTGATGCTCCCTCGATTCCGGAAGCTGAAGTTGCCGGTGAGAGCAAAAGCTATCACAACTAATTAGGTTTTAACTCCTCCAAAAAAGCGGCCGAAAGGCCGCTTTTTTGGTTTTGAAAAACTTCGAATACAATTGCTAACCTATTCAGCCAAATAGAAAAGTTTGACAATTGGTTGAATTTGCGCAATAATGCGGAACTTTTCGGAATCCCGCCCGGGTTTCTGCGCTCTTTCTCGGCTGCCGTGCAGCACGTCCTTTCGCGCAGAGTCCGCGCATTTTCCCTAAAGTTTTTTATTAACCTCCACTCCGTCAAAAGAGTGGTTTTTCTAATCGTTTCGGATACGGACTTTATGCCGACCATTAACCAATTAGTGCGTAAGCCTCGCGAGAGAGCTATTGAAAAGAGCAAGAGCCCTGCGCTCAACAACTGCCCGCAGAAACGCGGTGTCTGCACCCGTGTTTACACCACAACTCCGAAGAAGCCGAACTCCGCTCTTCGTAAAGTTGCCAAGGTGCGCCTGACCAACGGCTTTGAAGTCATCTCCTACATCGGAGGTGAAGGCCACAATCTTCAGGAACACAGCGTCGTTTTGATTCGCGGCGGTCGTGTGAAGGACTTGCCGGGCGTTCGTTACCACGTCGTCCGCGGCTCTCTTGATACCCAGGGTGTCAAGGATCGTAAGCAATCTCGTTCTAAATACGGCGCAAAGCGTCCTAAACAGGCTTAATACCGGATCGCCGCACCCGGTAACGGTCTCTTTTTATGACCGAGTAAGTCGCATTTTCATGATGGAAATGCATTCCCAATTTATTTGACTGAAGACAAAACTGAGGTAAACATGCCCCGTCGTCGCGAAGTACCTAAACGTGAAGTTCTCCCGGATCCTAAATTCGGTTCCGTCGAGATCACCAAATTCGTCAACATGATCATGCTTGACGGCAAGAAAGCCGTTGCTGAACGCATCGTGTATGGCGCTTTGGAAGAAATCCAGAACAAGTCTGGTAAAGATCCCCTCGAAGTGTTCACAAACGCTTTGAACAATGTTCGTCCGCTGGTTGAAGTTAAGTCCCGCCGTGTCGGCGGTGCCAACTACCAGGTTCCGGTCGAAGTTAGACCTGTCCGCCGTATGGCTCTGGCCATGCGCTGGCTGCGTGAAGCTGCCAAGGGCAGAAGTGAAAAATCTATGCCGCTCCGCTTGGCCGGCGAGCTTATCGACGCCTCTGAAGGCCGCGGCGGTGCTATGAAGAAGCGTGAAGAAGTCCATCGTATGGCTGAAGCCAACAAGGCCTTCTCTCACTTCCGTTTTAACTAATTTCTTTTTCAATAGGGGAGGCCCGATCGGTTCTCCCCATTATCAGAGGATAGAAACATGGCTCGCAAAACTCCGATTGAGCGTTATCGCAATATCGGCATTTCCGCGCACATTGACGCGGGCAAAACAACCACCACGGAACGCATTCTGTTCTACACCGGCGTTAATCACAAGATTGGCGAAGTGCACGATGGCGCTGCGACCATGGACTGGATGGAACAGGAACAGGAACGCGGCATTACGATTACTTCCGCTGCTACTACTGCTTTCTGGCGCGGTATGGACATGAACCATCCCGAACACCGTATCAACATCATTGATACCCCGGGACACGTTGACTTCACCGTTGAAGTTGAACGTTCCATGCGTGTTCTGGACGGTGCCTGCATGGTTTACTGTGCTGTCGGCGGTGTCCAGCCTCAATCCGAAACTGTTTGGCGTCAGGCTAACAAATACAAAGTTCCCCGTCTTGCTTTCGTGAACAAGATGGACCGTACAGGTGCAAACTTCTTCAAAGTTTACGATCAGATGAAGACTCGTCTGAAAGCTAATCCTGTACCTATCGTTATTCCTATCGGTGCTGAAGACACTTTCAAAGGCGTTATCGATCTGGCCAAGAGAAAAGCCATCATTTGGGATGAAGCTTCTCAGGGTATGAAGTTCAAATTTGAAGACGTTCCCGCCGAGCTGGTTGAAGAAACCGAAAAATGGCGCAGCAACATGGTTGAAGCTGCTGCCGAAGCTAACGAAGAACTGATGGACAAGTACCTCAATGACGGCGACCTCTCCGAGGCCGACATCAACAAGGGTCTGCGTCTGCGTACCATCGCCAACGAAATTCAGCCGATGCTCTGCGGTACAGCTTTCAAGAACAAGGGTGTTCAGCGCATGCTTGACGCCGTTATTGAACTGCTTCCGAGCCCGGTTGACATTCCTCCGGTCCAGGGTATCGATCCTGATGACGACTCCGTCGCTCATCGTAAGGCCGATGACAAAGAGCCGTTCTCCGCTCTTGCATTCAAGATCATGACTGACCCGTTCGTCGGTCAGCTGACCTTCCTTCGCGTGTACTCCGGTGTTGTTAACTCCGGCGACACCGTTCTGAACTCCGTCAAGGGCAAGAAAGAACGTATCGGTCGTTTGCTGCAGATGCACGCTAACGAACGTAAAGAAATCAAGGAAGTTCTCGCAGGCGACATCGCAGCTGCCGTCGGTCTGAAAGAAGTGACCACCGGCGATACACTCTGCGCTATCGATCACCCGATCATTCTTGAAAAGATGGAATTCCCGGAACCGGTTATTTCTCAGGCTGTTGAGCCCAAGACTAAGGCCGACCAGGAAAAAATGGGTATCGCTCTTAACCGTCTGGCTCAGGAAGACCCGTCTTTCCGTGTCCGCACAGACGAAGAAAGCGGTCAGACCATTATCTCCGGTATGGGTGAGCTCCACCTCGACATTCTTGTCGACCGTATGCGTCGTGAGTTCAACGTTGAAGCCACAGTCGGCAAACCTCAGGTTGCCTACCGTGAAACCATCCGTTCTACTGTTGAGAACGCCGAAGCTAAGTTTGTTAAGCAGTCGGGCGGCCGCGGTCAGTACGGTCACGTTGTGCTGAAGCTTGAACCTAACCCCGGCAAGGGCTACGAATTCGTCGATGCCATCAAGGGCGGTGTTGTTCCTCGTGAATACATTCCGGCTGTTCAGAAGGGTATCGAAGACACCATGAAGTCCGGTGTTCTGGCCGGTTACCCGGTTGTTGACGTTAAGGCAACACTCCACTTTGGTTCTTACCATGAAGTGGACTCCAACGAAAACGCCTTCAAGATGGCCGGTTCTATGGCTTTCAAAGAAGGTATGCGCAATGCCAGCCCGGTTCTTCTCGAGCCGATCATGGCTGTTGAAGTTGAAACCCCGGAAGAAAAGATGGGCGACGTTATGGGCGACCTTTCTTCTCGCCGCGGTGTGATCCAGGGTATGGACGACCTGCCCGGCGGAGGCAAAGCTGTTAAGGCTGAAGTTCCGCTGTCCGAGATGTTCGGTTATGCTACTCAGCTCCGTTCTCTGACTCAGGGTCGTGCTTCCTACACAATGGAATTCAAACATTACGCTGAAGCTCCGAAGAACGTTGCCGAAGCTGTGATTGAAGCAAAAACGAAGTAATTTTTAAACGCTGTTCTTTTATTTAATATTTAAGGATTAAAAATGGCAAAAGAAAAGTACGAACGTACTAAGCCCCATGTAAACGTTGGCACAATCGGTCACGTTGACCATGGTAAGACAACCCTTACAGCCGCTATCACAACCGTTCTTTCCAAGAAGTTCGGCGGTGAAGCCAAAGCCTACGACCAGATCGACGCAGCTCCTGAAGAAAAAGCTCGCGGTATTACGATTAACACCGCTCACGTCGAATACGAAACCGAACACCGTCACTACGCACACGTTGACTGCCCGGGCCATGCTGACTACGTCAAGAACATGATTACCGGTGCTGCTCAGATGGACGGCGCAATTCTGGTTGTTGCCGCTTCCGACGGTCCTATGCCTCAGACTCGTGAGCACATCCTTCTTGCTCGTCAGGTCGGTGTTCCTTACATCATCGTTTACCTGAACAAGTGCGACCTCGTCAACGACGAAGAACTGCTTGAACTGGTTGAAATGGAAGTCCGCGAACTTCTGAGCAACTACGACTTCCCGGGCGACGATATTCCTATCATCAAGGGTTCTGCCCGTATGGCTCTCGACGGCGACAAAGGCCCGATGGGCGAACAGTCCATTCTGAAGCTTGCCGACACACTCGACAGCTACATCCCGACACCGGAACGTGCTATTGACCAGCCGTTCTTGATGCCGGTTGAAGACGTGTTCTCCATCTCCGGCCGCGGTACCGTTGTTACCGGCCGTGTTGAACGCGGTATCGTTAAAGTCGGCGACGAACTCGAAATCGTCGGTATCCGTCCGACTCAGAAGACCACCTGCACAGGCGTCGAAATGTTCCGTAAGCTGCTTGACCAGGGTCAGGCCGGTGACAACATCGGTGTTCTGCTCCGCGGTACAAAGCGTGAAGACGTTGAACGCGGTCAGGTTCTTGCCAAACCGGGCACGATCACTCCGCACACCGAATTCCAGGCAGAAGTTTACGTTCTGACCAAGGAAGAAGGCGGCCGTCATACACCGTTCTTCAAGGGCTATCGTCCTCAGTTCTACTTCCGTACAACTGACGTTACCGGCACGATCGAACTGCCGGAAGGCGTTGAAATGGTTATGCCCGGCGACAACATCCGTATGGACGTTAAGCTGATTGCTCCGATTGCTATGGAAGAAGGTCTGCGCTTCGCTATTCGTGAAGGCGGCCACACAGTCGGTGCCGGCGTTGTTTCTAAGATCGTCGGTTAATTAACTCATTTCGAATCGCGGGCCGAAGATGGCTTCGGCCCCTCGTTCTTTAAAGGATAAATAATGCAAAGCCAACGTATTCGTATTCGCCTCAAGGCATTTGATTACAAACTGATCGATCAGTCTGCTCTTGAAATCGTTGATACCGGCAAGAGAACCGGTGCTGTTGTCAGAGGCCCGATTCCTCTGCCCACACGCATTCAGCGCTTCGATATTCTTCGCAGCCCGCACGTCAACAAGACCAGCCGCGATCAGCTTGAAATCAGAACTCACCAGAGATTGATGGACATCATCGATCCGACAGACAAAACTGTTGACGCTCTGATGAAGCTCGATCTGCCTGCCGGCGTGGACGTTGAAATCAAGGTCCAGTAATAAGGTTGACTGAATAATTAACAAGCCCTTTGAATGAAAATTCAAAGGGCTTGTTTTTACTCAAAAAAGAAGCGCTCCGGACAAATACTCCGGAGCGCTTTTTGCGTTTTAAAGCCATTAATTCTGATTGGGCTCGGTAAAAGCAATCTTGCCTTTGGGCGGAATAATGTCGACCGTCATGTCTTTATCAATGATGTTGACAATCTTGGAAGCAGAGTTCGTCATGGCAACATGTTTCAGATCTTCCGACAGAAGGACTGCCTTCAGATCGGGATGCTTCTGAAGATACTCGATTGCGCCAGACCAGCCCATGACGAAAAGGGCAGTGCACAAAGCATCGGCTTTCGCGGAGTTATCGTCAATGATAGTTACGGAGGATAAGGTTGCGGGGACGGGTTTGCCGGTTTTCGGATTCAGGATGTGGTGATACTTGACGCCGTCTTTGATGAAGAACTTTTCATAGTCACCGGACGTTACGACAGAAGTATCTTTCAGCGGAACGACCGCGAAATATTCTCCTCTTTCTTTATCAGGTCTCTGCAGCCCGATAGACCACGGCTTATCGGAGCCGTTTGTACCGGAGCCGATCACGTTGCCGCCGAGACTGATCAAAGAGTCTCCGCAGCCGCCTTGTTTGAGCTTATTGATGACTTTATCGGCGATGTAGCCTTTGCCGATGGCTCCGAAAGCGACGGCTTGTTTCTTTCCGATTTTGCCGAAATACTTGCCGTTTTCTTTTTTAGCGTCGATCAAGTTGTAGTCGACATTAATTAAGGCTTTTTTAATTTCGGCTTCACTGGGGACGCGGTGTTCGGGCTGGTCCACACTCCAAAGTTTGACCAAAGCGCCGACTGTCGGATCAAAAGTTCCGTGCGTGAGCGCGGCGATTGTTTTGGACCCGTTCAATATCTCAAAAGTCTCAGGTTCAATTTGAATCCACTCGCCGGGATGTTCATTCAGTCGTGTGACATCGCTGTCGGGATCATAAGCGGAAAGAATGTATTCAAGACGGCGGGTTTCATCATTTAAGATTTTGTAGCAGGCTTCAGCTTTTTCCTTATTAGGAACCTTGAATTGTCCGTTTATTAATGTTCCGATCGCGAACGTATCCACGCTGTAAACGTCGGAAGCCGTTGCTGAACTCGCCGTAAAAGTGAGTGCGGCAATCAGCGAAAGAAAGATCTTTTTAGATTGCATTTTCTTATAAAAAGGAAACGGATAAATAAGTTATTAATTGTAAAGATTATATTTCCGGCTCAAAAAACTTTTGCTCAAAGAGGAGCAAAAGGAAATCGAAATGGGGACGTGCCGGAAGGTCCGAAGCGCTTTTGCCCGATCTGGCGGGCTTTTCACCGGTACAGCTCGAGAACACCAAGGTGCCGATCTGGGTGCGGGGATTAAGGTATCAAAATATTAAAGATCTTGTCAAACCTCGTAAAACTCTTCGGGGTGTCCTCCCAGAAAAATCTAAAAACTGCCTCAAGCAGAGGAATATTTAGTCACCTTACAATTGATAACTCTATGAATTGAAGGAGATTATTTGCTTTTTTAAAGTTCACGATGTACAATCTGCGTCTTTCGTGGTCACCGCTAATCTTTTTCGGTGACTTTTTCTAACTTGTCCAGGCCAATCGCAGCCTGGGTGGAGATAATAATGAGTGAGAAGCTCGGCCTCGTCGGTCGCAAGATCGGCATGACGCGCATCTTTACCGAAGATGGTGTTTCCATTCCGGTAACCGTGCTCGAAGTGTCGAACAACCGCATTACACAGGTAAAAACGGTTGAGACTGACGGCTACAATGCAGTGCAAGTCGCCTTCGGCTCCAAGAAGCCGTCGCGTGTGAGCAAGCCTCTTAAAGGCCAGTTTGAAAAAGCTGGTGTCGAAGCAGGTTCCGTGCTCAAAGAATTCCATGTTGAAGAAGACAAGATCGGCGAGATGAAAGTCGGTCAGACTCTTTCCATCGATATGTTCTCCGAAGGTCAGAAAGTTGACGTTACGGGTACGACAATCGGTAAGGGTTTTGCCGGCGCAATCAAGCGTCATCACTTCTCTTCCAACCGCGCCAGCCACGGTAACTCCGTGTCTACAAACGCCCCCGGTTCTATCGGTAACCGTCAGGATCCGGGCCGTGTTTTCCCTGGCAAGCGTATGGCCGGTCACCTCGGTGATGTCCAGCGCACAACTCAGAACTTGGTTATCGCCCGTGTGGACGCCGATCGTCAATTGATCCTGGTCCGCGGAGCCGTCCCCGGCTGCGCCAACGGCGAAGTAATCATCCGTCCGGCTGTTAAGGCCAAAGCCTAAGGAGCGATTTATGGAACTGAAAGTCGTAAACGATCAGGGCCAGCAGACCGCAACCCTTGCGGCTGCCGACACCGTTTTCGGTCGTGAATACAATGAAGCACTGGTTCACCAGATCGTTGTTGCATATCAAGCCAACGCTCGTCTCGGAACCCGTGCACAGCTGACTCGTGAAGCTGTCCACCACTCTACACGCAAACCCTGGCGCCAGAAAGGCACAGGCCGTGCACGTGCCGGTATGTCTTCCTCTCCGGTATGGCGCGGAGGCGGCAGAGCTTTCCCCAACACACCCGATGAAAACTTCACACAGAAAGTTAACAAGAAGATGATGCGCGGCGCAATGGCCTGCATTCTCTCCAAGTTAGCTATCGACGGTCGTCTCGTCGTTGTGGAGAACGTTGACGTTGACACACCCAAGACAAAGAACTTTGCTAACAAGCTCAAAGCCATGGGTCTGAACAGCGCTCTTATCATCACTGACGAAATCAGCGAAAATCTGGATCTCGCCAGCCGCAACCTGAAGAACGTTTGGGTTGTCGAGCCGCGTTATGCTGATCCGGTCTCCCTGGTTCACTTTGATTCCGTTGTTGTTACAAAAGCAGCAATCAGCAAACTTGAGGAGATGTGGGGATGAGCCAAGATTTCCTTTACAAAGCAATCCTCGGTTCTATCGTCTCTGAAAAGAGCACCAGAATCGGTGAAAAGAACAATCAGTACATCTTCCGCGTTGTTCCTGAAGCAACCAAAGAAGATGTGAAAGCCGCCGTTGAATTACTTTTCAAAGTGAAGGTCAAAGGCGTCCAAATGCTGAACCTTAAGGGCAAACAGAAACGCAACGGTCGTTTCCCCGGCAAACGCAATGACGTTCGCAAGGCTTATGTTTGCTTAGAAGAAGGTCAGGAAATTAACTTCGCAGAGGTGAAGTAATGGCTCTGATTAAACTGAAACCTACATCTGCCGGTCGTCGTCACGCCGTTAAGGTTGTGAATCCGGAACTGCACAAAGGCAAACCTTTTGCAGCCCTCGTAGAAAAGAAGAACCGCGGATCCGGTCGTAACAATTTCGGCCGTATCACTGTTCGTCATCAAGGCGGCGGCCACAAGAAGGCCTACCGTATCATCGACTTCAAGCGCGATAAAGACGGTATTCCCGCTATTGTTGAACGTCTCGAATACGATCCGAACCGCTCCGCCAACATCGCTCTCGTCCTCTATAAGGACGGCGAACGCCGCTACATCATCGCTCCTAAAGGCCTGAAAGCCGGCGATGAAATCATGAGCGGTCAGGAAGCTCCGATCAAAGTCGGTAATGCTCTTCCCCTGCGCAACATTCCTGTCGGCTCCACGATTCACAATATCGAAATGAAGCCCGGTAAAGGCGCTCAGATGGTTCGTGCCGCCGGTGCTTTCGCTCAGCTGCTTGCTCGCGAAGGTGCTTACGCTCAGATCCGTCTGCGTTCCGGTGAAGTTCGCCGCATTCTCATCGAATGCCGTGCAACTATCGGTACCGTCGGCAATGAAGAAAACAGCCTGCGTGAACTCGGAAAAGCCGGTGCCAAGCGTTGGCGCGGTATTCGTCCGACCGTCCGCGGCGTTGTGATGAACCCTGTTGACCATCCGCACGGTGGTGGTGAAGGTCGTACCGGTACCGGTCGCGCTCCTGTCACACCTTGGGGTCAGCTCACCAAGGGTTATCGTACTCGTAACAACAAGCGCACCGACAACATGATTGTGTCGCGTCGCTATCGCAAGTAAGGGGGCCTGAATGTCTCGTTCGCTTAAGAAGGGACCGTTCGTTGACGGATCCTTACTGAAGAAAGTCGAAGCCGCTCAAGCTAGCCGTGACAAGCGTCCTATCAAGACCTGGTCTCGTCGCTCGACAATTCTTCCTGAATTTATCGGTTTAACAATTGCCGTCCACAACGGACGTCAGCATGTGCCGGTTTTTATCAATGAAAACATGGTTGGCCATAAGCTGGGTGAATTTGCATTGACCCGTACTTTCAAAGGCCACGCAGCTGATAAGAAGGCTGCTCCAGCTAAGAGGTAATAACAATGGAAACCACAGCAATCGTACGTGGAGTTCGCCTCTCGGCTCAGAAAGGCCGTTT
Source organism: Acinetobacter sp. N54.MGS-139 (assembly GCA_000980495.1). Lineage (GTDB taxonomy): Bacteria > Pseudomonadota > Gammaproteobacteria > Burkholderiales > Burkholderiaceae_F > Parasutterella > Parasutterella gallistercoris. The sequence continues at coordinate 16,242 of LARN01000006.1, read as the reverse complement.
GGTTGCGGATCTTGTCCGCGGTAAGCCCGTTGACAAGGCCCTGAACATTCTTTCTTTCACGCAGAAGAAAGCTGCCGGCATCATCCGCAAAGCTCTCGATTCTGCTATTGCCAATGCCGAACACAACAACGGTGCAGACATTGACGAACTCCGTGTGACTTCTATCTATGTTGAGAAAGCCACGACTCTCCGTCGTTTCTCTGCAAGAGCAAAAGGCCGCGGTGCCCGTATCGGTAAACAGACTTGCCACATCTATGTGACAGTCGGTGATACCCCGGCGAAGAAATAATAGGTGACCCATGGGACAGAAAATTAATCCGACAGGCTTTCGCCTTCCCGTAACACACGACTGGACTTCCCGTTGGTATGCTACTGGCCGCGATTTTGCCCGCACATTGGCTGAAGACCTCAAAGTTCGCGATTACCTGGGCAAAAAGCTCAAGAACGCTTCTGTAGGTCGTATTCTTATCGAGCGTCCGGCTAAGAACGCTCGCATCACAATTTTCTCCGCTCGTCCGGGCGTTGTGATCGGTAAGAAAGGTGAAGACATTGAAGTTCTGAAGGCCGAACTCCAGAAATTGATGGGCGTTCCCGTCCACGTCAATATCGAAGAGATCCGCCGTCCTGACCTCGATGCTCAGCTCATCGCCGACAGCATCACTCAGCAGCTCGAAAAACGTATTATGTTCCGCCGCGCTATGAAGCGTGCCATGCAGAACGCAATGCGTCAGGGCGCTCTTGGTATCAAGATCATGTCCTCCGGCCGTTTGAACGGTGCAGAAATTGCCCGTACTGAATGGTATCGTGAAGGTCGTGTACCTCTTCATACTCTTCGTGCCGACATCGACTACGGCTTCTCTGAAGCTCAGACAACCTACGGCATCATCGGCGTCAAGGTTTGGGTTTACAAAGGCGACAACACCGGTAAAGATGTTGCAGCCGAAGCTCCGGCCGAACGCGAAGACCGCCGCAACCGTCGTCCCGGCAAGCCGGCTAACCGCCGTCCTCGCAAGCAGGCCGACGGCGCTGAAGGCAAGCAGGCTCGCGCTCCGCGCAAACCCGCTCCCGCCGCCGCTGCTAAGGAAGGAGAATAAACATGCTTCAACCAAACAGAACTAAGTACCGTAAGGACCAGAAAGGCCGTAACTACGGTCTGGCCCAGAGAGGTGCTAAGGTTTCTTTCGGCCAGTTCGGTCTGAAAGTTACAGAACGCGGTCGTCTGACAGCTCGTCAGATCGAAGCTGCCCGTCGTGCGATCACTCGTCACATCAAGCGCGGCGGCCGTGTATGGATCCGCGTCTTCCCGGACAAACCCATTTCCTCCAAACCGGCCGAAGTCCGTATGGGTAATGGTAAAGGCAATCCCGAATTCTGGGTTGCTCTGGTTCAGCCGGGCCGCGTCATTTATGAACTTGACGGTGTTGATGAAGCACTTGCTCGCGAAGCTTTCCGCCTTGCTGCGGCCAAGCTCCCGCTCAAGTCCATGTTCGTTACACGTCAAATCGGCCAGTAATAGGAGTGCAGAATGAAAGCCAAAGATTTACGCGCTATGGACGAAGCTGCGCTTAACAAAGAACTGCAGGATCTTCTGAAAGCCCAGTTTAACCTGCGCATGCAGAAGTCTCATCAGCAACTTGAAAACACGAGCCTGATTCGTCAGACACGCCGCGACATCGCCCGCGTCCGTACGATTCTTGCTCAGAAGGCAGCGACGAAATGAGCGAAAACAAACTGACACGCACGCTGATCGGCAAAGCTATTAGCACCAAGATGGACAAGACTGTTACGGTTCTTGTCGAACGTAAGGTTAAACACCCGATCGGAAAGATCGTCGTCAAGAGCAAGAAGTACCATGTTCATGACGAAAACAATGACGTTAGAGAAGGCGATATCGTCGAAATCTCCGAAACACGTCCGATTTCCCGCACGAAATCCTGGACAGTTTCCAAGATCGTCGAACGTGCTGAAATCTAATTGATTTGTAAATAGATCTTAATAAGCACTTTAGAGAGCTTGCAATGTTATCCGTATATCGGATATACTTGCGGCTCTCTAATTCTTTTTGCGAAAGAAATTCTTTCGGATTAGGTAGTTAGAGGTTCTTGGGGTTCCGGTTTTTTTGAACAACCCACAAAACTTGCGGGTATCTGTGAGATTGAATTGGAAACTCTTCTCCCGGACGGGACCAAAACTGGCCGAGCGCCGCGAATCGCGTCGAACTCGGAATAAGTTGGAATATATATAACCATGATTCAGATGCAATCTAATCTGGACGTAGCCGACAACACCGGTGCACGTTCAGTTCAATGTATTAAAGTGTTGGGCGGCTCCAAACGCCGTTACGCTAATATTGGCGACATTATCAAAGTGACCGTCAAAGATGCAGCCCCGCGCGGCCGTGTCAAAAAAGGCGAAGTCTACTCTGCCGTTGTTGTTAGAACTGCCAAAGGCGTTCGTCGTCCTGACGGCTCTTCTATCTGCTTTGACGGCAATGCTGCTGTTTTGCTTAACAACAAACTGGAACCGATCGGAACACGTATCTTCGGGCCGGTTACGCGTGAACTGCGTACCGAACGCTTCATGAAGATTGTTTCCCTCGCTCCTGAAGTTCTCTAAGGAGAGGATGGAAATGCAACGTATCCGTAAAGGTGACGAAGTTATCGTTATCACCGGCCGTGACAAGGGCAAGAAAGGCACTGTTACAGCTGTTCATGACGATGGAAAACTCGTTGTTGAAGGTATCAACATTGTTAAGAAGCACGTCAAGCCGAATCCCATGCTGGGCCAGGCCGGCGGCATTATGGACAAGACGCTTCCGATCGAAGGATCCAACGTCATGCTCGTCAACCCGAAAACCGGCAAGGGTGACCGTGTCGGCTTCAAAGTTGTTGACGGCAAGAAAGTTCGCGTCTTCAAGAGTGACGGTGCCGTTGTCGGCGCTAAGGCATAAGAGGTCGCAGATAAATGTCTCGTTTTTTGAATAAGTACCGTGACGAAGTGATTCCAGCCCTGACCAAACAGTTCGGCTACAAAACCGAAATGCAGGTTCCCCGTATCACCAAGATCACTCTGAATATGGGTGTCGGCGATGCAGTCAACGACAAGAAGCTTGTTGACCACGCTGTCGAAGATCTGACCAAGATTTCCGGTCAGAAGCCAATCGTTACCAAAACTCGTAAAGCTATCGCAAACTTCAAGATTCGTGAAAACATGCCGATCGGCTGCATGGTCACGCTTCGCGGAGAGCGTATGTATGAATTCCTCGACCGCTTGGTCACTATCGCTTTCCCGCGTGTTCGTGACTTCCGTGGTGTCAGCGCTCGTTCTTTCGACGGCCGCGGCAACTACAACATCGGTCTGAAGGAACAGATCATTTTCCCGGAAATTGAATACGACAAGATCGACAAGCTCCGTGGTATGAACATCAGCATTACGACAACCGCTAAGACGGACGAAGAGGCCAAGGCACTTCTGGCTGCCTTCCACTTCCCGTTCCGTAACTAAGCGAGGTGATTTAATTGGCTAAGCTCGCATTAATCAATCGTGAACTCAAGCGCAAAGCCTGCGCTCAGAAGTTTGCTGCTAAACGTGCCGCTCTCAAAGCGGTCATTAACGATGCTACCCGCTCGATGGAAGAGCGCATGGAAGCACGCAACGCACTTCAGTCTCTGCCCCGTGACGCAAGTCCGTGCCGTCAGCGTAATCGCTGCGAACTGACCGGTCGTCCCCGCGGAACATTCCGCAAGTTCGGTCTGGCAAGAGGCAAGATCCGCGAAGCGGCTATGCATGGTGACATTCCCGGCCTGACAAAGGCCAGCTGGTAAGCGAGGAGATTACAAAATGAGTATCAGTGATCCGATCGCCGACATGCTGACCCGTATTCGCAACGGTCAGATGGTCGACAAAACGGAAGTGACTATGCCTTCTTCCAAACTGAAGGTAGCTATTGCAAAAGTTCTTGAAGACGAAGGCTACATCGACGGTTACACCGTTGACGCCAACGATGGCAAGCCCGTTCTTCATATTGGTCTTAAATACTATGCCGGTCGTCCCGTGATTGAAATGATTGAACGCGTTTCTCGTCCCGGACTGCGTGTGTACAAGAACCACGAAACAATTCCTCAGGTTATGAACGGCCTCGGAATTGCGATCATCTCCACTCCGAAGGGTGTTATGACCGATCGTAAGGCTCGTGCAGCAGGTATTGGCGGCGAAGTTCTTTGCGTCGTTGCCTAAGCCGGAGGTAGGAAATATGTCACGAGTTGCTAAGATCCCAGTTGTTCTGGGCAAAGGTGTAGAGGCCAAGATCGAAAACGGTTTCATTACCGTTAAAGGTCCGAAAGGCACTCTTTCTCAGAAGCTTAATCCGGCAGTCGAAGTTACGATCGACAACGGCGAAGTTCATTTTAAGGCCATCGAGGCTACAAAGTTCTCCAACGCCATGAGCGGTACGCTCCGTGCGCTGGTTAACTCCATGAACATCGGCGTGACCGAAGGCTTCACCAAAAAGTTAAATCTGGTTGGCGTGGGCTACAAGGCTCAGGCTCAGGGCAATGTCCTGAATCTGTCCCTCGGTTTCTCTCATCCTGTTGCATACAAGATGCCTGAAGGAATCGAAGTCAAGACCCCGACACCGACTGAAATTGTGATTCACGGCGCTGACAAGCAGAAAGTCGGACAGGTTGCTGCTGAAGTTCGCAGCTACCGCGAACCTGAACCCTATAAGGGCAAGGGTGTCCGCTATGCTGATGAAGTTGTGATCATCAAGGAAACTAAGAAGAAATAAGCGGGCGGAGGCTTAAAGTGATCGACAAGAAACAAAATCGTCTGCGTCGTGCGCGTGCCACGCGTGCCCGCATCAAGGACATGAAGGTTAATCGCCTGACTGTTCATCGTACAAACCTGCACATCTATGCTCAGATCATTTCTGCTGACGGCAAGAATGTTCTTTGCGCTGCTTCCACGCTCGAACCCGAAGTTCGTGCTCAGTTAGCCGGTGCGACAGGAAAGGGCGGCAACGTCAACGCTGCAAAACTTATCGGTACACGCATTGCTGAAAAAGCAAAGGCTGCCGGAATTGAGTCTTGCGCATTCGACCGTGCCGGATATCGTTTTCATGGCCGTATTGCCGCGCTTGCCAACGCAGCGCGCGAAGCCGGTCTCAAGTTCTAAGGAATAGCTAAATGGCAAAGAATCCCAAAAACGCAGTTGCCGAGGAACAGGACGACGGCATTCGCGAAAAAATGATTGCGGTCAATCGTGTTACCAAGGTTGTTAAAGGCGGCCGTATTCTCGGTTTCGCTGCTTTGACAGTAGTTGGTGACGGCGACGGACGCATCGGTATGGGCAAAGGCAAGTCCCGCGAAGTTCCTGTTTCCGTTCAGAAAGCAATGGACCAGGCTCGCCGCGCCATGGAAAAAGTACCTCTTCGCAACGGTACCATTTTCCACGCTGTTGAAGGCTATCACGGTGCTTCCCGCGTTATGCTCCATCCGGCTCCCGAAGGTACCGGCGTTATCGCCGGCGGCCCGATGCGCGCCATTTTCGATGTGATGGGCATCCGCAACATCGTTGCCAAGTCCCATGGCTCTTCCAATCCTTACAACATGGTTCGTGCCACTCTTGATGCACTGAGCAAGCTTCGTTCTCCGAGCGAAATTGCTGCCAAGCGCGGTAAGACCGTTGAAGAACTCATCGGTTAAGAATCTGGAGTTTAGAAATGGAAAAGAAAACCGTTAAAGTGACCCTCGTCAAGAGCCCGATCGGCTGCAAAAAAGCCCATCGTCAGACTGTTCTCGGTCTGGGTCTCAAGAAAATTCGTCAGACACGTGAGCTGGAAGACACTCCTGCCGTCCGCGGCATGATCAACACGGTCTCCTACCTGGTTCGTGCTGAATAATTGAGGATTAGACAATGAAACTTAATACTATTCAGCCGGCATTCGGTTCCAAGAGCGCTTCTCACCGCGTCGGTCGCGGTGTCGGCAGCGGCTGGGGCAAGACTGCAGGCCGCGGCCACAAAGGTCAGAAGTCCCGTGCAGGCGGCTTCCATAAAGTCGGTTTCGAAGGCGGCCAGATGCCTCTGCATCGTCGTCTGCCGAAGCGCGGCTTCACTTCCTGGACCCATGAATTCGTCGCTGAAGTTCGCTTGAGCGATCTTGAAAAACTGGGTCTGGAAGAAGTCAACCTGGCAGATCTGATCAACGCCAACGTGATCAAATCCAACATGAAGGACGCTCGTGTGATCCTCTCCGGAGAAATCACTCGCAAAGTTACCGTCCGCGGTATGTCTGTCACCAAAGGTGCCAAGGCTGCTATTGAAGCTGCCGGCGGTTCCGTTGTTGTAGACGCTGACAAATAATTTGAGATAAGGAATTAAACGTGGCCAAGAACATTCCAGCGAAAGCCGGCAGTAAATACGGCGACTTATACAGACGTCTGATTTTTCTTGTTTTGGCTCTCGTTGTCTATCGTATCGGCACGCATATTCCGGTTCCCGGTATCGATCCAGATACCTTAAAAGAGCTGTTTAATCAGCAGCAGGGCGGCATCTTAGGGCTGTTCAACATGTTCTCGGGCGGCGCCCTGTCCCGTTTCTCCGTTTTCGCGCTTGGTATCATGCCGTACATTTCGGCATCGATTATCATGCAGATGCTTTCTTACGTGCTTCCCTCTTTGGAAAGTCTGCGTAAGGAAGGCGAGTCCGGCAGAAGAAAGATTACGCAGTACACCCGTTACGGTACACTGCTTCTCGGTTTGTTCCAGGCTCTCGGTATTGCCGTGGCCCTGGAAACACAGCCGGGCCTGGTTATTGATCCGGGTTTCTTCTTCCGCAGCGTCTGTGTGATTTCTCTGGTTACCGGCACCATGTTCCTGATGTGGTTAGGTGAGCAGATTACAGAGCGCGGTATCGGCAACGGCATTTCGATCATCATTTTCGCAGGTATCGTCGCCGGCCTTCCGGCTGCGGTCAGCGGTTTGTTCCAGTTGGTTTCCACCGGCGCGATCGGACCTCTGTCTGCGATCTTCATTATTGCGATCGTGATGCTGGTGACGGCTTTTGTTGTCTTCATCGAAAGAGGACAACGCCGTATTACCGTCAACTATGCAAAACGTCAGGTCGGAAACCGTATTTACGGCGGCCAGAGCTCTTATCTTCCTTTGAAGATAAACATGGCCAACGTGATTCCGCCGATCTTTGCATCTTCGCTGATTCTCTTCCCGGCTACTTTAGCCAGTTGGTTTACCAGCGGCGACTCCACTCGCTGGATTCGTGACTTAGCGGCTTCTCTTTCTCCGGGTCAACCGCTTTATACATTGCTCTACGCTGCCTTGATCGTTTTCTTTGCATATTTCTACACGGCATTGGTTTTCAATCCGAAAGAAACTGCAGAGAACCTCAAGAAGAGCGGTGCTTTCGTTCCCGGTATTCGTCCGGGCGAACAGACATCTCGTTATATTGACAAGGTTCTGCTTCGCTTAACACTTGCCGGTTCGATCTATTTAGTGTTTGTCTGTTTGGTTCCTGAGTTCCTCAACCTGCGATTCAACGTTCCGTTCTACTTCGGCGGTACATCGCTGCTGATCGTTGTGGTCGTGACAATGGATTTCATGAGTCAGGTTCAGGCTTATCTCATGAGTCATCAATACGAATCTCTGCTGAAGAAAACAAACTTCCGCGGATTCGGTCCCGGTTCACTTTCCCGCTAACGGGTTGTAACCATTTAAAATATTGCTATAAAGAGCGGGATTAGTTTATAATCCCGCTCCTTATGCTTTACTCTGTCATCTGCACTACATTTGGCAGAGTCGGTTCTGTATGAGGTCTTCGCGAGAGGCTTCCTACACTTTTGGAGATAACTATGAAAGTAAACGCTTCGGTCAAAAAAATGTGCCGTAAGTGCAAGATCATCAAGCGCAAAGGCGTGGTCCGCGTTATCTGCTCGGATCCCCGTCATAAACAGCGCCAAGGCTAATTAGAGGTAAATAATGGCTCGTATCGCCGGTATTAACATTCCGCCGAATCAGCACGCTGAAATCGGCTTGACTGCCATCTATGGCATCGGCCGTCCCCGTGCCCGTGAAATTTTGGAAGCGGTTGGTGTTGAAAAAACTAAGAAGGTTAAAGATTTAACAGACGCCGAACTCGAACGCATTCGTGATGCGATCAGCAAGCTCACTGTTGAAGGCGACCTTCGTCGTGAAATTCAATTGTCAATTAAACGCCTTATCGACTTAGGCACCTACAGAGGCATGCGTCATCGCCGCGGTCTGCCCGTTCGCGGTCAGCGCACTCGTACGAATGCACGCACTCGCAAGGGTCCAAAGAAAGCTGGCGTCGCTCTCAAAAAGTAAGGTAAAGGACGACTATGGCAGGAAAGATTCCTAACGCTCAGCAGATCGCTGCTCAGCGTGCTCGTAGAAAAGTTAAAAAAGTTGTGACCGAAGGCATCGCCCACGTTCACGCTTCCTTTAACAACACAATCATCACTATTACTGACCGTCAGGGCAATGCTATTGCAGCTTCCAGCTCCGGCGCTCAGGGTTTCAAAGGCTCTCGTAAGTCCACTCCGTTCGCAGCTCAGGTTGCTGCCGAGCAGGCCGGCCGTCACGCCCTTGAATATGGCTTAAAGAACGTTGAAGTCCGCATTACCGGACCCGGACCCGGCCGTGAGTCGAGTGTTCGCGCTCTCAACGCTCTTGGTATTCGCGTCACTTCCATTCAAGACGTTACTCCCGTTCCTCACAACGGTGTTCGTCCTTCGAAGCGTCGTCGTGTTTAATAACTAATTCCCGCGTTTATCGTGAAATCGATGAACTGAATGTGGAAGACACAGGATAAGAGAAAAAATGGCTCGTTATACCGGACCTAAAGAAAAGCTCGCACGCCGTGAAGGCTGCGACTTGAATCTGAAGAGCGCTGTTCGCTCCTTCGATTCAAAATGCAAATCCGAATCTGCCCCCGGTCAGCATGGACGCACTTCCGGTGCTCGTCTTTCTGACTACGGTGCTCAGCTTCGTGAAAAGCAGAAAGTTAAACGTATGTATGGCGTTCTCGAACGCCAGTTCAGACTGTATTTTGCCAAAGCTGCCCGCAAACGCGGCAACACCGGCGAACAGCTCCTCAGCCTTCTTGAATGTCGCTTAGACAACGTTGTCTATCGCATGGGCTTCGGCTGCACACGTGCTGAAGCACGTCAGCTCGTTTCCCACTGCGCTATCAGCGTTAACGGCAACAAGGTTAATATTCCTTCCTACTCCGTTAAGGCCGGTGATGTTATCGCCGTCCGTGAAAAGGCCAAGAATCAGGTTCGCATCGCCGAATCCCTGAAACTTGCCGAGTCCAACGGTCTGCCCGACTGGGTTTCCGTTGACACCAAGAAATTGGAAGGTACTTTCAAGAATGTTCCTGCCCGTGACGAAATTTGTCCGGACGTGAACGAATCTCTGATTGTTGAATTGTATTCTCGCTAATTTGCAGTACCCCGGCAGTGTAGTGCGCTGCCGGTTTAGTTTTACACACGATCTCTTCCTTGAGGCTGAGATCGTCGTGTCATTTATGAGCCTCAATAATTCCTACAGCCTTATCGGTGTAACGAGCCGAGGGTATTGTTAAAAGGAAAATTAATGTCTGTAAATGCTCTCCTTAAGCCTCGCAGCATTGAAGTAGAAACTGCAGAAGGCAATCCTTATTCCGCCACCGTAACGATGGAACCGTTTGAAACCGGTTATGCTCACACTCTTGGCAATGCGCTGCGCCGTGTTCTTTTGAGCTCCATGGTCGGTTTTGCTCCGACAGAAGCTCAGATTGCAGGTGTTGTTCATGAATACAGCCAAATTGACGGAGTTAAGGAAGACGTGGTTGACATTCTTTTGAATGTCAAAGGCATCATCTTTAAACTTGAAAATCGTGACGAAGTTACGATCACACTTCGCAAAGAAGGCGAAGGCGTCGTCACTGCTGCAGACTTCGATCTGCCGCACGATGTCCAGATTCTCAATCCGGAACATGTCATTGCCAACCTTTCCGGCGGCAAGCTTGACATGCAGCTCAAGATTGAAAAAGGCCGCGGCTACCAGCCCGGTGACATGAGAGCACTTAAAGACGACTACAGCAAGGGCACGATCGGCCGCATCATCATGGATGCTTCCTTCTCCCCGATCCTGCGCGTTGCCTACCGTGTTGAAAACGCACGTGTCGAACAGCGCACCGACCTTGACAAACTCGTCATGAACATTGAGACGAACGGCGCCATTCTTCCTGAAGAAGCGCTGCGTCAGGCTGCCCATATTCTCCAGGATCAGCTTTCCGTCTTCGGCGGTCTGCCCACCATCGGTCTTGAACCCGTTGCTCCGCAGCCTGCTTTCGGCGGCGTGCAGCCTCAGGCTCCTGTCGAAGCTCCGATGGCTAAACCGCAGCCTCCGGTTGATCCGATTCTTCGTCGTCCGGTTGACGACCTCGAACTTACCGTTCGTTCCGCCAACTGCCTCAAGGCCGAAAACATTTACTATATCGGCGACTTGATCCAGAGAACCGAAAACGAACTGCTCAAGACTCCGAACCTCGGCCGCAAGTCCCTTAACGAAATCAAGGAAGTTCTTGCTGCCCACGGTTTGACACTCGGCATGAAGCTTGAAAACTGGCCTCCTGTCGGTCTTGACCACTAATCGCAGAACAATTTGTAGTACTTGTTTTATTTGAATTATTTGTCAGCAGTACCCGGCTCGGTTAGAATGCCGAGCCTACCCGCCCGCTCCGGTAGGAGATAGAAGAGACGGGAGATGCCTAAACGGCACCCTAACTAGAAACTTTTAAGGAATTTTAAAAATGCGTCATAAACTCGGACTTCGCAAACTGAATCGTACATCGGCCCATCGTCTGGCCATGCTTCGCAACATGATGAACTCTCTGCTTCGTCATGAAGCCATCAAGACCACACTGCCGAAAGCTAAAGAGCTTCGTCGCGTTGTTGAACCGATGATCACTCTGGCCAAAGAACCGACAGTTGCGAACAAGCGTCTTGCCTTCAACCGTCTGCGCGATCGCGAAATCGTTGTCAAACTCTTCAACGAAATCGGACCGATGTTCAAAGACCGTAAAGGCGGCTACACACGTATCCTGAAAATGGGTTACCGTGTCGGCGACAACGCTCCTCTGGCTTATGTTGAACTTGTTCAGAAAACGACTGATGCTGCTCCTGCTAAAGAAGAAGCTCAGAAAGCTGAATAATTTCTCTGAAGTAATTTAAGACAAAGGCTCGCATTTGCGGGCCTTTGTTATATCCGCTCATTAGGAATGCGAAATATGAAGAATACACAGAACAAACCGGCGGCAGAGGAGTCGACTTCAGTACGACTGGATAAATGGCTTTGGGCGGCGCGATTTTTTAAAACGCGTACTTTGTCTCAGGACAACATCGAACTCGGCCGTATTCGTATGAACGGTGTCAGACTGAAGGCAAGCAAGGAGATCAAGATTGGCGATCAACTTGAAATCATCCGGGGCGAGGAGCGTTTTATCGTTGTTGTTAAGGCCCTTTCTTCCAAACGAGGAAGTGCGGCGGTCGCCCAAACACTGTACGAAGAAACGCCGGATAGCTTAGAGACGCGTACTCGAATCAAAGAAAACAGCCGACTCATGCCGATGCCGGGAAGCGATTATCACGGACGTCCTACCAAACGAGACGGCCGCAAAATTCGGCAGTTCATGGCCGAATTCGATCCTTCAAAAGACTTTTAAAGACAACGTCCGTTGCCCGAAAAAATCAAGCCTCTGACGCCTAATCGGATCAGAGGCTTTTTGCTACCTGCGCTCTTTGTCAGAGCGTCGGAATCTGGTTATTTACGGCCTTCTTCGTTCAGCCAGCGAGCGACCTGAGGTGCAAAGTAAGTCAACACACCATCGGCCCCGGCTCTCTTGAAGCAGAGCATGGTTTCCATGATGGTCTTTTTCTCATCGAGCCAGCCGTTCTGGAAAGCTGCCATGAGCATGGAGTATTCACCGCTTACTTGATAAGCAAAGGTCGGGGCCTGGAATTCCTGTTTGACGCGCCAGAGGACATCCAAGTACGGCATACCGGGCTTGACCATGACCATGTCAGCGCCTTCAGCCAGGTCCAAACCGACTTCCCACAGGGCTTCATTGGTATTGCCCGGATCCTGCTGATAGACGGCCTTGTTGCTCTTTCCGAGGTTGGAAGCAGAGCCGACCGCATCTCTGAACGGGCCGTAGTAGCAGGAGGCGTACTTGGCGGAATAAGCCATGATCTTTGTGTAGATCAAGCCATGGGCTTCAAGGGCGTCGCGAATAATGCCGATACGGCCGTCCATCATGTCGGAAGGTGCAACGATGTCTGCACCGGCCTGTGCCTGAGCAAGCATCTGTTTAACGAGCATTTCGATGGTTTCGTCGTTAAGGATGAAGCCGGTCTCGTCGATAAGGCCGTCTTGACCGTGAGTGGTGTAAGGGTCGAGCGCGACATCGCACATCACTCCGAGTTCGGGGAAGTGTTCTTTCAAAGAACGCACTACGCGCGGAATCAAGCCGTCAGGATTGGCTGCTTCTCTGCCGTCGGGTGTCTTTAAGGAAGCATCGATAGACGGGAAGAGGGCCATGACCGGAATACCGAGTTTGACGCACTCTTCAGCCTGCTTGAGCAGGAGGTCTAAAGAAAGACGCTCTACGCCGGGCATAGAGGGCACCTGAACGCGTTTGTTATTGCCTTCGATGACGAACACAGGGTAGATCAGATCGTCAACGCTAACGCGGCTTTCGCGCATTAAACGGCGGGAGAAATCATCATGACGCATTCTGCGCATGCGAACGGAAGGGAATTTGCCTAATGTCTGCATTTCGATTCTACGTTTGTAAGTAAAGAAAAAGCTCTATGGATAATCATAGAGCTCAATCGTGAAACAAAAATTAAATTTTAGCTGCCAAGCGGCAAGTTTAGCCAGGTGCAAAGAACGTTCTGGAGCTGCTCGACGCCTTCTTTCTTAAGGCCGGAGAAGAGCTGGACGCTTACATGGTCGCCCATTGACAGAGCACGATCTTTAACCGCGTTTAAGACTTGGCGTTTTTCCATGGTTTTAAGCTGGTCAGCTTTATTCAGCAGGAGATGAAGTTTGAGATCGGGTCTGACAGAGAGAAAGTCCAATAAGAATTCATCTGCAGGCATGAAGGGTCTTCTTGCATCCATGACGAGCACCATGCCCATCAGCTGAGGTCTTTGCTGGACGTAGCCGCCGACGAGGCCTTCCCAGTTCTTACGCGTTTCGGGGGCGGCTTTTGCGTAGCCGTAGCCCGGCAGGTCGACAAGGAAGCATTCGGGAATTCTTTGTCTCGGTTTTTCTCCCTTAAGCGAGAGCTCGAAAAAATTCAAAAGCTGCGTTCTTCCGGGAGTTTTAGAAGAAAAGGCCAAGCGAGACTGACGGCAAAGAACGTTAATCGTCGTTGACTTTCCGGCGTTAGATCTTCCGGCGAACGCAATTTCAGGGAGTTCTGTCTCAGGCAGCCCCATAAGCTCTGAGACGGACATAACAAATCGTGCTGAATCAAAAAGGGCGCTCATAAGTGACCTCGTAAATAATCTGCGTAGATTAACGCAAAGAAGACCGCTTGTCGGCCAAGCGGTCCTCATCCATTATTTTTTATCGTCCTTATCTTTTTTGGTTAAACCCGTGACGGCAGCAGCGCGGAAAACGATACGAGGATCGACTGTGCCGATCTTCTTCTCATCTTTGTCCGAGTAAGGCAGGCTGGAGAGGACAAAGCGGATGGCATTCAGACGTGCTCTCATCTTGTCGTCGCTTTCGACAACGGTCCACGGAGCGTCAACCGTGTCCGTTGCAAAAAACATCTTATCGATGTGCTTTGTGTAGTTGTCCCATTTGTCCAAAGAGGCCAGGTCAACCGGAGAAAGTTTCCACTGCTTCAGCGGGTCCTTGCGGCGCTGTCTGAAGCGGCGTTTCTGTTCTTTGCGAGTGACATTCAGCCAGAACTTAAAGAGAATGATGCCTTCAGAGAGCAGGTTGCGTTCAAAGGACGGCACTTCTTTCATGAAGGTTTCGTACTGTTCTTTCGTGCAGAAGCCCATAACCGGTTCAACAACGGCGCGGTTGTACCAGGAACGGTCAAAGAAGACCATTTCACCGGCAGAGGGCAGATGCGCTACGTAGCGCTGGAAGTACCACTGACCTTCTTCGGTTTCCGTTGGTTTAGGAAGTGCGGTGATTCTGGCACCTCTGGGATTGAGATGCTCGGTAAAGCGCTGGATGGTGCCCCCTTTGCCGGCCGCATCGCGACCTTCAAAAATAATGACGAGCTTCTTGCCTTTCTTCTGGACCCAAGACTGAAGTTTCAGGAGTTCAATCTGCAGACCGCGGAGCTGTTTGTTGTAAAGGTCACGGTTGTATCCGTTGACATACGGATATTCACCGGGCTTGAGATCTTTTTTAAGATCGTTCATGTCAGCCGTTGCAGAGATCTTTTTATCAAAGCTGCAGCAGGCGTGTTCAATGAGAGACTTCAGGAGCTTTTCCTGTCCTTGTCCGGTGAGGCTGCCCATCACTGCTTCAGCGAGTTTGTCTGCAGCGGTTTCGTCAGTGGTACGAAGAAATTGCTTCAGGTACTGATAGGGATTTTCGTAACCGCCGAGGTCAAATTTAGAATCTTCGAGTTCTTCGGATTTCTTTTCTACGACAGCGGCGTTTTGACCGTCAATTTTTTGAGGCTCGGCTGTTTCTTTGTGTGCGACAGAGTGGTTCATTGTTTCCTCCCCCTCCAAAATAAACTGATCAAACCATTTTATGAAAGTTGTACGGAGATAGAAGAAAATGTTGTCAATTCAGGCACAAAAAAGGCCGCCCGCGGGCGGCCGAGAAGAAAAACCAATCGGCTATGACTTGCCGAACACTTCGTTTAGCTGCTGAGTGACGCGGACGAAAGTTGTGCGTTTCGTGAGTTCTTTCAGTCTGCGGGCACCGACGTATGTGCAGGCGGAGCGAACGCCGCCGAGGATTTCCTGGACGGTATCTGCAACCGGACCGCGGTCTTCGAGGTAGACCGTCTTGCCTTCGGCAGCACGGTATTTGGCGACACCGCCGGAATATTTATCCATGGCAGATTTGCTGCTCATGCCGTAGAAGGAGCGGAAGACTTTGCCGTCCTTTTCTATGACTTCGCCGCCGCTTTCATTGTGGCCGGCGAGCATGCCGCCGAGCATCACGAAGTCTGCGCCGCCGCCGAAAGCCTTGGCGATATCTCCCGGTCGAGTGCAGCCGCCGTCTGAGCAGATCAGTCCGCCGAGACCGTGGGCAGCATCAGCGCACTCGATAATGGCGGAGAGCTGAGGATAGCCGACGCCGGTCATCTTGCGCGTGGTGCAGACGGAGCCCGGACCGATGCCGACTTTCACGATATCAGCGCCGGCAAGAATCAATTCTTCCGTCATATCGCCGGTGACGACATTGCCGGCCATGATGGCAAGGTGCGGGAATTCTTCTCTGATTTTGGAGACAAAATCGACGAAGATTTCGGTGTAGCCGTTGGCGACATCAATACAAAGATATTCGATCGCACCGGGGGCGCGTTCCATCACTGCTTTGAATTTCTTCAAATCGCTGTCGGTAATACCCATGGAATAAAAAGCAGTGGATTTACGTTTTAAGCCATTGAAATAGGCGACGTATTCGTCTTCGGAGTAGTGCTTATGCAGCGCAACGGAAAGATCATATTTTCCGAGCGCGTCAGCCATTTCAAACGTTCCGGTCGTGTCCATATTGGCAGCAATAATGGGGACACCGGAGTATTCGACCTTGCTGTTGCGCAGCGTAAACGGTCTGATTAAATCGACATTGGAACGGCTGGAAAGCGTTGAACGTTTCGGACGGATAAGGACGTCTTTAAAGTCAAGTTTAACTTCGTTTTCAATATGCATCGGGATAGCCTCAATCAGGCAGTTTTTAACGAGCTATTCTCCCATGAAAAATCAGGGAAGACGGAGTCGAGAAACTCAAATAGGTAATGAAAGGAAAGAGGCAGCCGCAACGAGAAACATTAAGAAAAAGATGCGTCCAATTTAGGGAACCTCTGCACAAAAGGTGGGTGATATGCTATAATTAGCACACTACCGAAAAGTGTGACTATGAAGATTAAAGCCCCCACATTCGCTGATTTATTTGCAGAAACCTCACCGCAGCTGGGCGGTGCCAGAAGAACAAAGTTCCTGGAGACTTTAGACCG
>LARN01000122.1 GCA_000980495.1 Acinetobacter sp. N54.MGS-139 | reverse complement strand
ACCAATGTGCATCTTCATTCCGAAGTGCCAGTTGCTGCCTTTCTTCGCTGAACGCATTTCAGGATCTCGCTTTTTGTCGGCGTTTTTCGTCGAACTCGGCGCTTCAATAAAAGAGCCGTCAACAATCGTGCCCTTGCTGAACAGAAGCCCCCTGGCGGTAAGCTGCTGCTTGAACAAATCAAAGACTTGTTTGTCCAGAACGTTTTTCTCAAGGAGATGACGGAAACGTAGGATCGTGGTCTCATCGGGACATTTTGAATCCATCGTCAGACCGACAAAGCGGCGGCATGCGAACGAGTCGTGAAGCGTCTCCTCACACATGGGATCAGAAAGGTTATAAACCAGCTGAAGGAAATGAATGCGGATCATGAGTTCCAGAGGATAAGGCTGAGCGCCGCGTTTGCCTTCACTGTAATAAGGGCCTATCAAAGATTTCAAGTCCTGCCAAGGAATGATGCGGTCTAAAGTCTCCAGGAACTTTGTTCTTCTGGCACCGCCCAGCTGCGGTGAGGTTTCTGCAAATAAATCAGCGAATGTGGGGGCTTTAATCTTCATAGTCACACTTTTCGGTAGTGTGCTAATTAGCATATCACCCACCTTTTGTGCAGAGGTTCCTTAAATAAACGGGACATCCTCAAAGCTACTTATATTTATGGTCAAAATTCAACGTTTTTTGAATGCAAAGCCATTTGAAATTACCTTTGTGTTTAGAAAATAGCGTTTTTCTGAACACAAACCTAAATTTCTAGCCTTTGTGTACAAAAAAATCACCTTTTTCAACCTCGACAAGCACAAGTAAAATGGATCATCATCCTAAAAAGGAGCGACAGATGTCTGAAACCATCAGCCTGGAATTAAGCGATTTTGATGCTGCATTGCTTTCTGAACTTTCAAAAAGAGAAGCAAAAACGCCTGAGGAACTGATTTTGGAAGCTTTGCATAGCTTGTTCACCAGCCGTCTTGATGACAAGATCATTCCTCTTTCATCTGATGTATTCGACGCATGCTCCAAAATAATTTTTGAGCCGGAAAAAGATAAAGAAGTCTTAATGCGTCGGCAGAAGTTGATGGACTCAAAGCCGGTTTGGGACAATTAACGATTCTTGCGAAGAATCTGCGCTCGCAACCAATTTGATATCTGAATTACTGGAATACCAAATCTTCCAAACGCTGTTCCAGCCAATTAATTGTTAATTGTCTAGCTAGAAAAAAGACGGACTTCCTTCTTTAACGAATTCCGCGGAGTTCCCCGTGCGTAAGCGCGGGGATGGATAGCGGACGGCCGAATGTTAATCCGGTCGTTGATTTTTGATATATCTCTCAATGATGGCGGTTGTTGCTCCGTCTACGACTGAGATTACACAATAACTTTTTGTCCAAAAACGTTTGCCCCAAAGCATCCTTCGAATCTGATTGGAGAATTCTTGACGAATTTTCAGAGAAGATATCGTTTTTAGTTTACGCACCAAATTCTTATGTTCCCGTGTGTCAATTGACTAAGGCGTCAACTTCCAGCGTTTTTCTACTCCCTACCCAGAGGTAGCTTAAAAACGGCAACGGTTGCCTGAAATAACCACAAAAATGACTTGCGCTTCGTGCGC
>LARN01000121.1 GCA_000980495.1 Acinetobacter sp. N54.MGS-139 | reverse complement strand
GTTTGTACAAATCGACGACAAGCCTTTGTGTTTCGGCCCGTGTAAGTAGCGAACCTATTTGTGTTCCATACTGCATTATTTGACTCCTTAAGAGTCAACTTTTTCTAGGACAAGACAACTTGAGAGAAATCAGCCCGGCGAAGATGCGTCTATTGAACTCGAATATTTTCAGCTTTTAAATTACTGCGATCACAAACTTCGACTGACCATTCCAACCGTAATAGGAGAAAGATATGCCTCGGACATAGAAGAGCAGCCTTTCGGAAGGTTTGAAATCACTCATAATTTTTTTGCTGATTACGATTTGGACGGGAGCGTATTGCTCAAAGGAGCTTTAGCTAAAGGAAAAATTTCCTCACCCACTCACTCTATTGAAGTCCAGAAACAAGGAGAAGATATCGTTGTCAGACTTCTTGGGGCAAAACTAGACAAGGACTTAGTGCTGGACATCGAGGCGCCTCTTGAAAGTTCCGTCTACGTTGCAAAAGATGATTCAGGTTGGGCGGCAGCTGCTAATTTTATTCTCTCCAATGAACCTGCAAAACTTCCCTTGGATTTGAGCATTCTGGCAGATTGTTCCGGCTCCATGGGAGGTTCAAGAATTAATTGGATGAAGCAGGCTCTGAAAAAATTAAATTCCAAATTTGGAGCCGCCGATCAAGTAAGTTTGGCAGCTTTCGGCACTTCTGTTGAGTTGAAGCTTCTTCCTAACCGAATGAAATTCGAAGAATTTCAAGGAAATTTTGCTGAAGCGGTTTCTTACCTTGAAGCAGATCTCGGTGGAACAGAGTTAGAACAGGCGATTGTCAGCTGTATGAATCTTTTTCCGGGCCGCAACAAACAAAGCGCCATGCTTTTACTTACTGATGGCGAAGTGTGGGATTCTTGTAAGCCCATGATCAGGGCTGCTTTAGAGGCTAAAAGAAGAATCTTCATCCTCGGCATAGGCATGGCGCCATATAACAATCTCCTGGTCGAACTGGCGGAGAAGACCGGCGGTGCATATGAAGCAGTTTATAACTGGTATGACATAGAAGGAGATGTTGAAAGAATGCTTAAACGCATTCGGTCAGAAGTTGCAGTACAGCCTGAGATTCATTGGCGAGCTCCTAAATTTTGGTCATCTAAGAAAAGCAAGTCTTTCTTCACTGAGGATAATTACACTGGCTTCGCTTTTTTGAAGGAGCTTCCGGAGTGTGTAAAACTTTCCTGGAAAGAAGAGGGAAAAATTAAAGAGATCGGAGCGAAGGTCATATCGCATGATTATGGCTATCAACTGTGCCAGCTCGTCGCTGCGCAACGCATGCTCTCTACAGATATAAAAGAGGAAAAAAGGGATATCGGCGTCAAATACAATATCGCGGGGCCGGAAACCAACTTTTTCTTGTCTTTCGTTAGAGAAGAAAATGAGAAGGGGACGACTAATCTTGACTTAATGATTGTGCCGCAGATGGTCCCCGAAGATAATTGGGTTTTGAGTCAAGCTGATCCAGATTCAAATAATATCCGCTTCCATAAACGTCAACTTCCAGCGTTTTTCTACTCCCTACCCAGAGGTAGCTTAAAAACGGCAACGGTTGCCTGAAATAACCACAAAAATGACTTGCGCTTCGTGC